>NZ_CADFEC010000027.1:0-80681 GCF_902833195.1 Burkholderia sp. BCC1638
CGTCAGCAATCGCGACCACGGCACGAGCTTCTCCATCTCTTCCAGGAAACGCTGGCGCCGAGTCATGCGCTTCTTGCCCGTGCTTTCCGCTTCCGCAAAGCTCATTTGCCGTTTCATCGTCGTGGACCCGTTCCGTGAACTATCTTCTACAACGTCCTCGGCTGCGTCAGCGATGACCACAGAGCCGGATAAATCAGTGTTTCCCTAGCACGGCCATTGCAGAGTAAGACTATATTGAACTCGCTCCCACATTCGGACATCCGCTCCACCCGGTCGCGCACCCGGACAATCAACTTACGCGAAGGGCTTCGCATAAGATCGAGCACGCGTTGGTTAATGCGAACGGAGAATGGCTGTTGCACTAGTGAAAGCGCCCCCTTGGCTAGTCCTTGGTCGAACGGCGACAATGGGTCGATCTGCGCCGGTCGCGCGTTGCAGGGCGGCGGCCGGCCGCGATCGGCCAACTTTCGGACGTTCGACGCCGAGGCTAAGATGGTCGACGATCACGCTCATCGTCGAGTGCGTTCACGAACTGGAATGCCTTGATTTGAGTGCTTGTATCGATACAACTTACACAGACCGAGTCCCTCCGCTTGGCAGATACGGTATGCAATTTCGCGCGACTAAAACCTGTATTAACCTCATTGCCGTGTGGACCTCTTACCTCCTCGCAGCTCAATGCCCATCTGCGTCAGCTCAGACAGCTTCCGTCAGCTCTTCTGATGGAGGCCGAGACTCTGGTTCGGTTGCGGTGAAGCAGCGAGTCGACTCAGTTTGTGCGGCAAGCGCAGCAACGATTGCCAGTTTCGAGAACGTCAAAGACGCCGCTATGAAAGGTGATCCGACAGCGCAACACAACCTCGGTGTCATCTACTGGTGCGGAATTGGCGTGAAGCGCGACTTTGTCGAAGCCGCAGCTTGGTACCACAAGGCGGCCGAACAGGGCTATGGACACTCGCAGTTCAATCTGGCCGAGATGTACCTCCATGGATACGGCGTACAACGTGACGAGGTAACGGCTACGTACTGGCTCCGCAAAGCGGCCGATCAAGGTCAGGCCATGGCCCAGTCAGAACTAGGCAATCTGTACTTCCTCGGAATCGGTGTGCACGAAGACGATGCTCAGGCGGCGACATGGCTTCGCAAAGCGGCCATACAAGGCGATGAGAGTGCTCAAACAAAGCTGGGTTTGATGCTAAAAAATGGCTTCGGCGTTCCGCAAAATCTGATTGCGGCATATGCCTGGCTAAAGATTGCTGAAACTACGCATCCTGGATCGGTAGTCGGGCTTCTGGGCTATCGTCCGGAACTGTCCGGCGACTCACTGTCGACTGCCGAGGAAATCGCACGGAACTGGAGAGTCGGAACCTTGGTGCCGGAGGACGTAGGGCCAACGAGGCCGTAGTTGAACGCCTCCCAACGTCGTCTTTTGAAGTTGGGCAGAATTGCTCGTTTGAAGGTCCGTTATGCGGGACGCCGAATGACCCAAGCGGGTCGATTGCTGCCGAAAACCGACCTCCCCGCTGAGCACGCCGGCACGAGTCGATATGAACCCACCGACATTGCGCCAAATGAAGTACGCCTAAACCCAACCCCGCCCCCTCAAAAAATCGACCTCCCCGTATAAGTCGTCAACCACTCCAACGCCAACGTCCCCGCCAACGAGTTCCCATTCGCATCCAGCCCCGGCGCCCACACGCACACGGCCATGTCACCCGGCAGCACCGCGACGATCCCGCCGCCGACACCGCTCTTGGCAGGCAAGCCGACGCGATAAACGAAGTCGCCCGCCGCGTCGTAGGTGCCACAGGTCAACATCAGCGCCGACAACCGCTTCGCCGAGCTCGCATCGACGACCCGCTCGCCGGTGACGGGCGCGATGCCGCCGTTCGCGAGAAACAGCGCCGCTTGCGCAAGCTCGATGCAGTTCATCGTGATCGCACACTGGCGGCAATACGCGTCCACCACCGTGTCGGGCGGCATCTGCATGTTCCCGAAGCTCGCCATGAAATGCGCCATCGCGCGGTTGCGTTCCGCATGTTCCAGTTCCGACAGCGCGACGCGCGAATCGTAGTCGACGTCGCCAACACCGATCAGCCGCCGCACGAATTCGACGAGCGCCGTCTCGGCCTTGACGAAGCGGCGGCACAGCACGTCGGTGACGACCAGCGCGCCGGCGTTGATGAACGGGTTGCGCGGCTTGCCGCGCTCGCTTTCGAGCTGAACGAGCGAATTGAACGCGGTGCCGGACGGCTCGCGGCCGACCCGTTCCCACAGCGCATCGCCCAGCAGCTGGAATGCAAGCGTGCACGCGAACAGCTTCGAGATGCTCTGGATCGAGAAGCGCTCCTGCGCGTCGCCGACGGTGTAAACGTTTCCGTCCAGCGTCACGACGGCCATCCCGAACTTGTCGGCGGGCACTTTCGCGAGCTCGGGAATGTAGTCGGCAACGCGTCCCTGGCCGATCCAGGGGGCGAGTTCGGCATGGATGCGTTCGAGGATCGGCTGATAGTTCATCGCGTACGAGGCAGGGCGGGCGCGGAGCCCGGTTTTCAAAGAGCCCGTATGGAACCGTTTCGGCGCCGATTCGTCAAGCGTGGCAGCCATCGCGCCCTTATTCTCCAGATCTTCAAACGGGCAATCGGCGGGCGCAGTATCATGCGGTACGTTTCGGCCGATGGCCGGCAGCCGGCGCAAGCCCGCCGCCGCCACGGTCTCCCCGTATGATCCGACCGTTGCCCATGTCTTTTCGCATCCTGCTCGTCGAAGACGACACCCGCCTGTCCACGCTGATCGCCGGCTACCTGCGCAAGAACGACTACGAAGTCGACACTGTGCTGCACGGTGACGCCGCCGTGCCGGCGATCCTGTCCACGCGCCCGGATCTCGTCATTCTCGACGTGAACCTGCCGGGCAAGGACGGCTTCGAGATCTGCCGCGAGGCGCGCAAGCAGTACGACGGCGTGATCATCATGGTGACGGCGCGCGACGAGCCGTTCGACGAGCTGCTCGGCCTCGAATTCGGCGCCGACGACTACGTGCACAAGCCGGTCGAGCCGCGCATCCTGCTCGCGCGGATCAAGGCGCAGCTGCGCCGCGTCCCCGCGCGCGCGGCCGAGGGTGCCGCGCCGCAGCCGGAGCGCTACACGTTCGGCCAGTTCTCGATCGACCGCACCGACCGTTCGGTCGTGCTGCCGGGCGGCAGCTCACCCGACCTCACGTCGGCCGAGTTCGACCTGCTGTGGGTGCTGGTGTGCCACGCGGGAGAAGTCGTCAGCCGCGACGACCTGATGCTGCAGCTGCGCGGCGTCGAGTTCGACGGTCTCGACCGCACGATCGACGGGCGCATCTCGAAGCTGCGCCGCAAGCTGCACGACGACGCGGGCAACCCGCAGCGGATCAAGACGATCCGCAGCAAGGGTTACCAGTTCAGCAAGCATGCGTGGGAATGACGCCGGCCCGGCACGACGCCGTCGGCCGCGGCATCCCCGCATCGCACGATAGCCGGAAGCCGCGATGATCCGACGCACCCCTTCGCACCCCGACGCAGCGCCGCTTTCGGCGCCGCGCTATGTCAAATGGCGCTGGCTGCATTTCCGCCGCGCGTGGACCGACACGCGCGCCGACCGCATTCCGAGCTGGTCGCGCCTGTACGTGCGGACTTACCTGCATCTGCTCGGCCTCGTGCTGCTGACCGCGCTCGTGCCGGCGCTCGCGTTGTGCGTGGTGCTGTCGCCGGAAGTCGTGTGGCACGCGTTCGACGCGCTGCCGGGCGATATCTGGATCGTGCTCGCCTTCGTGTTCGCCGCGCCCGCGCTCGCCGCGTATCGGTGGATGCGGCCGGTCTGGTCGGATCTGGTGATGGTGCGCGAGCGCGCGATCGACTTCACCGGCGGGCGCTTCAACACGCGCGCGCGGGAGTCGCACAGTGTGATCATCGGCCCGCTCGCGCGCACGCTGAACGCGCTCGCGATGCGCATGGAACGGCTGATCGCCGCGCAGCGCGACCTGACGAACGGGATCTCGCACGAGCTGCGCACGCCGCTCGCGCGCGTGCGTTTCGCGCTCGAGATGCTGCGCGAGCCGGGCTCCGCCGCCGAATACAACGGTGCGCTGGAGAGCATCGCGCAGGACGTGACCGAGCTCGAGGAGCTGATCGACATGAGCCTCACGTATGCGCGGCTCGAATACAGCTCGCTGCAGTCGAACCTCGAACTGACCGCGCCGGTCGCGTGGTTCGAGCACCAGATCAGCGACGCGCAGCTGCTGTATCCGGAGCGCGCGATCGAGTCGCGCATCGCGATCGCGTCGGACCTGCGCGTGAAGATGGACCGGCGGCTGATGTCGTACGCGATGCGCAACCTGCTGCGCAACGCGAGCAAATATGCGGCGTCGCGGATCGTCGTCGGGATCGCGATCGAGCACGGCAACATCGCGATCTTCGTCGAGGACGACGGCCCGGGCGTGCCGGAGAGCGAGCGCGAGCGGATCTTCGACGCGTTCGTGCGCCTCGACCGCCGCACGGGCGGCTACGGGCTCGGCCTCGCAATCACGCGGCAGGTGCTCCACGCGCACAACGGCCGGATCGCGGTCGTCGATCCGGTCGAACTCGGCGGCGCGCGCTTCGAGATCAGCTGGCCGATCTGAGCGCCGTCAGTACGTGCGGCCGAGCTGCAGGTAGATGTTGCGCCGGCCGCCCGGCGCGAGCGCGACACCCATGTACAGCGGACCGAATGCGGTCGACAGGCTCGTGAAGAACGTGTAGCTCTGCTTGAGCGTGCCGCCGCCGACGTTCACGCCGCTCGACCACACGTTGCCGACTTCCGCGCTGGCGCCAACCGACAGCGCCTTGATCGGGGACGCGTTGAAGGTCATCAACTGGTTCATGTAGGTCACGTTGCCGTATGCGAGTTCGTTGCCAGTCAGCTGGTCGGCCGCATACGCGGCCAGATGCTGGAATCCGCCGAGCGTGAAGTTGAACGCGTTGATCAGGTTGGTGCCGCCGATGCTCTTGCCGCCCTCGATCGTCGCGCTGACGCTGTGCCGGCCGAACTGCTGCGCGATCATTGCCTTGCCGTAGAGCTCGGTATAGGGCGTGTTGGACGCATCGGCGAGGTCCTGGGCGGACTGGGTGTTGTGCGACCACAGCGACCGTTCGACACGGAATTCGCCGTAGTAGCCGCGCCGCGGGAACATCGGATCGTCGAGCTGATCGATGACGAGCCGCGCACGCGCAGTCAGCGCCTGTGACGTGAAGCTCGGCCAAATCAGCGTCGAGCTGCCGTCGTCGAACGGGAATGGCAGGTTGTAGTTCGGCGAGCCATGCCCGGTCGCGTAGCCGATACCCATCCGGAAGTCGCCGAGCCGTGCGATCGGCAGGCCGAAGTCGAGCCCGGTGCGCGCCGTCTGCATCAAGTATTGATTCAGCTTCACCTCGCCGCTGTTGTCGTACAGGTTCACATAGCGGCGCTGGTATTCCGCATAGGGCGAAATGTAGAAGCCGTACGCGGCCGGCAGCGGCTGGCGCAATTCGACGCGCGCCGACTGCAGATCGCTGCCGATCGTCGTGTCCGCGCGGAACTCGAGGCCCGATTCGGTGAGCCACGGCCGCCGGTAGCCGACGTGCAGGCGGAAGCCGCCCTCGTCGGTCGAGCTGCTCGACATCCCGACGCCGAACAGCAGGAAATTCGGCCCCCAGTATTTCTCCCGCGCATCGATCTCGAGCACGTTCTCGTCGCCGTGGCTCACGATCTGCTGCGTCACGCTCTCGAAATTGCCGCCGGTCGTCAGCCCGAGCAGGTCCTGGCTGACGGTCGCGGGATCGTAGGTGTCGCCCGGTTTCACATGCAGCGCGTCGCTGACGACACGCTTCGGCACGCCGCCGGTCGTCTTGATCTCGATCCGCGTGATGCGGATCGGCGGCGGCAGCGGCTGCGCATGCGCGGACCGGTAGGCCGCGTATTGTTCGGGCGTGAGCGCGAAGTGCCTGAGCCGCGGCAGCGCCGCGGTCGCGGCGGCCGCGCCGGCGGCGATCGCCTGCTTCGCGTTCTGGAAATCGGTGAACGCGAGCGCGCCGAGGTCGGGCGTGAGCAGCACGTCCTGCGCGGCAAGCTGCTTGCGCTGCGACGTCACGTTCTGGCGGATCAGGATGCCGACCATCTGCTGCATCACGTCGGCCGGCGACGCGAGCGCGTCGAGCGGGCGCAGCGGCGAGCCGATGTCGACGGCGATCACGACCTTCGCCCCCATCTGGCGCGCGGTGTCGACCGGCAGGTTGCTGACGAGCCCGCCGTCGACGAGCGCGCGGCCGTTGATCTCGGCCGGCGCGAACAGGCCGGGCATCGCCATGCTCGCGCGGATCGCGAGCGGCAGCGAGCCGTGGTCCAGCACGACCATCTGGCCCGTCTGCAGGTCGGTCGCGACCGCGCGATACGGGATCGGCAACTGGTCGAACGGCTGGTTGGTCGGCACGGCGGCGGTCCAGTTCGCGAGCAGCGCCTGCAGCCGGTTGCCCTGCACGAGGCCGACCGGCGCCTTCACGCCTTTCTTGCCGAAGCCGAGCGTCAGGCTGTTGATGTACAGTCGCTCGTCCTCGCGGCTGCTTTGCGGCAGGTCCGCGCGGTCGGTCACGTCGAACGCGATGTCGGCGAGGTTCACCTCCGACAGCTGCTTCTGCATCTCGTCGGCGGCCATCCCGCTCGCATACAGGCCGCCGACCACGGCGCCCATGCTGGTGCCGGCGATGCAGTCGATCGGAATGCGGTTCTCCTCGAGCACCTTCAGCACGCCCAGGTGCGCGTATCCGCGGGCGCCGCCGCCGGACAGCACGAGGCCGATCGCCGGCCGGCCGGCCGGGCCGCCGTCGGCGTTGCAGGTCGGCGCGGGCTTGGCGGCGGGGGCGGCGGCCGTCGCGGCGAGCGCGCCCGGTGCGGCGGCAGTGGCCGCCGTCACGGGGCCGGCGGGGGTGTCGGCGGCCGGCAAGGGCTGCGCGGCAACGGTGCAGCACCAGAGCGCAACGAGCGTTGCGCCGAGTGGGCGCACCCCGAGCCAGCGGGGAAAAGCGGTCGCTGTCATGGAGGAATACCTGGCGTGATCGGTCGTCGGACGCCTGCCGGGAGCAGGCAAGACCGAGAGATTACCGTGTTTTACAAGCGCGACGCGAGAGGCCGATGCGTAGCCGCGGGCCTGCCGAAACGCACATTCGGCAATCTCGTCGCGAAAAAATCATGGGAATTGTCTAAAGTACCGGAACGATTTGCCGCTAAGCCCATGATGGGGCGGTAAAAGCGCGCCGCGGTGACGCGGCCTGGCCGTTTCGGCCGGTTTGTTCAAAAAAAGGCTTGATATGTCGACACCGCTGTTCGGAAAGTTGTTTGCGCAACCCGTTGCGATCGACCCTGGAACGGCGAGTACGCGGATTTATACGCACGAGCGCGGCGTGGTGCTGAACCAGCCGTCGGTCGTCTGTTTTCGCAAGGGCGGCGCGACCGACGCGCGACCGACGCTCGAAGCGGTCGGCGAGCTCGCGAAGGCGCTGCTCGGCCGTGAGCCGGGGCATCTGGAGGCCGTGCGGCCCATGCGGCATGGCGTGATCGCCGATGCGCACGCCGCCGAGCAGATGATCCGCCGTTTCATCGACATGTCGCGCACGCGTTCGCGTTTCGGCCGCCGCGTCGAGGTCACGCTGTGCGTGCCGTCGGATGCGACGGCGGTCGAGCGCCGCGCGATCCGCGAGGCCGCGTTCGCCGCCGGTGTATCGGACGTCGAACTGATCGAGGAAGCGCTTGCCGCCGGGCTCGGCGCGGGCCTGCCGGTCACCGAGCCGGTCGGCTCGATGGTGATCGATATCGGCGGCGGGACGACCGAAGTCGCGGTGATCGCGCTCGGCGGCATCGTCTACCGCGAGGCGATCCGCGTGGGCGGCAACCAGTTCGACGCGGCGATCGTCAACCACGTGCGCAACTTGTACGGCGTGCTGCTCGGCGAGCAGACCGCCGAGCGCGTGAAGAATTCGATCGGCTCGGCCACCAGCGCGGTGCCGCGCACGTCGACGCGCGCGATCGGGCGCGGCGTCGCGGACGGCCTGCCGCGCTCGATCGAGCTGTCCAACCACGACGTGGCGGACGCGCTGGCCGCACCGCTCAAGCAGGTGATCGGCGCGGTGAAGTCGGTGCTGGAAAATGCGCCGGCCGAACTCCTGACCGACATCGCGCATCGCGGCGTGGTGCTCACGGGCGGCGGCGCGCTGCTCGCGGGCCTCGAACGCCTGCTGCGCGACGAGACCGGGCTGACCGCGCGGATCGCCGACGAGCCGGCCACCTGCGCGGTGCGCGGCGCGGGGGAGGCGATGGGGCGGCTCGCGACGTGTCCGGTGGATTGACGCCGGCCGGGCCGGCGCATTGGCGTTCCTCGCCCGTCTTTCGAACCCCGAATCTCCAGCATGCCGAACGTCGTCCGGATTCTCCGGACGCGCTCGGCAGGTCGTGTCGACCGCGTTACCTGGACAGGCGCGAGCGCGCCGTGGCAGCATGCCGGGCCGTGTGCCGTGCAAACCGGCGGCACGCTTCCCCAGGAGTCCGACAGCTTTGAACCAGCGTTTCAAGAAGGGCCGTGCGGCCCGAATCGGCCGCGTGCTGGCCGCATTCGCGTGTTTGTGGATCGTCGCGGCCGTCGTGCTCGTCGGAACCGGGATGCGGATGCCGAGCGCGCCGGCCGACGTCGCGGTGATCTTCGGCAATGCGCTCGACGACGGTGGCGCGCCGAAACCGGTGCTCGCGGCGCGGCTCGATGTCGGCGTGCGCTGCTATCGCACCGGGCAGTGTCCGGCGTTCCTCGTCAGCGGCGCGATCGACGGCCCCGGGCTGAACGAGGCGACCGCGATGCGCGACTATCTGGTCGCGCGCGGCGTGCCGGCCGACCGGATCGCCGTCGACGACCAGGGCGACAACACGCTCGCGACCGCGCAGCACGCGCGCGCGTACATGCAGGCGCACCGGATGTCGCGCGTGCTGATCGTCAGCCAGTATTACCACCTCGCGCGGGCGCGCCTCGCGTTCGAGCGGGTCGGCATCGCGCCCGCGAACATCTTCGCCGCGTATCCGCGCCGCTTCCAGTGGCGCGATATCTATTCGAGCTGGCGGGAAGTGCCCGCATACGCGATCTACGCGCTGCGCCTGTGGCTCGATCCCGATGCGCGACCCATGTCGTTCCGGCCGATGCTCTATCTGATGAGCCTGTTTTCGTAACACCGCGTGCCGGCCGGGAATCGATTGATTTCACGGCTTTCATTTTCGTTTCAAGGCGGCGATTTCATGTGCGCCTGATTCGAACGTGCTTGGCGGGACGTTGAAAATCCGTGCTTTCAATTAGCAAATGAAATGGATCCGGATAATGTGTGCCGGCTGCCGCCGTCGTCATTCATATCGCACCGCGAAAATCCAGCCGGCGATTCAGTGCGAAATATCGGTGTTTTCACGGATTCCGCGGCGTCGGTAGCTTGGCCCCGGATTTTGCCGGAATGACCGGGAAGCCTACGTAAGCCGGTCGCTCCACGCATTTCCTCAAGTAAAAAATACGCATTCGATTGACCTCGATCAGATAACCAAACGTCGACTGGAAAACCACGTTTTTTTGATATAGCCTAGTCTGACAAAAGCAGGCGGAAATCAAATCAACCAGAAAGTCGCTGCATAAAAAAACGAGGGGTCGCGATCATGGCATCCGGTTAGTTTTGCGTTCGCAAACGAGAATCGATTAACCAGCAGTTCATCCACGAATAAACCGACGTCGTTCCGCGACCGCCGGAGGGCACGCTTGCGTCCCGGATTTTCCGCTGTCGCCGGTCCGATCAGCATCCATGCCGATGATGAGGGGAAGCATGAACATTGCGCATTCGAAGAAGAGCGGGGAGCCGTTTCCGAGATTCCTGTTGCCGACGGGGGTTTTCCTGGCATTGTCCGGCGCGGGCATCGTTCCCGCGTACGCGACCTGCAGCACGGCGGGCACCACGGTAACCTGCTCGGGCGTCGCGAATCCGCTGGCGCCGAGCTATGCGAACAGCGCGAACAACCTGAACGTCACCGTCAATCCCGGCGCGAGCGTCGGCGTGCTGCTGGGCGTCGGCGGCACCGCGATGTCGCTGACCGGGAACAACAACACGCTGACCAACAACGGCTTGATCGACCCGTCCGCGCTCGGCTCGGGGCTCGGCGTGCTGTCGAGCGGGGCGGTGGTCGGCAATGCGTCGGCGAGCAACACCACCGTCACCAACAACGGCACGATGAACGGCTCGACCGGGGTAGCGATCAGCGGCGTGACCGGCATGGCGCTGTCGGTCCAGAACGGCACCGGCGGCACGTCGACCATCAATAACACCGGCACGATCGGCTCGAACCCGCTGGTCGGCGCGACGCTGTCCGGCGCGGATGCACCCGTGGTCGCCGCGTACGGCGGCGGCACGGTCAACATGACGAACAGCGGGACGATCAACGGCCGCGTGTCGCTCGGCACCAACGGTACGCCCGGGCAGGGCAACACGTTCACGAACTCGGGCACGATCAACGGCGGCGTGTCGATGGGCGCGAACAGCAACAACACGTTCAACGCGGTGACGGGCTCGTCGGTCAACGCGGCGGGCGGCACCGGCGGCGCGTTCAACATCACGATCGGGCCGAACACGATCAACGTGGCGGCGACGGGGATCGTCGACGGCGGCGCGGGCGGCAACAACACGCTGAACCTGCAGCAGGGCACCTCCGCGAACGGCACGATCGCGGTCAACAATTACATCAACTTCAATCATCTCGACGTCACGAGCGGCAACTGGACGATCAACGGCCCGTCGACCGCGCAGGACGCGACGCTCGCGGGCGGCGTCGCGATCATCAACGACAACGCGTCGCTCGGCACGGGCACGATTACGGCCAACGGCGGTGCGTTGCAGGCGGGCACGGCGGGGCTCAACGTGTCGAACAACGTGGCGCTCGGCACCGCGCTGACGGTGCAGGGCGCGACGGGGCTCACGCTGTCGGGCACGGTATCGGGCAGCGGCGCGCTGACGAAGAACGACGGCGGCACGCTGACGCTGTCGGGCGCCAACACCTATGCGGGCGGCACGAACCTGAACGGCGGCGGCCTCGTGGCCGGCAACAACCTGGCGCTCGGCACGGGCGCGCTGAACGTCAATGCGGCGGCGTCGCTCGACACGAGCGCGAGCGTCACGCTCAACAATGCGGTCAATCTCAACAACAGCGCGACGCTGACGCTCGGCGGCAGCAACGACCTCGGGCTGTCCGGCACGATCAGCGGAAACGGCGGCCTGGTGAAGAACGGCGCGGCGACGCTGTCACTGAGCGGCGTGAACACCTACACGGGCGACACGACGATCGTCAGCGGCACGCTCGCGCTGAGCGGTGCGGGCAGCCTCGCGGCGACCGGCACGGTGAACCTGACCGGCGCGGGCGCGACATTCGACCTGGGCGGCGCGTCGGGCGCGCGGACGATCGGCGCGCTGTCCGGCGCGGCCGGCACGAACGTGACCCTCGGCGCCAACACGCTGACGCTGAATGGCACCGTCAACGCAACCTACGCGGGCACGATCGGCGGTGCGGGCAGCGTGACGCTGTCCGGCCCCGGCACGCAATCGCTGACCGGCACGAACACGTATACGGGCGGCACGAACCTGAACGGCGGCAACCTCGTCGTCGGCAGCAACGCGGCGCTGGGTTTCGGCGCGGTGAACGTCAACGGCTCGTCGACGCTCGATGCGACCACCAACGTGTCGCTCGCGAACGGCATCAACGTCGCCACCGGCACGACGCTGACCGTGGTCGGCAGCACCGATCTCGGGCTCGGCGGCACGATCTCCGGCGGCGGTGGGCTCGTGAAGAACGGCGCGGCGACGCTGACGCTGAACGGCGCGAACAACTACACGGGCGGCACGACGCTGAACGCGGGTGTCCTCGCGCTCGGCAATGCCGCGGCCCTCGGTACCGGCACGCTGACCGTCGGCGGCGCGGCGACGCTCGATGCGACCACGAACCTGGCGATCGGCAACGCGATCGATCTCGGCGCGAGCACGGCGCTCACGCTGGGCGGCAGCAATGCACTCGGGCTGGGCGGCGGGATTTCCGGCACGGGCGCGCTGGTGAAGAACGGCGCGGCGACCGTGACGCTGACCGGCGCGAACACGTATACGGGCGGCACGACGATCAACGCAGGCACGCTGGCGATCGGCGCGGGCGGCAGCCTGGCGGGGACCGGCGCGATGAATCTGGCGAACGCGGGCGCGACGCTCGACCTGAGCGGTGCGACCGCGGGCACGCAGTCGATCGGCGCGCTGGACGGCGTGGCCGGCAGCAACGTGAATCTCGGCGCCAACACGCTGACGCTGGGCGGGACGACCGGCGGCACGTTCAACGGGGCGATCGGCGGGACCGGCAGCCTGACGCTGGCCGGCACCGGCACGCAGACGCTGAACGGCGCGAGCACCTATTCGGGCGGCACGAACCTCAATAGCGGCGGCCTGGTGCTCGGCAACGCCGCGGCACTCGGCACCGGCGCGCTGAACGTCGGCGGCGCGGCGACGCTCGATACGAACGCGAGCCTGTCGATCACCAACGCAGTCGATCTCGGCACGGGCGCGACGCTGACGCTCGGCGGCAGCAACGCGCTCGGATTGAGCGGCGCGATCTCCGGCGCGGGCGCGCTCGTGAAGGACGGCGCGGCGACCACGACGCTGACGGGCGCGAACACGTACACCGGCGGCACGACGATCAATGCGGGCACGCTGGCGATCGGTGCGGGCGGCAGCCTGGCCGCGACCGGCGCGATGAATCTCGCGAACGCGGGCGCGACGCTCGACCTGAGCGGTGCGACGGGTGCGCAAACGCTCGGCGCGCTGTCGGGCGTGGCCGGCAGCAACGTGAATATCGGCGCCAACGCGCTGACGCTGGGCGGGACGGGCAGCGGCACGTTCAACGGGGCGATCGGCGGCACCGGCAGCCTGACGCTGGCCGGCACCGGCACGCAGACGCTGAACGGCGCGAGCACTTATTCGGGCGGCACGAACCTCAATAGCGGCGGCCTGGTGCTCGGCAACGCCGCGGCGCTCGGTACCGGCGCGCTGAACGTCGGCGGCGCGGCGACGCTCGATACGAACACGAACCTGTCGATGACGAATGCGGTTGCTCTCGGCACGGGCGCGACGCTGACGCTCGGCGGCAGCAATACGCTCGGATTGAGCGGCGCGATCTCCGGCACGGGCGCGCTCGTGAAGGACGGCGCGGCGACCACGACGCTGACGGGCGCGAACACGTACACCGGCGGCACGACGATCAACGCGGGCACGCTGGCGGTCGGCGCGGGCGGCAGCCTGGCGGCGACCGGCACGATGAACCTCGCCGGCACCGGCGCGACGCTCGACCTGAGCAGCGCGTCGGGCGCGCAAACGCTCGGCGCGCTGTCGGGCGTGGCCGGCAGCAACGTGAGCCTCGGCGGCAACGCGCTGACGCTGGGCGGAACCGCCAGCGGCGTGTTCGGCGGGGTGATCGGCGGGACCGGCGGGCTGACGGTCGCGGGCACCGGCATCCAGACGCTGACGGGCGCGAACACGTACACGGGCGGCACGACGATCGCGGCGGGCGGCACGCTGCAGCTCGGCAACGGCGGCACGTCGGGCAGCGTGGTCGGCAATGTCGTCGACAACGGCGCGCTGATCTTCAACCAGTCCGCCCACGTGACGCTCGCGAGCGTGCTGTCCGGCACCGGCTCGCTGACCCAGGCCGGCAGCGGACAACTGACGCTGACGGGCCTCAGTACGCTGAGCGGTCCCACCACCGTCGCCGCGGGCACGCTCGCCGTCGACGGTTCGCTCGGCCAGTCGACCGTGACCGTGCAGAGCGGCGCGACGCTGACGGGCACCGGCACGGTCGGCGGCATCGTCGTGCAGAGCGGCGCGTTCGCGGCCGTGTCGCAGCCGGGCGCGGCGCTGAACGTCGCCGGCAACGTCACGTTCCAGCCGGGCTCGACGCTGCAGGTCGCGGTCACGCCGCAGCAGGGCGGCAGCATCGCGGCGAGCGGCGCGGCCACGCTGAACGGCGGCACCGTGCAGGTGCTCGCGAACCAGGCCAGCTACCAGCCGACCACGAAGTACACGATCCTCACCGCATCGTCGGGCGTGCAGGGCACGTTCAGCCAGGTGAATTCGAACTACGCGTTCCTGATGCCGACGCTCAGCTACGATCCGGACCACGTGTACCTGCAGCTCGTCACGAACGGCACGTCGCTGCCCGATGTCGCGACGACGCCGAACCAGCGCGCGGTCGCGACCGCGATCGGTGCGCTCGGCACGGGCAATCCGCTGTACGACACGATACTGACGACCGACGCGGCCACCGCGCGCCGCGCCTACGGGATGCTCGACGGCGAACTGCAAGCGAGCCTGAAGAGCATGCTGCTGCTCGACAGCCGCTACGTGCGCGATGCCGTCACCGATCGCGTGCGCCAGGGCCTCGCGCCCGGATCGGGGCCGCTCGCTGCGCTGTCGTCGGGCGGCGCCGCGCTGTGCGGCGACAACACGGCCGGTGTCGCCGACCCGACGTTGCCGCCGGAACGCCGGATCGGTTCGCGCGAAGGATGCTATGGCGGCACGCCGTATCAGCCGGTGGTCTGGGGGCAGGCGTTCGGCGGCCGCAGCAGGCTCGCGGGCGACGGCAACACGTCGGCGATCAACCGCAGCATGACGGGCTTCATCGCCGGTGCCGACATGGCGCTCAACGACAAGTGGCGCGCCGGCCTGGCCGCCGGCGTCACGCACAGCTCGCTCGACAACGACCAGAGTTCGTCGGCGTCGGTCAACAGCTATTACCTGTCGCTGTACGGCGGCGCGCAATACGGTGCGCTCGGCGTGCGCGGTGGCGCGTCGTACACGTGGTACCGGATCAACAGCGACCGCAATCCGGGCTTCGCGGGCTTCTCCGATCACGATTCGGCCGGCTACAACGCGAATTCCGCGCAGGTGTTCGGCGAAGTCGGCTATGCGCTGCCGGTCGGGCCGGTCGCGCTCGAACCGTTCGCGGGTCTTGCCTACGTGAACCTGCATACCGACGGCTATACGGAAAGCGGCGGCGCGGCCGCGCTGCGCGCCGGCGGCGAGACGACCCACGTCGGTTTTTCGACGCTCGGCGTGCGTGCCGCGTCGCAGCTCGGCACGATCGCGAGCGGCACGTTCACCGCGCGCGGGACGGTCGGCTGGCGGCACGCGTTCGGCAACGTGCAGCCGTCGTCGGCGTTCACGTTCGCGAACGGCGGTACGTCGTTCCAGGTGTCGGGCGTGCCGATTGCTCGCGACAGCGCGGTGCTCGAAGCGGGTATCGACGCGGCCATCACGAAGCGCCTGACGCTCGGCCTCACGTTCAGCGGCCAGTACGGCAGCGGCGTGCGTGACAACGCGGTGCTCGGCAACATCCTGTGGAAGTTCTGAGCACCGCCTGATGTGCCTGTGCGCGACCTCGTGCGGCGACGGCAACGCCGCGGGGGTCGCGTCTTTTTCGTCGCTGCGCGCACTCCCCGTTCTGGCCTATCCTGTGCGAAACACGCGACGCGCACCGCGCGTTGCGCCTCGACACAGGAGCATCGATGCCGAATCACGCCGAAGCCACCACGACGCAGGCGCCGCAAGTCGCGCCGGTTCCCCCGACCCAGGCGACGGGCGCCGCGTTCATCGCCCCCGAAGCCGATCCGCAGGCACTCGCACGCAACAACCAGTACGTATTGAAATCCGGTGACGCGTTCGTGGTCAGCGACGCGCTCGGCGACATCGGCGGCCATGACGACGGCCTGTTCGTCGACGACATGCGCGTGCTGTCGACATGGCGCCTGACCTTCGGCGGCCGCGCGCCGTCGCTGCTGTCGGGCGCGACGAGCGCGGACAACGCGTCGTTCACCGCGCACCTGACGAACCGCCCGCTGCCGCCGCTCGGCGGCCGCGAGACGCCCGAGGGCGTGATTCACATCGAACGGATGCGCGTGCTCGCGGGCGACGTGCTGTACGAAGCGCTGACGCTGACGAACTACGGCGCGAGCGAGGCCGAGGTGCCGCTGTCGCTGTCGTTCGCGGCCGATTTCAAGGACATGTTCGAAGTGCGCGGCACGCCGCGCCCGAAGCGCGGCACGGTGGTCGCGCCACGCGTCGACGCCGGGGCGGTGCGGCTGCGTTACGACGGCCTCGACAAGGTCGAGCGCAACGTGACCGTGCATTTTTCGCCGGCGCCCGACGCGCTGTCGGTCGATCGCGCCGATTACACGCTGACGATCGCCGCGCAGGCGTGCGTGTCGATCTACCTGACCGTCGACGCGACGCTCGGCCCCGCGCACGACGGGGAAGGCCCGGGATGCGGCCGCGTCGCGCTGCGCACCGCGCTCGTCGGCGTGCATCGCGAAATGCGTTCGCGGCGCGAGTCGATGGCGCGCGTGAACACCGGCAATCCGCTGTTCGACGCATGGCTCGACCGGTCGCTCGCGGATCTCGGGCTGCTCACGACGCAGCTCGACACCGGGCCGTATCCGTATGCGGGCATTCCGTGGTTCTCGACGCCGTTCGGCCGCGACGCGGTGATCACGTCGCTGCAGATGCTGTGGCTGCAGCCGTCGCTCGCGCGCGGCGTGCTGCGCTTTCTCGCGGAGCACCAGGCGCGCGAGACGTCCGCGTTCCGCGACGCGGAGCCCGGCAAGATCATGCACGAGTTCCGCCGCAGCGAGATGGCCGCGACGGGCGAGGTGCCGTTCGCGCTGTATTACGGCGGCGTCGACACGACCCCGCTGTTCATCGTGCTCGCGGGCGCGTACGTCGAACACACCGGCGACGACGCGCTGATCGACGAGCTGTGGCCCGCGCTCGAGCGCGCCGCGCAGTGGGTGATCGACAAGTGCGACCGCAATCCGTACGGGCTGCTCGATTACCAGCGCACGTCGGAGCGCGGCCTCGCAAACCAGGGCTGGAAGGACAGCCACGATTCGGTGTTCCACGCGGACGGGCGCTTCCCCGACGGCCCGATCGCGCTGGTCGAAGTGCAGGCGTATGCGTGCGCGGCGCTCGATGCGATGTCGATGTGCTCGCACCGGCGCGGCCACGCGGCCGACTCGACGCGCTACGCGTTGCGCGCGAAGGCGCTGCGCGACCAGGTCGACGCGCTGTTCTGGATGCCGGAGGGCGAGTTCTACGGGATCGCGCTCGACGGTCACGGCGACCTGTGCCGCGTGCTGGCGTCGAATGCGGGCCATCTGCTCGCGTTCGGGCTGCCCGACGCCGAGCGCGGCGCGGCGGTCGCCGGCGTGCTCGGCTCGACGCTGTTCCAGACGGGCTGGGGCATTCGCACGCTCGCGGCCGGCCAGCCGCGCTTCAATCCGATGGCCTATCACAACGGCTCGGTGTGGCCGCACGACAATGCGCTGATCGCGCGCGGGCTTGCGCGCTACGGCGACAAGACGGCCGCGGTGAACCTGCTGCGCGCGCTGTTCGAAGCCGCGGTCAGCTTCGAGATGCGGCTGCCGGAGCTGTTCTGCGGGTTCCCGCGCCGGCGCGGCGAGCCGCCGACGGCCTATCCGGTCGCGTGCCTGCCGCAGGCGTGGGCGGCCGGTGCGCCGTTCATGATGCTGCAGGCCTGTCTCGGCGTGAGCGTGGACGCGGCGCGCCACGAAGTGCGCGTCGAACGCCCGGCGCTGCCCGAAGGCGTCGACTGGCTGCGCATCGACGAACTGCGGGTCGGCGACGAAACCGTATCGCTGACGTTCCGGCGCGTCGATGGCCAGGTGGTCGCGGCGGCGGCGCAGCCGGGGCGGGTGAAGGTGGTCGCGGTGCTGTAGTCGTGCAGCGGCCTGCACGGACGTTGCGCGATGTCGCGCCACGTCCGCGCGCAGCGGCATAGAATCGTGACATGACCCTTGAACGATGGCGGAGGCACCTACGATGACGACCGACAATCGGCCCGACGACGGCGAGCACAAGCTCGAGAATCTGGAAGCGGCGGTCGACCACCTGCACAAGTCGATCGAGTCGCAGAGCATCGCGGCTGGCGCGGCGAAGGGCATCCTGTTCAGCCTGATCGAAACGCTCGGCGCGCTGATCGGCGATCCCGACCTGCCCGAACATGCGCGCTCCGGATACGAGGCGCTGCGCGACAAGGCGCGTGATTTGCGCGGCGGGCTTGACCGGCATTGATGAACCGGCAGCGCGGGCGTCGGCCGCACGGCCCGCGCCGGTGCTGCCCAATCCTGCGCGGCGCGCACAAAACCCCGTGCGCTCAACGAGTTAGCCCGCCGGTGCGCAGGATATCCACAAGCTTGCCAACACAATCTGTGGAGAACCGTCCGGCCCCCAAAACCGGCTGCGTGGTGCAGGCCTTGAGGCCGCAAACGATGCCGCGTCATTGACCTGCCTGCCCCGATCTACTGAATCCCCTTTTGTATCAGGATGTTACGCGTCACATTGGTGGAATATCCACAGGCTTGCCAACAAAATCTGTGGATAAGTCTGACGTGATTGCTTCCTGATGGTTGAGGATCCGGCGCGCGGCGGCCGGCAGGCTCGCGCCTTTGCGCACGGGCTGCCCGCTGCGTGCATCGGCGCGGTAATTCGTGCGCGATCAACGGGTTAGGCCCCGGGTACCCAGGATATCCACACCCTTGCCAACACAATCTGTGGACAAGCAGGGCGCCATCATTCGACCGGCGCCGCGTCGGCCGCTTCCGCAACGATCCAGTCGCGAAACAGCGTCATCGCCGGCGTGAGCGGCTTCGACTTCAGCGACGTGAGCCAGTAGCCGCCCGCGCGCACGTCGATGTCGAGCGGCCGCGCGAGCTGGCCGAGCTGCAGTTCGCGCGCGAACATGCAGGCCGGCGCGAGCGCGATGCCCGCGCCCTGCATCGCGGCCTCGACCATCAGCCGCGACGAATCGAACACGGGCCCGTTCACCGCCCACGGTTCGAGCTGCGCGGCGTCGAACCAGCCGAGCCATTCGTCGGTGCGGTACGAGCGCAGCAGCGTTTCGTTCGCGAGATCGGCCGGCCGTGCGAGACGCCGCGCGATCTCCGGCGCGCACAGCGCGGTGAGCGGTGCATCGAGCAGCCGCTCGTTGCGCGTCGCCGGCCAGTTGCCTTCCCCGAAGCGGATCGCGAAATCGAGGCCCTCGGCCGCGAGGTCGACGACGTTGTTGTTGGTACGCAGCCGCAGCTCGACGAACGGGTGCGTGTCGCCGAAGCGCTTCAACCGTGGCATTAGCCAGCCTAGGGCAAAGGTGCCGACCGCGCCGAGCGTCAGCACCTCGTGGAAGCGCCCGCCCTCGAACTGCTTGAGCACGGTCTCGATCCGGCTGAATGCGTCGCTGAGCACCGGCAGCAGCGCGCGCCCTTCGTCGGTAAGCCCGAGGCCGCGCGGCAGCCGGGTGAACAGCGCGCAGCCGAGCCGCTCCTCGAGCGAACGCACCTGCTGGCTTACGGCGGCCTGGGTCACGCTCAGCTCGAGGCCGGCGCGCGTGAAGTTCAGGTGGCGCGCCGACGATTCGAACGCGCGCAATGCATTCAGCGGAAGATGAGGGCGGAGCTTGGTCATAAGAATTTCTTGTGGCAGCGCTCAATTATCGTTGCTTGTCAGGCAACCGTAAAGTCACGATAGTGCTGTCTCGGCGGCCGGCCGTTCCGCATTCATTCCACCACGAGAGACACGACATGACCTACTCATCGCAACGTCGAACCCTGTTGCTGGCCGCCGCGACGGCGCCGCTCGTCCTGACCGTCGCCGCGTGCGCGTCGCCGCCGGCCGCGGGGCGGGACGTTTCGTCCGCGACGTCGTTTGCCGCGCTCGAGCACGCGGCGGGCGGCCGGCTCGGCGTGTGCGCGATCGACACCGCGAGCGGCCTGCACGCGCTGCATCGCGCGGACGAGCGCTTCCCGTTCTGCAGCACGTTCAAGGCGATGCTGAGCGCGGCGGTGCTCGCGCAGAGCGTCGAGCACCCGGGGCTGCTGCAGCAGCGCGTGACGATCGCGCAGTCCGATCTCGTGAACTACTCGCCGGTGTCGGGCAAGCACGTCGGCACCGGGATGACCGTCGCCGAGTTGTGCGAGGCGGCGATCCAGTACAGCGACAACTCGGCCGCGAACCTGGCGATGAAGCTGATCGGCGGGCCGGAGGCGGTGACCGCATATGCACGCTCGATCGGCGACGACGCGTTCCGGCTCGATCGCTGGGAGACCGAATTGAACACCGCATTGCCGGGCGACCCGCGCGACACGACGACGCCCGCCGCGATGGCCGCGAGCATGCGCGTGCTTACGCTCGGCGACGCGCTTCCGCCGGCGCAGCGTGCGCAGCTCGTCGCGTGGCTGCGCGGCAACAAGGTCGGCGACAAGCGGATTCGCGCGGGCGTGCCGGCCGGGTGGCAGGTGGCCGACAAGACCGGCACCGGCGACTACGGGACGACGAACGATGCAGGAGTGATCTGGCCGCCGTCGCGCGCGCCGATCGTGCTCGTCGTGTACTACACGCAGGCGCGTGCCGATGCGAAGGCGAAGGACGACGTGATCGCCGCCGCCGCGCGTATCGCGGTCGCGACGTTCGCCTGAGCGGGCGGCGCGGCGTGCGTTCATCGACGGATGGACGAAGCGATGGAGGCACGTCGTGCCGCGGTCGTGACCGGCAGGTCGAAACGTTGTGCGATCAACGACTTAGGTCACGCATGCTCAGGATATCCACATCCTTGCCAACAAAAATTGTGGACAAGCCCGCGAGCGGTCGCGTTCACCGCGCGGCGGGCGCGGCGTCGGTATGCCGCGGGCCTGCCTGCACGATTCGAAGCGGCATGGACAAAGTCTTTCGGATCAAGCGCTTGTGCGTGGTATGCGCAGGCTGTCCACAAGCTTGCCAACACAATCTGTGGACAAGCCCGCTCGATGTTCAGCCATGCCGATCGTCGACCGACGGCCAGCGCGCGAACGCGAACACCCACAACATGATGAAGTTCAGGACCGGGATGAACATCGTCAGGATCCACCAGCCTGAATGCCCGGTACGCCGAACGATCCGGACATACGGATAGACGACGATCGCGACGAGCACGAGCGAGACGATCAACTGTCCTGCGGTGAAGTGTTCCATGGTCTTCCTCGGATGATGTGTCGTTGTCCGATGCGGGCCGAACGGCCCGCACGTGGCGCCGCGCGTGCAGTCGCGCGATGCGCGGCCGCGTGCGGCTCGTGTGATCCTGACGCGTCGTGTGCATGAACGTCAAGCTGCGTTCGGGGTGCCGCCGTTGCGCCGGATCGTCCGATTGCGCGCGTGAGCGGACCGCGCGCTGCCGCAGCGGTGGCGCGGCGCATGAATCGTTGGCCGATCAACGGGTTAGGCGATGCGTGCGCAGGATATCCACAAGCTTGCCAACAAAATCTGTGGGTAAGTGGCGTGACGATCGCGTCGCGTATCGAACGCACATCGGAACGCACATCGACGTGGCATCGTGATGCGAAGTGCGGCGAACCGGCGCGTCTGACGGCGCGGCGCGCGCCGCGTCTGCATCACGCGTGCCAAAGTCCGTCGGATCAAGGGCTTAGCGTCGCGGTGCGCAGGATATCCACAAGCTTGCCAACATTTTCTGTGGAGAAGTCCGCGTGGCGATCGCGCTGCGCCGGCCCGTGTGTCGGCTCACGCGGTACACACGCCTGCCACGGCGACTTTCTGGAACAGGTGCGGGCTCGCGACGGCGGACGACGGATAAGCCGACAGTTTCGCGACGAACTCCGGGTGCGTGAAGGCCGCGCGAAACGCGTCGGTCGATTCCCAGATCGCGTAGTTGAAGTAGGTCGGACTGTCGCCGAGCGCGCGATGAAGCTGGGTCGAAATGAATCCGGGCTGCCGTTTCATGAACTCGGCGTCGTCCTTCCACACGGCCAGGAAATCCGCTTCGTCGGCCGGATCCAGCGTGAAGACGTTGACGAGGACGACGGGTTGCGCGTCGATGCAGAGCTGTTGCTGGATCGGAAAGGCCGGGTCCATCGGCTTGAAATGAGGCATGGGGCACTCCTGCAAGTAATTGGGGCGATGGCGCGATCACGCCTGCCCGTTCGGCGCATGAGCGCCGGACATCGTCGACAGCACGCGCATCGCCGCATCGAGATCGGCCGAACTGAATTGGCCCGAGATGTCGCGGACATGCTGCTGCCATTGCCCGACCACCGCCTGGTAGGCCGCGGCACCGCGCGGGGTCAGCGTGTACAACGGAGAGCGCTTGTGCGTCGGATTCGGCAGCGGTTGCACCAGTCCTTCTTCCACGAGCACGTTGATCTGTTTCAGGACGGCCTGCCGCGTGATGCCCATGGTGTCGGCGATCTGCGGGATGTTCGGGGCTTCCGGCGCCATCGAGATGGCGCCCAGCACCTGCCAGCGCGCGCTGGTCAGGCCGTGCGGCGCGGCAAAGGTATTGCCCCATTCGATCAACAGGCCGTTCAGCCGGAAGACGGACAGCGCGACGGAAGTCAACTTGGTGGATTTCGTCATGGTCGGGATGCGCGATAAATTGACAACTAATTTACGCAATTGGTAACTGGTTGTCAATGTGGTCGTGGATTGCCACGGACGGGCGGACGAGCCGGCGTGGCGGGAGAGGGGATCGCTACGCGATGTCGCGTCGAGACGTGCGCCTGTCCGGCGCGGCCTGGCGCATTCGCTGCGCACGACCGCCAAACCCTTTCGGATCAATTGCTTGCCGTCGTTAGCGGCCGGTTGTCCACAAGCTTGCCAACACAATCTGTGGAAAAGCCGGCCGTCAGGCGAGTGTCAGGCCGGAACGGGAAAACGCACCGTCACGGTCAGCCCGCGCCCGCCTTGCGTCGTGCCGAGCGCGACCGTCGCGCGATGCTGTTCGGCGATCCGCTTGACGATCGACAGGCCGAGCCCGCTGCCCGACGACGTGGCCGCCTGCGCGCCTTCGCCGCGATAGAAGCGCTCCCATACGTCCGTGCGTTCGGCTTCCGGAATACCGGGGCCGTCGTCGGCGACTTCGAGCACGGGCGTCGCGCCGTCGAGGCGCGCGGACACGTCGACGCGCGCACCGTCGCCCGCGTAGCGGATCGCGTTGTCGACGAGGTTGTTCAGCAGCACGCGCAACGTGTCCATGTTGCCCGCGGCCATCACCGGCGACGACACGATCGCGCCGAGGTCGATATGGTGCGCATCCGCGACGCGCGTGCGGTCGGCGACCACCGAGCGGCACAGCGCGGCGAGATCGACGGGCGCGGATGCCGCGGCGGACGCCTGCGCGTCGGGTTCGAGGCGCGCGAGCGTCAGCAGCTGTTCGGCGAGGTGGCCGAGGCGCGTCGTGCCGGCCTGGATCTGCGCGAGGATCTGCTCGCGTTCGTCGGCCGTCGACGCGCGCCGCAGCAACTGCGACTGGATCGACAGCCCCATGATCGGCGTGCGCAACTCGTGCGCGGCATCGGCGATGAAGTGCCGCTGCAGCGTGAATGAGCGGTCGAGCCGCGCGAGCAGATCATTGATCGCTTCGGCGAGCGGGCGGACTTCGTTCGGCATCGACGCGATGTCGACCGGTTCGAGATTGTTCGCATTCCTGCGCTTCAGGCCGGATGCGATCGTGCGCAGCGGCCGAAGCCCCGCGCCGATGCCGAACCACAGCCCGATCGCGAGCACCGGCAGCATCGAGAACACCGGCCACAGCAGGTGCACCGCGATGCCCGCGATCGCTTCCCAGCGCGCATGGCGCGCCTGTGCGAGCCGGATCGTCGTGCCGCCGCGTTCGGTCACGTAGGTGCGCCACGGCTGGCCGCCGACGTCGACGCTCCCGATGCCCGTCTGCGCGGGCGGCGGCAGCTCGGATTTGCGATCGGTCGAATAGACCAGCGTGCCGTTGCGCCAGACCTGCAGCAGCACGGCGTCGGGATCGCTGGCCTCGAAATCGTGCTTGCCGTCGCCGTGATTGCGGAACGACAGTTCGCCGTTCGGGCCGACGACGATTTGCTTCGACATGCTGCGCATCTGGTCGTCGAGGAGATCGTCGAGCTCGCGCAGCGCGCCCCAGTAGGTGCCCGCGCTCGCGACCAGCCCGATCACGCACGCGGCCGGCAGCAGCCACATCAACAGGCGCCGCCGCAGCGATGCGCTGCGCCAGCGCGCGATCGCGTGTTGCAGATGCGTCATGCGCCGTCACCGATCCGGTAGCCGACGCCGCGCACCGTGCGGATCATGTCGTGGCCGAGTTTCTTGCGCAGGTTGTGGATGTGCACCTGCACCGCGTTGCTTTCGATTTCCTCGCCCCAGCTGTACAGCCGTTCCTCGAACTGTTCGCGCGAAATCACCGCGCCGGGGTCGCGCATCAGTTCGTGCAGCAGCACGAATTCCTTCGGCGACAGCGTGACTTCGTCGTCGTTGAGCCAGACCAGGTGCTTGACGGGATCGAGCCGCAGCGGGCCGATCGCGAGCGTCGTCTGTGCGCGCCCCGCGTGGCGGCGGTTGACCGCGCGAATGCGCGCGAGCAGTTCCTCGAGCACGAACGGCTTGACGAGGTAGTCGTCGGCGCCGCTGTCGAGGCCGGCGATGCGGTCCGGCACGCCGTCGCGCGCGGTGATGATGATCGCCGGCAGGGTTTCGTCGCGGCGGCGCAGCGACGCGAGCACCGACAGGCCGTCGCGGTTCGGCAGCCCGAGGTCGAGCAGCAGCAGGCCGTAGCTGGTGGAGCGCAGCGCGAGCGTCGCGGCGTCGCCGTCCTTGACCCAGTCGACCGCGAAGCCTTCCTGTTTGAGGCCCTGTTCGAGCCCGCTGCCGATCAGCGGATCGTCCTCGACGAGCAGTACGCGCATGGATTCGTGTCAGTTGGCGGGCGTGGCGCCCGGGGTTCCCATGATAAGCGCAGGTGTCTTAGGCCGAGCTTAAACACGGGCGCCTCCGTGCGTTCGCGCACCGAAAGGCCGCGACGGCATGCCGCGGCCGACGGCCTTCAGGTTTGCTTAATCTTACGCTCCGTAATCTCGGGGCCGTCGCGTTCAACGGGAGCGCGGCGCACTCGAAAAAATGGAGGAACGAGATCATGAAACACCTGACGAGAATCCTGGCGATCGCGCTCGCCGTGCTGCCCGCCGCCGTCTACGCGGAATACACGGGGCCGTCCACGCTGACCACGACGACCGTGAAGGAACTGCTCGCGAACGGCAAGGACGATCAGCACGTGCAACTGCAGGGGCGCATCGTCAAGCACACCGGCGGCGAGGACTACGAGTTCGCCGATGCAACCGGCACGATCCGCGTCGAGATCGACAAAAAGCTGTGGGCGGCCGGCCAGCCCGTCAGCGACAAGAGCGAAGTGAAGCTGACCGGCGAGTTCGAGCGCAAGTGGTCGGGCAAGGTGAAGGTCGACGCCGATCACGTCGAAGTGTTGCGCTGACCGGTGCACCGGTGCGGACGGGGCCGGTGATACCATGGACGACCGGTTCCCGTTCTCACCAAGATGGCTGCCAATTTCGATGAACTCGCGTCCCGGATCCGGGCGCAATTTTCCGAACTGAGCCCGCAATTCCAGGCGGGCGCTGCATTTCTGCTCGATCATCCCGACGAGGTTGCCACCTCGTCGATGCGCAAGGTCGCGCAGCGCGCGCAGGTTCAACCCGCGTCGCTCGTGCGGCTCGCGCAGCAATTCGGTTTCCCCGGCTGGAACGAGCTGCGCGACCTGTGCGTCGCGCGCGTGCGCGCGCGTCCCGAGCCGCTCACGCAGCGTGCGCGTTCGCTCGTGCGGCCCGACGCGAAGGCGTCGCTCGCGCACGACCTGCTCGCCGCACAGCAGCACAATCTCGCCGCCACCGCCGCGCAGAATGCGCACGCGCTCGCCGACGCCGCGAAACTGATTCGCAAGGCGTCGCACGTGCACGTCGCGGGATTTCGGTCCTGCTATCCGGTCGCGTTCGGATTCGTATACGGCTATCGGCTGTTCCGGCCGACCGTGTCGTTGCTCAACGGCGTCGCCGGCTCGCTCGAAATGGAGCTGCGCACGATCGCGAAGCAGAGCGTGACGGTGATCATCAGTTTCGCGCCGTATTCCGCGGAAGCGACGCGTGTCGCGCAGGCGGCGAAGGCGCAGGGCAGCAAGATCGTCGCGATCACGGACAGCGCGGTGTCGCCGATCGCGCTGCATGCGGACGCGCAGCTGATCTTCACGCACGACAGCCCGTCGTTCTTTCCGTCGCTGGTCGCCGCGCATGCGATGGCCGAGGCGCTGGTCGCGCAGCTGCTGGCGATGGAAGGCAGCGATGCGATCGCGGCGCTCGAGCGCACGGAAGCGGAACTGCATGCGAAGGGCGCTTACGTCGTGTAGCCGCACGGCGGCGTGACTGGCGGCACACCGCGCCGCGCGCGCGGCCCCGGCATCCGCATATATATTTCACCGCGCCCTGAACCGTCGCGGTATCGCGCGCGCGTATGCTGACGTCTCCATTCCGAGGAGACCGCAATGTCCGATTCCAACGTGCAGTTCCGCCTGGCCGAAACCTTCCGCGCGCTGCACACGCGCCCCGGGGCCTTCATCATCCCGAACCCGTGGGATGCCGGTTCCGCCCGGCTGCTCGCGATGGCCGGCTTCGAATCGCTTGCCACCACGAGCGCCGGCTTCGCCTTTTCGAGGGGGCGGCCCGACAACGCGATCGACCGCGACGAAATGCTCGGCCACATCGCCGAGATCGTCGCCGCGGGCGGCCTGCCGGTCAGCGCCGATCTCGAGAACGGCTTCGGCGACGCGCCCGACGCGGTCGCCGAGACGATTCGCCTGGCGGCCGACGCCGGCGCGGTGGGCGGCTCGATCGAGGATGCGACCGGCCGCGCCGACGCGCCGATCTACCCGCACGACCTGGCGGTCGAGCGCATCGCGGCGGCGGTCGACGCGGCGCGCTCGCTGCGGTTTCCGTTCACGCTAACCGCGCGCTGCGAAAACTATCTGCATGGCCGTCCCGACCTTGCCGACACGATCGCGCGGCTCGTCGCGTACCGCGACGCCGGCGCCGACGTGCTCTACGCACCGGGCGTGACCGATCCCGACGAGATCGCGGCGATCACGCGCGCGGTCGGCGCGCCGGTTAACGTCGTGATGGGGCTGCAGGGCGGGTTGCTGAGCCTCGAGGCGCTCGCGGCGCTCGGCGTGAAGCGCGTGAGCGTCGGCGGCGCGCTGGCGCGGGCCGCATTCGGCGCGTTCCTGCGCGCCGCGACGGAAATGGCGCGCGACGGCACGTTCACGTTCACGCAGGCGGCGGTGCCGGGGCGCGACCTCAATCGCTGGTTTTCGGCGCCGGACAATTCGCACGTCCGGTTCGAACAATGAGCGCCGATAAAACGTGGGAACGTTTCCAGCTGAAATCCGATTGACAGTAATCAATCGAAACCGCCGCCGATTTGAAGTTCGATGACGGCGCGAAATTCATCGTTTATTCTCCGCACTCCGGCTGTTTGACCATATTCGGCGCGCAAGCCGCGCCGAATATGGTGTCAGAAGCCCGCCGCGCGAACCGCTGCCGCGTATCGTTGCGATTTTCAGGTCGATGTTTTGGGGTATTCGGGAGTTGCCGGTTATTTATTGGGTTGGTAATCTGCCGCGTATCCGAAAGACCTGTCAGCGGGCCGCCGGAAAATGAATATATAAAAAATCGAGAGAGCGATGACAATCCGAGAAAATCACAGCAACGGCTTTCGCGTCGGCGATGTCGTGACGCTGAAAACCGGCGGGCCGCGCATGACGGTCACCTATGCCGGGCCGGTCGTGTTCGACGATGCCGACTGGCTCATCTGCCAGTGGTTCGACGACGGTGGCCACTTCCGGCAGGAAATGTTTCATCACGAAACGGTGGTGCCCGAACCGCGTGCGATTTCCGCCGGGCGCGTCCGACTGCGCATGCAGGCGCATCGTTATCGTTCGGCAGCCTGAGGCCACGTCCGTCACGACGCCGCTTGCCGGCGGCCGACTGCTGCGTCGCATCAGCCCGCGGTGCAGGCATGGGCGTGACCGCGACATCCGCGACATTTCACGTCAACCCGAAACATGCGGCGGCCCGACGCGCCGATACTGCACGCATGAACCCGACCAATCCGATTGCCGCGGTCACGCACCGCGATCCCTACCCGTACTACTCGACGCTCGTCGACGGGCCACCGCTCGCGTTCGACGCCTCGCTCGGCCTGTGGGTCGCGAGCCGGGCGGCGAGCGTGACGGCCGTGCTCGGTCACCCGGCGTGCCGCGTCAGGCCGCTCGATGCGCCGGTGCCGCCCGCGCTGCGCGGGACGACGGCGGGCGCGCTGTTCGGCGATCTGGTGCGCATGAACGACGGCGCATTGCGGCATGACGTGCCGAAGCAGGCGCTGCGCGCGGCGTTCGCGCCGATCGACGTCGACGCGTTGCGCGAGCGGGCCGTGCAACTTGCCGGCCACCGGCTGCGCGCATCGCATGACGCCGATGCACTGAATGCGTGGTGCCTGACGGTGCCCGTTTGCGCGGTTGCCGATCTGCTCGGCTTCGACGACGCGCAACTCGACGATATCGCTGCGCTGGTCGTCGACTTCGTCGCCGCGCTGTCGCCGCTGTCGGACGACGCGGCGCTGGCCCGCGCGAGCGAGGCCGCGCGGCAGCTGCTCGACCGGATGACGGAGCGCGTCGCGCGCACGCGCGCGCACGACGGCTCATGGGTCGCGGCGATTCAGCAGGCGGCCCGTGCCGCGGGCTGGCACGCAAGCGGCGCGCTCGTCGCGAATCTCGTCGGGTTGCTGTCGCAGACGTGCGAGGCGACGGCCGCGTGGCTCGGCAATGTGCTGGTCGCGTGGGACGCAACCGGCGCCGAACGCGCGCTGCCGGATGCCGCGACGCTCGACGCATTCGTCGCCGAGGTCGGCCGCTTCGATGCGCCGGTGCAGAACACGCGCCGCTTCGTCGCGTCGCGCACGACGATCGAAGGCGTGACCGTCGATGCCGGTGCGGCCATTCTGGTCGTGCTCGCGGCGGCGAACCGCGATCCGGCCGTGCATCGCGAGCCGAACCGATTGTTGCCGGGCCGCGCACCGGGGCCGAACTTCGGGTTCGGCACGGGTCCGCACGGCTGCCCGGGCGAGCGGATCGCGCGGGCGGTGACGGCGGGGGCGTTCGGGGCGTGGCTGCGCGCAGCCAGCGAAGTGCCGCGCGACAGGCTGGTGTGGGACTATCGGGCCTCGACCAATGTCAGGATGCCGAAGTTCGAAGCGGCGAGGTAAGGAGAACAGCGGGACTGGCTAGCGGCAACCTTGCTTCTCGGCCCATTGCTCCTGGGCGGCGACGCGGCGCTGCACGCGTTCGACGAGGCCGGCGGAGAAGGTCCGCATGCTGATGCCGCGGCGCTTCGCGAGGATGGTTTGCGCGACGTCGGTTTGCGGGTTCGGCTGGCATGCCCAGTAGAGCGTCATCAACCAGCCGATGCCCGTCCACGCGAACAGGGCGTTGAACATTGCGATCGTCAGCTTGTCGTGCCGGGCGCGCCGGTCGGCGACGATGGCCGGAAGAAAATAGAGCGCGATCGCCGCGACCGAACCGGCCACCTGAATCAGGACTGCGTGTTCCATGTTGCTGCTCCATCAGAACTGCAATGTGGCCGATTGTCGCGCTTTTTCCGTTTGTGTGCCGGCAATTGATTGTTGCGTTTTTAATGACGATCAGCGCGTGGCAACGTCCTGCGGCTGCGCTTCGTTGCGCAACGCGAAACCTTCGTCGAGCCAGCCCGTGACGCCGCCGATCATCAGCTTCACAGGGCGGCCGAGGCGCGCGAGCCGGATCGCCGCGCGCGCGGCGCCGTTGCAGTGCGGGCCGGCGCAGTAGACGACGAACAGCGTGGCGGCCGGATGGTCGGCGAGCTTGCCGGCGACGATCTTGCGGTGCGGCAGGTTGCGCGCGCCGGGCACGTGGCCGGCGGCAAACTGCTCCGGACCCCTGACGTCGAGCAACACGAAATCGGGCGCGCCGGACGCGAGCGCGTCGTGCACGTCCCAGCAATCGGTCTCGAAGCGCAGCGACGCTTCGAAGTGCGCGAGGGCGGCGGCGCTGTCGGCGGCGGGGACGTCGGTGACGTAAGACATGAAAGGCGCTCCTGAAGGGCGGCGCGGAATGCGCCGGGATGAAGGGCAGTATCGCGGTTCGGCGGTCATCGCGGCAGTGGCGCGATCGACAAGTTCCGGTAACATCGCGCCATGCACAATCATCTCGTCGTCGCGCTCGCCTACGATCGCCTCTGCACCTTCGAATTCGGCTGCGTGGTCGAACTGTTCGCGCTCGAACGCCCGGAACTCGGGGTCGACTGGTATCGCTTCGCGGTCTGCGCGAGCGAGCCGGGCCCCGTGCGCGCGGCGGGCGGCATCACGGTCGCCGCGCCGTACCGGCTTGCGATGCTCGATCGCGCTGACACCATCGTGATTCCCGGCTGGCGCGATCCGGACGAGCCGCCGCCGGAACCGCTGCTGAAAAAGCTGCGCGCCGCGCATCGCCGTGGCGCGCGGCTCTGTTCGATCTGCTCGGGCGTGTTCGTGCTCGCGGCGGCCGGCGTGCTCGACGGGCTCACCGTCACGACGCACTGGCGCTACGCCGAGCGCCTGCAGGCGCGCTATCCGGCGCTGCGCGTGAATCCCGACGCGCTGTACGTCGACGAAGGGCAGATCGTCACGTCGGCCGGCTCGGCGGCGGGGCTCGACATGCTGCTGCATCTCGTGCGCCGCGACCACGGCGGCGCGATCGCGAACCGCGTCGCGCAGCGCCTGGTGCTGCCGCCGCATCGCGACGGCGGCCAGGCACAGTTCGTGCCGCGACCGGTCGCACCGGGCGGCAGCGACCGGCTCGCGAAGCTGATCGACTGGATGCGCGCGCATGCGGCCGAGCCGCACACGCTCGCGTCGCTGGCCGCGCAGGCGGCGATGAGCACGCGCACGCTGCAGCGGCAGTTCGCGGACGCGACGGGAATGTCGCCGCTCGCGTGGCTGATCCGCGAGCGTGTGAACGTCGCGAAGGACATGCTCGAAGCCCATCCCGGGTTGTCGCTCGCGCAGATTGCCGCGCGCGCGGGGTTCGGTTCCGAGGAGTCGTTGCGTCGGCATTTCCGGCGCGTCGCGGCGACGAGCCCTGCCGCGTACCGGCGCGGGATGGATCGCGGCGTGAGGCCCGCGGACGCGTGAGCGTCGAGTCTTCCTTCGCCACGGCGGCGCCCGGCCGTCGTTCGCTTTCTGCCGACTTCGAGCGCGCGTAAGATGGCGGTCGCCGTGCGGCGATCCGGTTCACGCGCGCTGCGCTTCTTGCGCCGCTGCGACCAGCCGCCATTCATCCATCACAACGACAAGGACAATCGCCATGGGCCTGCTGGGAAAGCTGTTCGGAAAGAAACCGCGTGATGAAGCGGCGACGCCCGCGCCGTCCGCGAACGACGCATCCGACGCATCCGAAGGCGCGAATGATCAGAACGGCCCCGACATCGCGCCCGAGCTTGCGTCCGCGCTGAAGGCGTTCCAGGCCGGCCGGCACGAAGCCGCGATCGCGGCCGCCGCGCCGCATGCAGAGCGGCTGGCCGATGCGGCGCGCCTGTGCGCGCTGTCGTATTCGGCGATGAAGCGTTACCGGGAAGCGTTTCCGTACTGGCTCGCGCTGTTCGACCGCGAGCCGAGCGCGCACAACGCGGTGCAGCTCGCGACGACCTCGGTGATGTGCGACGAAGTGGAGCGCGGCGAAGCGTGGATGCAGAAGGCCGCCGAGGTCAATCACGACACGCACGAGCAGTCCGACGTCGCCGCGCGCGTGAACTTCATTTCCGCGCTGATGCAAAGCGGCCACCTGCGCGAGGCGCTGCCGCATCTCGCGTGGGTGCGCGACGTGTATGGCCACGTGCGGATCACCGACTCGACCTTCCTCTACATGCGGGGCATTCCGTTCTTTGCGTCGTTCCTCGAGAACAGTTTCGAGATCCTGAAGGCCACGCAGCCGGCCGACGCGATCGCACCTTGGTACGGAGAACTGAAGGGAAAGCTCGACGAAGAAGGCGAAGCGCAGCTTGCCGCCTGGGTCGGTCGGTTGCCGGCATGACCGGCGAGTCGTCACGCATCGCGACGCCGGCCGCATTCTGCCGGCGCGGCGTCGCGGCGCGCATGCTCAACGCGTGTTGGTGTCGCGGGCGGTTTCCTTGATGCACGCGATCCGGTACACGCCGTCCTCGACTTCGACACCATGCGTGTCGTGCGTGAAGCCGGGGAAGCGCAGGTCGTACTGCTCGAGCGCCTTCAGGTAGCCGAGCAGCGGGCCGTCGGCCGGCCCCGCGTTCTCGCCGGGCATCAGCAGCGGAATGCCGGGCGGATAGGGCACGACGCCCGTCGCGACGGTGCGGCCTTCCATCTCCGACAGCTCCAGCATCTCGATGTCGTTGTGCACGAGATGTTCGAACGCCTCGGCCGGGCTGAAGTCGGGCTGCGGCAGCGTCGAGAAGCCGCGCGACATCATCTCGGTCGTCTTCAGGTCGCTCATCGCGCTGAACATCAGGTCGCACAGTTCGCGCAGGCCGAGCTTGCCGTAGCGGTCCGGATAGCGCGCGACGAGGTCCGGCAGCGCCTGTTCGAGCGGCGCGTTCGCGTCGTAGTCGCGCTTGAAGTCGAGCAGCGTGTTGACGAGCGTGCCCCACTTGCCCTTCGTCACGCCGAGCGAGAACAGGAACAGGATCGTGAAGTCGGTCGTCTTCTCGACGACGATCCCGTGCCGGTCCAGATACGCGGTGACGACCGACGCCGGAATGCCGACCGGCATCAGCCCGCCGTGCGGCGCGACGCCCGGCGTGACGATCGACACCTTGATCGGATCGAGCATGCAGTAGTCGTCCTCGATCTCGCCGAAGCCGTGCCACGTCTCGCCCGGATGCAGCACCCAGCACGACGGATCGGTGGCGAGCAGCGTTTCGTCCGCTTCATGGAACGGCACGCGCCGGCCTGTCTTGCGGTCGACCACGGTGTCCGGCTGCCAGCCGTTGAAGAACCAGTCGTCGTTCTCCTCGCATTCCGCATGCAGCCGCGCGAGCATCCGGCGGAACGACACGGCCTCGCGGATCGCGTCGGTCGTCAGCGCCTCGCCGCCGGGGCCGTCCATCATCGCGGCGCTCACGTCGTTCGACGCGATGATCGCGTAGTTCGGCGACGTCGACGCATGCATCATGTATGCCTCGTTGAAGCGTGCATGCTCGATCGGATTGCGGCCGTCGCGGACGTGGATGAACGACGCCTGCGACAGCGCGGCGAGCAGCTTGTGCGTCGACTGCGTTGCGAACACGGTCGGCTTGCTGGCGTCGTGCTGCGCCGGATCGCCGTGCATCGCGTGACGATCGCGGTAGATCGGGTTGAAGCGCGCATAGCCGTACCATGCTTCGTCGAAATGCAATCGGTCGACGCTCTGGCCGAGCAGTTCCTCGACGCGCGCGACGTTGTAGCAGAGGCCGTCGTATGTCGAGTTCGTGATCAGCGCATGCACGGGCGTCGGATCGATGCCGTCGCGCCCGCGCACCAGCGGGTTCGCGTCGATCGCGAGGCGCACGGCGGCGGCCGTGAGCCGTTCCGGCATGATCGGCCCGATGATCCCGTAATGGTTGCGTGACGGGATCAGGTAAGTCGGAATCGCACCGGACATCGTCATCGCGTGCTCGGCCGACTTGTGGCAGTTGCGGTCGCACAGCGCGACCTGGTTGCGCGTGACGCTCGCCATCAGGATCACGCGGTTCGACATCGACGAGCCGTTGGTCACGTGATACGTGCGGTGCGCGCCGAACACGCGCGCCGCGTAGCGTTCGCTTTCGCCGATCGGGCCGGAGTGGTCGAGCAGCGAGCCGAGTTCGCCGACCGAGATCGACAAGTCGGAGCGGAACAGCGCCTCGCCGAAGAATTCGAAGTACGCGCGGCCGACCGGCGATTTCAGGAACGCGGTGCCGCCCGTGTGGCCCGGCGTGTGCCACGAGTATTCGTACACGCGCGAGAACTGCGCGAGCGCGCGGAACATCGGCGGCAGCACGGTTTCGCGGTAGCGTTCGATCGCGGCGACGATCCGCCCGCCGATGAACGCGGTGGTGTCTTCCAGCATCCAGATGAAGTCGTCGGCCTTGCGCATCGCGTCGACGGGAATCGCCGCCGCGCTCGCGCGGCTCGCGAGCAGGAACACCGGCACCGTCGCATTGCGCGCGCGCATCGCGTCGAGCACGGCCTGCGCGGGCGCGTGGGCGGGATCGTTGCCGAGTTCCCAGTTGAGCAGCAGGCACTGGATCGCGGGATCGGCGTCGACCACCGCGCGCGCGTCTTCGGCGGAGGTCGCGATGACGACGTCGACGAGCCGCGTGCGCAATTCTTCGACGAGCGCGGTGGCCGCGCGTCCGGTCGCCGTGCGTTCGTCGATGTCGTGCTGCACGAGCAGCGCCTTCATGCCGAGGCGGCGGAACGCCGGTTGGGTCAAGGAAGCGGTCATGGGTTATTCCCCCGTTTGCTGGGTTGCCTGGACGCCCGCGGCCGGCGAGCGTGCGTGAAGGATGTCGGCCGTGTGTCGGCCCACGGAGATCCAGAAGGTCGCGACGAGCGCGACGATGGTGACGCCGAGCGCGAGGTAGCGCACCCAGCGCGGCGAGCGGCCGCCCGGATGGATATGGGTTTCCTCGATTTCGCGCTGACGGTTGATCGACAGCTCGTAGAACACGATCGTCGCGATCACGAAGATCAGCGACCAGCGCGTCTGCTGGCCGTCGGAGCCGACCATCGCCCACAGCGCGTAGACGGCGCCGATCAGGCCGACGATCGTGTAGAAGGTGAACTGGTGCGACGGCATCTTGCCGTAGCCGAGCACCTTGATCGCGATGCACGAGTAGATGTACGGCAGGAGCGTCATGATCACGGCGATCGACGCGATCTTGCCGAACTGCTCGCTCGCGCTCGGCGACATCGTCGCGAGCACCTGCACCGACATGATGACCGCGACGATCGCGAGGCCGGCCGACGGCACGTTCTTCGAGTTGACGCGGGCGAACACGCCGGCGAACAGGCCGTCGTCGGCCGCGGCCTTCGCGGTCTGGCCGACCAGCAGCGTCCAGCCCGCGAGCGAGCCGAGGCAGCCGAGCGCCGCGCAGATCGCGACCGCGTTCGCGGCGGTGTCGCCGAGCGCGAGGCGCGCGGCATCCGCGAACGGCGCGCTCGATGCGAGCAGCGCCTTGTTCGGGATCATCCCCATGATCACGGTCGAGCTGAGCACGTAGCAGACGGCCGCGAGCACGACGCCGCCGACGGTCGCGATCGGCACGTTGCGCGACGGGTTTTCGACGACACCGGCCGACACCGACGCGCTCTCGACGCCGATGAACGCCCACAGCGTGAAGTTCAGCGTCGCGCCGATCGCGCCGAAGCTGTTCGCGCCCGACACGTTCCAGCCGGCGAAGTACACGTCCTTGCTGAACCAGAACCAGCCGAACACGGCCATCCCGAGGATCGGCACGAGCGCGAAGATCGTCGTGACCGACTGCACGCGGCCGACCACGTTCGGCCCGAGGATGTTCGCGTAGGTGAACAGCCAGATCACGAAGATCTGCGCGAGCGCGAATACCCGCGGGTCGCGCAGCATCGGGAAGAAGTGCGTGAGATAGCCGAGGCCGGCGACCGCGAGGCCGACGTTGCCGAGCACGTTCGCGAGCCAGTAGATCAGGTTGGTCTGGTAGCCGATGTACGGGCCGAACGACTTGCGCGCATACGCATACGGGCCGCCGGCGGCCGGGTCGATCGCCGCGAGCTTCGCGAACACCAGTGCGAGCGACACGGCGCCGACGACGGTGATCAGCCAGCCGAAGATCGCGATGCCGCCGGTGGCGGCGAGGTTCGCGGGCAGCATGAAGACGCCTGAGCCCATCATGTTGCCCGCGACCATCAGCGTGGCGGGGATGACGCCGATTTTCGGCGCGGCGATCGCGGTTGGCGCGGCGGTGGAACGGGAGGAAGACGAGCTGGCATCGGACATGCGAGGCTCCTTGAATGATCGTGATGCAGTTGAGGTGGCGCGGCCCGGCGCCGTGTCGACGAATCCGGAATGGTCCGTCGCTTTATTGAACGACAGCATCTTATCTCTTAATTGAGTTTCAATAGGAGTAAACGATGCAATTTAATATCTTGAATATTGATCATTATCATTGAGGAAGATGAAATGTCATGGTGCGAACGGATGAGGGCGTATGAGGCCGGGCGGCGGGCCTTGGCCGGTTCGGGTCATGTTCGAGGGTGACGGTGCAGTATCTCGAAAATTGAACGGATAATCGATTTTTTGCCGAACTGGTTAATTCAATTCATGGGCTGAATGACTCGGGAAACCCTGATTGAATTAGTCGGTTATTATCGGGCGCTTGAAATGCGCGTTTGGCGGCGCCAGTGATTGTTTCTACCGAACGGTGATGCCGATGACGATGCATCGGTGCGATTGCCGACGGCCGCGGCATCACGGTCGAAGTCGCGTTCGGCGCGCGTGTGAAACGCTGCGGGAACGGGCCCTGAATACGTCCGCGGAAAGCGCCCCTGGGGCCGGGCATCGGCGTATCATCCGGTCTTTCGTCAGCCCTATCCAGGCACCCCACCATGACCTCCGTCGACACTACCCCCGTCCTCGACCATGACAAGCTCGTTACCTTCGTCGAGCGCAAGTGGAACGATGAAATTCTCCACGCACTGACCGACTACATCGCGATCCCCGCCAAGAGTCCCGCGTTCGACCCCGACTGGGCGAAGCGCGGCTATCTCGAGCGGGTCGTCACCGATGCCGCGCAGTGGGCCGAACGCCAGCCGGTGAAAGGCCTGAAGCTCGAGATCGTGCGCTTGCCCGGCCGCACGCCGGTGATCTTCTTCGAAACGCCCGCGACACGCTCGGGCAGCACCGACACGATCCTGCTGTACGGCCACCTCGACAAGCAGCCCGAATTCGACGGCTGGCGCGCGGACCTCGGCCCGTGGACGCCGAAGTTCGAGAACGGCAAGCTGTACGGCCGCGGCGGCGCGGACGACGGCTACGCGATCTACGCGAGCCTCGCGGCGCTCGGCGCGCTCGACGAGCAGGGCGTCGAACGGCCGCGCTGCGTCGGCCTGATCGAGACCTGCGAGGAGTCGGGCAGCTACGACCTGCTGCCGTACGTCGACGCGCTGCGCGACCGGCTCGGCCAGGTGTCGCTCGTCGTGTGCCTCGATTCGGGCGCCGGCAACTACGACCAGATGTGGCTCACGACGTCGCTGCGCGGGCTGGTGTCCGGCGACCTGCAGGTCGAGGTGCTCGAGGAAGGCGTTCACTCGGGCGTCTTCGGCGGCATCGCGCCGTCGAGCTTCCGCGTGATGCGCCAGCTGTTCGAGCGCCTGGAAGATGCGAAGAACGGCAATCTGCTGCCCGGCGTGTTTCATTGCGAGATTCCCGACAGCCGCGTGCGCGAAGCCGATGCGGCAGCCGCGATCCTCGGCGACGCCGTGTGGAAGGGGCTGCCGTGGGCATGCGGCGCGGACGGCAAGCCGGTGCTGCCGACCACGACCGATCCGCGCGAGGCGCTGCTGAATTCGACGTGGCGTCCGTCGCTGTCGGTGACGGGCGCGGCCGGCCTGCCGGCGCTCGCCGACGCGGGCAACGTGCTGCGTCCGCGCACCGCGTTCAAGCTGTCGCTGCGCCTGCCGCCGCTGGTCGATGCCGCACAGGCCGTGCAGCAACTGAAGGACCTGCTCGAACTCGATCCGCCGTACAACGCGAAGGTCACGTTCAAGCCGGACGCGGGCGCAGCGACCGGCTGGAGCGCGCCGGATCTCGCGCCGTGGCTCGCGTCGTCGCTCGACGCCGCGTCGCGCCGCCACTTCGGCGCGGACTGCGCGTACATGGGCCTCGGCGGCACGATCCCGCTGATGAACGTGCTGCAGGCCGGCTTCCCGGCCGCGCAGTTCATGGTGTGCGGCGTGCTCGGGCCGAAGTCGAATGCGCACGGCCCGAACGAGTTCCTGCACGTGCCGTACGCGAAGAAGCTGACCGCCGCGGTGGCGGACGTGATCGCGTCCGCGCGCTGAGCGTTCGCGCTGCCCGACCCGAACGGATTCAACCGGATTCACCTCGACCTCACGGAGCCTTGCCGATGACCGCGCTGCCGACCTCCGATACCGACCCGCTGCGCATGCGCGCCGAACCGCTGCATGCATTCGTCGCGGCACTTTGGGAGCGGGCTGGCAGCAGCGAGCGCGAGGCGCGGCTCGTTGCCGATCATCTGGTCGGCGCGAATCTGGCGGGTCACGATTCGCACGGGATCGGGATGATCCCGAACTACGTGGCGTCGTGGCGGGAGGGGCAGTTGCAGTTGAACGGGCACGCGTCGATCGTCCGCGACGGCGGCGCGGTGCTCACGATCGACGGCGGGCGCGGCTTCGGCCAGGTGATCGCGTTCGAGGCGATGGTCGAAGGGATCGAGCGCGCGCGACGCATGGGCATCTGCGCGCTCGGGCTGCGCGACGTCCATCACCTCGGCCGCATCGGGCACTGGGCCGAGCAGTGCGCGCGTTCGGGGCTCGTGTCGTTCCATTTCGTCAACGTGCCGGGCGACCTGCTCGTCGCGCCGCTGCACGGCACCGATCCGCGTTTCGGCACGAATCCGTTCTGCGCCGCGTATCCGCGCGCGGGCCGGCCGCCGCTGCTGCTCGATTTCGCGACGAGCGCGATCGCGTACGGCAAGACGCGGGTGGCATACAACCAGCGCAAGCGCGTGCCGGCCGGGTCGCTGATCGATCATCGCGGCCAGCCGACCGACGATCCGGCCGTCATGCACGAGCAGCCGTTCGGCTCGCTGCTGCCGTTCGGACTGCACAAGGGTTATGCGCTGGCGGCGATGTGCGAGATCTTCGGCGGCGCGCTGGTCGGCGGGCATACGACCTACGGCGGCACGCTGCAGAAGACGAGCGCGATCGTCAACGGGATGCTGTCGGTGCTGATCGATCCGAACGCGTTCGACGCGGCCGACGCGGAGCGCGAAGCCGATGCGTTCGTCGAATGGGCGAAGGCGTCGCCGCAGGCGGGCGATGCGCCGGTGCGGATGCCCGGCGAGCCGGAGGAGGCGAGCCGCGCCGCGCGCGGCGCGGACGGCATTCCGGTCGATCGTGCGACGTGGCGGCAGATCCGCGAGAGCGCGGCGGCCGTCGGTTTCGACGACGTGGAACTCGACGTGTGGACGCAGCGCTGCACGGAGCCCGCATGAGCTGGCAATCGGAGAAGGCGCACGGCGAGGAGATCGCGTATCGGCTCGCGCCGCTCGGCAACGTACAGGTCGTGCGGTTCTTCAGCGGCGCCGCGATGCGGCTCGACGGCGTGATGTTCGGCTTCATGTCGCGCGGGTCGCTGTTTTTGCGCGTCGACGACGTGAACCGCCCCGCGTTCGTCGCGGCGGGGATGGGACCGTTCTCGTATGAGCGTCCCACGCGCACCGTTGCGCTCGAGGGCTATTACGAAACGCCGGCCGACGTGCTCGAGGACGCGGGCGCGCTGTTCGACTGGTGTCGCGGCGCGTATCGCGCGGCGCTGCTGGCGGGGGCGCCGAAGCGCAAGGCGCGGCCGAAGTCGAAGCCGGCGCCGAAACCGGAAGCGACGCGCAAGCGCACGTAGCGCCGGGCGTACGGCGGCGCATTTCCTTTTTCTTACTTCCTTTCTTTCGGTTCACGTCGGGTGCGCGCAAGCGCCGGGTTTGACGCACCGCATGTTCCGGCTGCTTCACAACGGCGGCCCCGGCGTTTATGATCGGCGCGATCGCGTCCGTGCCCGGCGCGACCCCGAGCCGGTCTCGCTGCCGGCCTCGCGAACGGCGCATCGAAAGCCGCGCGAATGATTCCCCACTCATCGTTCCAGACGGAGATAGCCGATGCTCGTCCTGATTCTCGGTTTAGCGATCTTCCTCGGTGTGCATTCGATTCGGATCGTCGCGGACGGCTGGCGATCCGCGACCATCGAGCGGATCGGCGAGAAACGCTGGAAGGGCCCTTATGCGCTCGCGTCGATCGTCGGCTTCGTGCTGATCATCTGGGGTTACGGCGTCGCGCGCCAGGGCGGGACGCTGCTGTGGGTGTCGCCCGTCGGCGTTCGCCATCTCACCGGCATGCTGACCGCGATCGCATTCGTGCTGATCGCCGCGTCCTACGTGCCGCGCAACCGCATCAAGACGCTCGTCGGCCATCCGATGGTGGCCGGCGTGATGGTGTGGGCGGTCGCGCACCTGCTCGCGAACGGCACGCTGCACGCGGTCGTGCTGTTCGGCGCATTCTTCGTGTGGTCGCTGGTCGATTTCGTCGTGTGGCGCGCGCGCGATCGCCGCGACGGCGTCCGCTATCCGGCCGGCAGGCTGTCGGGCGATGCCGTGACGATCGTCGCCGGGCTCGTCGTATGGGCCGTCTTCGCGCTGTTCCTGCATGGCCCGCTGATCGGCGTGCGACCGTTCGGTTGAAGTTGAACGCATACGCCTGCGGGCATTGAAGCGCGGGGCGCGCAAGTCGCCCCGAAACGCCCGCGACATCGAGGTGGGCGCGTTACTCCGCCGTCGCTCGCCGCACGGACGCTTGCCCGTCGATTGCGCGTGCGTCAGATCGGCTTGGCGAACAGCCCGACGGTCAGCGCGGCGCCGATGCAGACGATCGCGATCCGCAGCACGCGTTCGTTCACGCGGTGCAGCGCCCACGCGCCGAGCAGGCCGCCGACGATCGCGCCGCCGCCGAGCGCGAGGGCCTCGCGCCAGTGCAGGTGCGGCGAGGTCAGGAACAGCGCGACCGCCGACGCGTTCATCACGCCCGCGAGCGCATTCTTCGTCGACATCGCGTGACGCGGCGACAGGCCCGCCATCGTCAGCGCGGCCATCATCAGGAATCCGATGCCTCCGCCGAAGTAGCCGCCGTAGATCGCGATCAGGAATTGCGAGATCGCAGCGGTGACGGGGCCGATATGCTGCGTGTCGGCGCCGGGCTTGCGGAAGAAACTGCCCCATGTAAACACGACCGTCGCGAACAGCACGAGCCACGGCACGAGGTGCGAGAAGATCGATGACGGGGTTTTCAGCAGCAGCAGGCCGCCGAGTGCGCCGCCGACCACGCTGATCGCGAACAGCGCGCGAAAGGGCAGCTTGCCCGCGCCGCGCACCATGTTCCGGCTCGCCCAGCCCGTCGTGACCTGGCCGGGGAACAGCGCGACCGTCGACGTGATGTTCGCCGCGAGCGGCGACATCCCCGACACGATCAGCGCGGGCAGCGTGACGAACGAGCCGCCGCCCGCGAGGGCGTTTTGCAGGCCGGCCCACAGGCCGGCGATGATGATGAGGGCGAGCATCGGTGCGGGAGCGCAGAGGTGGCGGGGCGCGCGGGTATGCGCGGCGGACGCACGATGGTAATGCAGGATCGTGGCGGCGCAAAGCGGGGCGCGCGTGCAGCGTGTCGGGTGCGCAGCGGGCGCGGCCGATCGGTCGTAGCTTGATCTCCGCCGCACCGCATTAGCGGATTAACCGGACGCGATTAGCGCACGAAGGGGCTTCATCAGCAGAAGCTACGAAACTTCAACAACTACATCGAAATGTTTTATGACCCGGTTCGTCGGCGTGGCTCCGCCGGCGATCTTTCACCGATTGAGTCGCGCCCGAATGAATCAGGACACTGATGCGCATTTGCAGCTCTGCGTTTCAGTCGAACGTACGCACGATGGCAGACGCCTTGGTGGCGATCAGCCAACTGCCGTCCACCTTGTGTATGACGAAGTGATCGTTGAACAGCCTGCTTCCGATCCGCACTCGCACCGTGGCCGCTGAAAGGCCGTCCGAGATGTGCTCCATGGAGAGGATCGCCTCGTCTCTTGGTGCGCCGGTTGACCGGGGGCTCGGCCTCCCGTTGACGAGCGCCTCGTACTCCGACGACGACAGGGTGCGCAGCCGGCCTTCATCCAGCCACTGAATCAGGCAGCTCGGATGAAAGACCTTGTTGAAGTCACGGCTCTTCGGCTCGTAAGCCAGATTGAAGTAATCCTCGATCAACGCGACGACGGCTTGGGTCTGGGTCATGACTGGCTTTCCTCGATAGTGAACGGCTCGTATAGTGAGCGATCGTCCTCGGCTCGGCTACGGCGGCCCGGTTATCGCTGTCATTACAGGAACTCATGGATCATGGAAGACCTCGACGGAGGACTTGTCAGCGGCTTGCTTGTACTTGCGGCCATCGCCGAATCCGGGAGCTTTGGCCGTGCCGCATCTCGTCTGGGCAGGACTCAGCCTGCGGTCAGTCGCGCCATTCAGCGACTGGAGGACCGCCTGCGCACGAAGCTCGTGCATCGCACCAGCCGGCACGTCGAAGTGACGGACGCTGGCCACGAGCTGTTGTCAAAGGTGCGGCCGTTGCTCCAGGGAATCGAAGAGGCGACCGCCGAAGCCTCCGGCCAGACCTCGCTCGTCAACGGAACGCTCCGTGTGGCGTGCGACGCAGCATTCGCTCGCCTGGTGCTGGCGCCGGAGCTGGCCCAGTTCATGAAGGATTACCCTGCGCTTCATCTGAAGCTGGAAACCCGGAACGACGTGCCAGACCTGGTAAGCGACGGATTCGATCTCGCCATACGATTCGGGACGCCATCCGTTTCCACGTTGGTCTGTCGCAGGCTGTATAGCCCGCGGGTCCTGACGGTGGCCGCGCCGTCCTACCTGGAGCAACGCGGCCGGCCGAGGTCGCCGCAGGATCTGGTCGATGACGGCCATGAATGCATCCTGGCCATCGATCCGGCTACTGGTCGGCCCTTCGACTGGGAATTCTGGCGCGACAACGAGAAAGTGAAAGTGGCTGTCAACGGGAATCTGACCGTCACGGATGCGGGAACCAAAATCGGCGCGTGCGTTGCAGGCTTCGGGATCGCTCAGCTGATTGACCTCGGAATCGACGCGCACCTGCGTGCCGGCACGCTGGAGCCGATCCTGACTGACTGGCGCGACGAGACGTTCCCGCTTTATGTCTACTACCCCAGTCGGAATCACGTTCCGGCCAAGGTGAGAGCGTTCATCGACTTTGTCGTCGGCATGATGCCCGGGCTGCAGTCGAAGGGCCATGGCGCTTGCCAGCGGCTGTCATCAGCCATGCTCGAAACGCTGCATCGCGAGTAGAAGGCGACATTTCCAAAGCGCAACTACATGGCTTGCAGGAGCACTCCTGCGAATTGACAAATCGCACCGCCCCCCTGAAAAGCGCACAACTATAGTTCGTCGGACCACAAGACGTGCCCTCATTCTCCCGCTTGCTCTCGTGAAATTGCCGTGCTAATTTTTCATGAAATTATCCGGCGAGAATTTCACGGGAGTCCGCATGTTCGTGCAGTCCGACCGTCACGTCGCAAGCTACTACGCCGGCACTTATCCGGCGCCGATTCCGAGGCGGCCCGAACTGGACGAACGCGTCGACGCCGACGTGCTGGTCGTCGGCGCGGGCTTCAGCGGGCTGCATACGGCATTGCGCCTCGCGCTTGCGGGCAAGCGCGTGGTCGTGCTCGAGGCGAGCCGCGTCGCGTGGGCCGCATCGGGCCGCAACGGCGGGCAGGCGCTGCTCGGCTGGTCGTGCGACATGCAGCCGCTCGAGGATTCGCTCGGCCGCGACGGCGCGCGCGTGCTGTGGGACAGCATGCGCTGGGCCGCGGCCGAAGTGCGCGAACTGCCCGCGCGGCACGGCTTCGACATCGACTACCGGCCCGGCAGCCTGTGGGCCGCGGTGCGGCCGCGTCGCGTCGCGATGCTCGCGCAGGCCCGCGACGAGGCCGCGCAGCGCTGGGGCTACGACCGGCTGCGCGTGATCGGGCCGGACGAGATGCCCGAGTGGATCGGCAGCGCGCGCTATCTTGCCGCGCTCCACGATCCCGAGGCCGGCCATCTGAATCCGCTGAAGCTCGCGCTCGGTCTCGCGCAGACGATCGAACGGGCCGGCGGGCGCATCTTCGAGCAAAGCCGCGTGCTCGACTGTCGCGAGACCGCGGGCGGTCACGTTGCCCGCACCGCGCGCGGCGAGGTGCGCGCGGACGTGCTGGTGCTCGCGTGCAATGCGTATGTCGACCGGCTCGATCGCGAACTGTCGCGCCGGTTGCTGCCGGTCGGCACCTACCAGGTCGCGACCGCGCCGCTCGCGCCGGACGTCGCACGCTCGCTGCTGCCGCGGAACAGTTGCGTGATCGACAACCAGTTCGTGCCCGACTACTTCCGCCTGAGCCCCGACAACCGTCTGCTGTTCGGTGGTGGCTGCACGTATCTCGGCGGGATTCCGGCCGACATCGCGGCCGCGACGCGCCCACACCTCGAACGCGTGTTCCCGCAACTGGCCGGCGTGCCGCTCGACTACGCGTGGGGCGGCCACATCGACATCAGCATGCGACGCACGCCGGACATCGGCCGTCGCGGCCAGCGCTTCTGGCTGCAGGGCTTCTCGGGGCATGGTGTGTTGCCGACGCTTGCCGGCGCGCGCGCGGTCGCCGATGCCGTGCTCGGCGACGATCGCCTGCTCGCGCAGTACCAGCGCATCCGCAACCCGCGCTTCCCCGGCGGCGATCGTCTCGCCGCGCCGCTGGAAGCGATCGGCAAGGCCTGGTACCGTTTGCGCGATACCGTCTGACGCACCGGAATCCACCATGAACGAACAGGAAGAGATAGAAAGTCTGGCGATCCTGATCCGCGATCTGCGCAAGCATCGCAAGGTCACGCTCAACGATCTCGCGGAACGGATCGGCCGCTCCGTCGGCTTTCTGTCGCAGGTCGAGCGCGGGCTGTCGCGTCCAACGGTCGCGGATCTCACCGCGATCGGCGAGGCGCTCGGCGTGCCGACCACATATTTCTACAGCCTCAGCAAGCCGCGCAGCGTGGCGTGGGTCACGCGGCCCGACGAGCGGCGCACCGTGTATTACGCGGCCGGCATCACGGACATCCTCGTGTCGCCGAACATGCGTTCGCGCTTCTCGATCCTGGAGAGCCATCTCGCGCCCGGCGCGAGCAGCGGCGAGCGTTCCGTCGACGACAGCGACGAGCAGGGCGGCTTCGTGCTCGAAGGCGAGCTGACAATCTGGATCGACGGCGACGACACGCCCGTCACGCTCGGCCCGAACGACGCATTTCAGCTTCCCGCGCACAAGCGGTTTCGTTACGCGAACCTGAGTGATGCGCCGGCACGCGTGATCTGGGTGTTCACCTGAGGTTGTCGGACGGCGGCGACGGGCCGTCGCGCTGTGCTGCCGGTTTGCAGTACTGATCGATAGCGGGCATGTGACGTGCCGCATGCCGATGAGTCCGGTTCGCCGCGCCGCGGCACCGCCATACAAGACATGGAAAGGATGAGACATGGCTGACGTTGTTCCCGCGCTGGTCGATGAAATCCGCGCATTCCGGCAGGCGCATCCCGAGATCCGTTATGTCGACCTGATCTGTCTCGACCTGCCGGGTCATTTCTACGGCAAGCGCTATCCGATCGATGCGCTCGAGAAGGTCGCGTCGGGCTCGCTGCTGAAGCTGCCGCAGAACTGCGTGCTGCTCGGCACGCAGGGCGGTCTCTACAAGATCGGCGACTACTGTTTCAACGACGGCGACCCGGATGCGCCGCGTCGCCTGATTCCCGGCACGCTGAAGCCGGTGCGCTGGGAGCGGCAGCCGCTCGCGCAAATGCTGATCAGCTCCGACGGCACGGATGCGCCGATCGAGTTCGAGCCGCGCGAGGTGCTGGCGCGCGTGCTGCGGCGGTTCGCGGCGCGCGGTATCCGGCCGGTCGTCGCGTTCGAGCTCGAGTTCTATCTGTTCGCCGCGCAGCTCGCGGACGGGATGCCGCAGTATCCGCGCGATCGCTTGAGCGACGACCGCGACGACCAGCCGAACATGCACATCGAACGCCTGTCGCGGTTTTCCGACGTGCTGCACGAGATGGTCGAGGCCGCGTGCGAGCAGGGCGTCGACGCGACCGTGATCACGGCCGAGCTCGGCCCCGGCCAGTTCGAGATCAACTTCGGACACACCGACGACGCGTTGCGCGCGGCCGATTGGTCGGCGCTGTTCTGTCGCAGCACGCGCGGTGTCGCGTTGCAGCACGGCTATCGCGCGAGCTTCATGGGCAAGCCGTATCTGCATGCGCCGGGCAGCGGGATGCACGTGCACGTGAGCCTGTACGACGACGCGGGCCGCAACCTGCTCGCCGCGGATGGGCAGCGGCCGCTGCGGCATGCGGTGGCCGGCTGCCTCGAGCTGCTGCCGCACTGCATGCCGGTGTTCGCGCCGAATCACAATGCGTTCCGGCGCTATGGATCGATGGTGAACGCGGCGAGCCGTGCCAGCTGGGGCTTTGAGGATCGCGATGCGTGCATCCGGATTCCGGAATCGGATGCGCGCAATCTGCGGATCGAGCATCGGCTCGCGAGCGCGGACGCGAATCCGTACCTCGTGCTCGCGGCGATCCTCAGCGGGATGGAGCACGGGCTCGACGCACGGATCGAGCCGATCGCGCCGCTCAACGACGATCGCGGCAGCGGGATCGATTTTCCGAAGGAGATGCTCTCCGCCGTCGCGGCGATGCAGGATCACGCGGCCGTGCGGGAAGGGCTCGGCAGTGAATTCGTGATGGTGTATTGCGAGAACAAGCGGCAGGAGGAGCTGGATTTTCGAAACGAGATCGGGGCGCGGGAGTATCGGTGGTTTCTGTGACGGTGTGACTAAGGAAGCGCACGCCAATAGCGGATCTCTTCGATCGGCACACCGTCGATCTCGAACGTCTTGGCGTCGTGCTCGGCGACGAAACCTTCGCGTTCGTAGAATGCCTTCGCCCGACGATTCTCGACGAGGACCCACAGCGATACCCACCGATGCCCCGCGTCATGCAGCGATCGGCGCGCATGGGCGACCAGCGCGGCACCGATTCCCAGGTCGCAATGCGACGGATGCAGATAGATCGCCTCGATTTCGCCCCATGCGGGATCCTTGTCGGAGTCGCGCGTCGGACCATAGGCGATCCAGCCCCTCGGCTCGCCTTCCGTGAAGGCGAGTGCGACACGTGGCCGTCCAGCGTCGAGCACGTCGCGCCAGGCGATGGTGCGCTGTTCGACCGACAGACCGGCGAGGTACGAGGCAGGCATGATGCCCGGGTAGGTTGCGCGCCACGATGCGACGTGGATTTCGGCGATGGCCGATGCATCGACGGACGTTGCGGCGCGGATGTCGATCGTCGTCATGTTCGAGGTGATCGATGTGCCATCGGATTGCCGAATGACGAATGGTGCACGAAAGAAGGTACCGTGCCGCGAATCGACTCACGGCACGGCACCCGGTCAGCCCTTACTCCCCGAGCTTCGCCGTCACGCACCCCGTGCTCGAGCACTCACGTTCGCGCTCGCGCAGGAACGACAGGCGCGATTGCGTGTAGTCGATCGCACATTGCAGGTTCACGAGATAGCCGTCGTCGCGCGTTTCGCTGCAGCGGTCGTCACGCTGCTTCATCCACGCGAGCTGGCCCGTCTTCAGCTTCGCCTGCTGGTCGCCGCTCAACTGCTTGCGCACGCGGCCGTACTCGTCGTTCAGCTCGCGGTCGAGCTGCGAGAACTCGTTGCTGCTGCAGTACACCTGATCGAACGCGCTGCGCGGTTTGCCGCAGCCGGCCGCATGCGCGGCGAACGGAACGGCGAGCGCAAGCAAAGCGCAGGATACGAGCAGATTCTTCTTTTTCATGGCACTCCTCCTCACTGGGTGAAATCCGTTGAAAACCAACGGGCGTTACCTTTACCTGGCCGCCGTACACACGTCGATCCCGCCCGCGATCGCGGTGGCGAGGCGCTGGATCGTCTCGCGCTGCGCGAGACGTTTTTCCTCGTCGGGATTGACGATCACGCCGGCCTCGACCAGCACGGCCGGAATCGGCGCGGTGCGCAGCACGACGAGATCGTCGAAGCGGTGGATGCCGAGTTGCGGATCGATCAGCGGACGGTTCTCGCCCTTGATCGGCTGCGCGTGATACAGCGATGGCCGTTCGCCGGTTGCGATCAGCCGCTCGGCGATCGCCTTCGCGCAACGCAGGCTTTCCGCGTAGTGCGGATTGCGCTCCGACACGAACACGGCGAAACCGCGGAATTCGCGTTGCCGGCCCGCGTCGATGAACTGCTGCTGCATCGAATCGTGATGGATCGACACGAACAGGTTCGCGTCGGAGGCCTGCGTCGAGCGTTGATCGAGCGCGATCTCGCGGCCGTCGGCCGACGTGCGCAGTACGCGATCGCCGTGCGCGGCGAGCTTCTCCGCGACGGCGGTGGACAGGTCGAGGTTGTATCGGTATTCGACGCGGCCGCTGGCGCCGGTGGCGCCCGGGTGGGCCGGCGTATGGCCGGTGTCGACGACGACGTAGCGGCCGGCGGCCGGCTGTGCGTCCGGGCTTGCGGCGTCGGCCGCATGCAGCGCCGGCGGCACGCCCAGCAGCGGCGCGCACGCGAGCAGGCGCGCGGCGGCGCGTACGAACGGGCGAAGGCGTCGAACGGTTCGGTTTGTCATTGTTGTTGTCGAGGAGGACATGCGGCGCGTCGTATGGCGCGCACCGTCGGCCTGCTCAATGCAGTCGGAATGTCGCGCGATTATAGCGGTTGCCGGCGGCGCCGCAATGACGAAATGACCGCTGCCGCACGGCGTCGCGCGCCGGCGATCAGGCGAGCACGCGCCGGGCGGCGAGCATGCCCCAGTACGACGCTTCCTCGAACAGCGACAGCCCGGACAGGTCCGCATGCGCGAACACGACGGGGCCGTCTGCCTCGCGCAGCGCGAGCAACCCCGGCCGGCTCAGGAATCCGACGTCGGGCGTCGCCATCGCGTGGCCGCGCACGGTGATCTCGAGCGCGGTCGCATGTTTCCACAGCTCGCGTCCGTAGACAGCCTGGAGGTCGATCGCCGCCTGCTCGCGCAGCGCGTCGGGCTTTGCCTGCGCGAGCCAGCGACGCGTGTCGTCCGGCGAGCGCGTGCTCAGCGCCTGGTAGGCGGAAAACACCGAACGCGTCGGCGGCGACATCCGGATCAGCTGGTGCGTCGACACGACATAGCCGAGCCCCGCGCCTTCGTAGACGACGTTGTCCCATGCGAGCGGCACGCCGGCCTCTTCGGCCGGCATCCCGTCGAGCAGGAAGTTGGACACGAGCCACGGCGCGCGCGGCGGCAGGTCGCGCACGGGATCGAAGCCGTATGCGTGAAGCTGCGGGAACACGCGCGCCGCGACGAACAGCGGCATCGCGCTGACGACGCGCCGCGCCTTCAGTGTGAACGTCGTCAGCGTACCGTCGTCGGCGACGCGTGCGCACAGCACGTCGACGCCGCCGTTTCGTTCGGTCGCGCGAACGGCGAACCCGTCCCGCGACCACGCGTTCGAGCCGGTGCGCGCGGTGATCGAGTCGCTCAGCTTCGTCACCATCGTGTGCAGTCCGTCGGGCCAGGTCAGCACCGCGCCGTCGCCCGCATCGCTCGCGTGACCGCCGCGCGACGCGAAGTAGTGCAGACCGGCCCATGCGGACACGCGCTCGTAGCCCGCGCCGTAGTCGTCGCGGCAGCAGTAGTTCAGGTACCAGTGCAGCGCGCTCGCGGTGTAGCCCTCGTCGAGCAGCCACTGTTTGAACGAACGCCGGTCGAGCGCGCGCCAGCGCGGGTCGCGCGACGATTCGGCGATCGGGATGCAGAACACCTTGCGGCCGTCCGTGCCGCGCGCGGTGCGCAGACTGTCGGTGTAAGCGAAGAAGCGCGTTTGCTGCGCGAGCGCGGCGGCGTCGAGGCCGGTCGTCGGCACGATGCCGTCCTGCCACTGGCCGGCGATGAACAGCCGCTCGTCGGGCGCGTGCACGAGCGCGCGTTCGTCGTATGCGGGATGCGCGGAGAACGGTGCCGATTCGATCACGCCGAGATCGGCGAGCATGTCGCGCAGATGCGCGGATTCGAGCGACGGCAGCGGCAGGTAGTGCGCGCCTTTCGGATAACCGAGCTCGCCGAAGCGGCCGCCGGCCGCGTTGCCGCCGAATTCTGGGCCGGCGAGCACGACGAAGCGCGCATGACCGGCGCGCGCGAGCTGCCACGCGCATGACAGGCCGGCCGCGCCCGCGCCGAGGATCGCGACGTCGGTCTCGATCGTGCCGGACGGCGGCGGCAGCGCCGCGTGATCGCGCAGCGCGTGACCTTCGCGCATGCCGGGGTAGCCGACGCGCGGCGTCGTCTCGATCCAGCCGGTGCGCCCGCACGCGGCAAGCGATGCGGCCGCGGACGCGACGAGGAACGTGCGGCGATCCATCAGCGCAGCACGTGCTTCCAGTCGTCGTCGAAGCGTCGCACGAGCGGCTGGTCGTTGAGTTCGTTCGGCGACATCGGCAGCGCCGGCATGTCGGCCGGGAAATGGAACATCTCGGCGGCCGTCTGCGCGTCGAGCCAGCGCGTCGGCACCGAATAGCGCGTCGGCACGGTGAAGTCGTGGCGCTTGCCCGCGATCACGAAGCCCCAGTCGCCGAACGAGGGCACGTAGCAGTGATACGGCCACGTGTTGAGCCCGGCTTCGTGCAGCGTCGCGATGATCGTCCAGTATGCGTGCGGCGCGAAGTACGGCGACGTCGACTGGATCACCGCATAGCCGTTTTCCGACAGGTGACGTGCGAGCAGCCGGAACACCGGCACCGAATACAACCGGCCGAGCCCGAAGTTGGTCGGATCGGGGAAGTCGACGACGATCGCGTCGTACACGTCGGCGTTCGATTCGAGCCAGCGCACCGCGTCGTCGTTGATCACCTGCACGCGCGGGTCCTTCAGCGCGCCCTGGTTCAGCTTCACGAGCGGCGCGGAGGTCGAGAACAGCTTCGTCATCGCGGGGTCGAGATCGACGAGCGTGATCCGTTCGAGGTTGCGGTGCTTGAGCAGTTCGCGCACCGCGAGGCCGTCGCCGCCGCCGAGCACGAGCACGCGTTTCGCCCACGGCAGCGCCTCGATCGTCGGATGGATCAGCGCCTCGTGATAACGATGCTCGTCGCGCGACGAGAACTGCAGGTTGCCGTTCAGGTACAGCCGCATGTCGTCGTGCCATTGCGTGAGCACGATGCGCTGGTACGGCGTCGTTTCCGAATAGATTGTCTCGTCGCCGTATACGCCGTGCTCGGCCCAGTGCGTGATGCGGTCCGACAGCGCGAAGCCGGCAACGAGCAGCCCGATCACGAGCGACGCGCGCATCAGCTTGCCGCGCACGTTGCGGATCTCGTCGCGGAACAGGTGCGTGGTCCACAGCGCGACGAATGCGTTCAGTAACCCGAACAGAAAGCTCGTGCGCAGCAGGCCGAGACGCGGCGCGAGCACGAGCGGGAAGATCAGCGATACGGCGAGCGAGCCGAGGTAGTCGAAGGTCAGCACCTCGCTGACGGTATGGCGAAACGCCTGGCGGCGCTGCTGGAACGCGCGCATCACGAGCGGGATCTCCATCCCGATCAGCAGGCCGAGCGCGAGCACGAGCGCATAGAGCGCCGCGCGGAACGGCGCGGCGAGCCACGCGAACACCGCGAACAGGAGTGCGGCCGATACGCCGCCGAGCAGGCCGACGAGCAGCTCGATGTCGACGAAGCGATCGAGCACGTCGTCGTCCTCGACGAACTTTGCGAGCCACGAGCCGATCCCCATCGCGAACAGGTAGCAGCCGATCACCGACGAGAATTGCAGGATCGAATCGCCGAGCAGGTAGCTCGACAGCGCGCTGTTGATCAGTTCGTAGCCGAGCCCGCACGACGCGAGCACGAGGATCGACAGGACGAGCGCGCGCTTATGCAGCATGGCGCGTCCGTTGTGCAGGGCTCGTCAATGTGGATATACTGGCGCGGATTTTCGTGGGGCGGCCCGCCATGGGCCGGCCGGCGAGGGGGCGGCGAACCGAGCACAAAATCCGAGGAAAAGAATGAATAGTGCCTATCTTTATGCGGTTCATTTGCTGTCGGCGTTCGTGCTGCTTTTCGTGTTCGCGGCAGTGTACCTGAAGGTCACGCCGTTCGACGAACTGGCACTGATCCGCGACGGCAACGCGGCCGCGACGCTGTCGTTCGGCGGCGCGCTGATCGGCTTCTGCCTGACGCTCGCCTCCAGCATCGCGCACAACTCGACGCTCGGCGAAGTCGTGCTGTGGGCCGTCGGCGCGATGGCCGTGCAGCTCGCCACCTATGCGGTGCTGACGCGCCTGATTCCCGGCATGAATCATGCGATCGAGGATCGCAACATCGCGATGGGCGGCCTGATGGGCACCGCGTCGCTCGTCGTCGGCATCATCAATGCCGCCTGCCTGACCTGACGCGCCACGCGCTCGAGGAGACCGACATGAGTCTGGGTTCGTTTATCCGCAAGCAGTTCATCGACGTCCTGCAATGGACGGAAGACACCGACGGCGTGCTCGCCTGGCGCTATCCGATGGAAGACCAGGAGATCCAGTACGGCGGCCAGCTGACCGTGCGCGAAACGCAGGTCGCGATCTTCGTCAACGAAGGCAAGGTCGCCGACGTGTTCCAGCCCGGCCTGTACAAGCTGGAAACGCGCACGCTGCCGGTGCTCACGTACCTGAAGAACTGGGACAAATTCTTTCAGTCGCCTTTCAAGTCGGACGTCTACTTCTTCAGCACGCGGCTGCAGCTCGGTCGGCGCTGGGGCACCGCGCAGCCGGTGACGATCCGCGATCGCGAATTCGGCTTCGTGCAGCTGCGCGCGTTCGGCATCTACTCGTACCGGATCGTCGACGCGGCCGCGTTCCACCGCGAGGTGAGCGGCACGCGCGCGCAGTACACGGTCGACGATCTCGAGCAGCAGCTGCGCAACCTGGTCGTCACCGCGATGAGTACCACGTTCGGCTCGGCCGACGTGCCGTTCGTCGACATGGCCGCGAACCAGACGCTGCTGTCGCAACGCGTCGCCGAGGCGCTGGTCCCGGTGTTTACGCGCTACGGCCTCGCGCTCGATGCGTTCGCGGTCGAAAGCGTGTCGCTGCCGGCCGAGTTGCAGAAGGCGCTCGACCTGCGGATCGGCGCGGGGATGGCCGGCGATCTCGCCCGCGCGACGCAATACCAGACGGCACAGGCGATCCCGCTGGCCGCGCAGAACCCGGGCGGCATCGCGGGCGTCGGCGCGGGGCTCGCGGCCGGCGCGGCGATCGGGCAGGCGATGGCCGGTCAGATCGCGGGCGCCGCGCAACCGGCGCCGTCCGCACCGCCCGCGCCCGTCGCGGCACCGGTGGCTGCCGCGCAGCCGGCCGCACCGGCCGAAGGAACCGATTACGTGCAACGCCTCGAACAGCTGAAGGCATTGCTCGACAAGGGCCTCGTGACCGAAGAGGACTATTCGCGCGCGAAGGCGGAAATCCTCGCGAAGCTCACCCGGTAAGCGTCGCGCATGTTCAGCACTTCGTGCCCCCAGTGCGGCGCGCCGGTCGAGTTTCGCTCGGCGGCGGCGGTGATGGCCGTCTGCGCGTTCTGTCGCAGCACGCTGCTCAAGCGCGGTGCCGACGTCGAACGCATCGGTGAGCTCGCCACGGTGCTCGACGACGCGTCGCCGATCCAGATCGGCACGGCCGGGCGCTACGGCAAGCGGGCGTTCACGGTGCTCGGCCGCCTCCAGATGACCTACGACGCCGGCGCGTGGAGCGAGTGGTACGTCGTGTTCGACGACGGCGCGTTCGGCTGGCTGTCGGATGCATCGGGCCAGTATGCGGTCACGGTGCGCGAGCCCGACGACGCATCCGGCGGCGCGTGGCCTGCGTTCGGCACGCTGGAACCGGGCATGCGGATCGATCACGGCGGCCGCGCGTTTCTCGTGTCCGACGTGCGCACCGCGCGCTGCACGGGCGGCGACGGCGAGTTGCCGTTCCGCGTCGATGCGGGCTGGGAAGCGCGCGTCGTCGACCTGCGCACCGGCAACGCGTTCGCGACCTTCGACTATTCCGACGCCGATGCGAACGGCGGGAGCCCCGCCGTCTATACGGGCGAGGCACTGGAGTTCGACGCGCTCGCGTTCACGGGGCTGCGCGATACCGAAACCGATACGCGGGAGAAACGCGGTGCGGAGATGGTGCCGTTCGCGTGCCCGAGCTGCGGCGCGCCGCTGTCTTATGTGCCGGACGTGGCCGATTACGTCGTGTGCGGCAGCTGTCACGCGGGCGTGCAGTGCACGGCCGAGCAGCAGACCGTGTTCGCCGCACAGCGCAAGCTCGATGCCGTGAAGGGCGCGCTGGAACTCGGCGCGATCGGCACGTTCGACGGCGTGAAGTACACGGTGATCGGCATGATGCGTTGCCGCGTGCCGGACGACGACGAGACGTGGGACGAATACCTGCTGCTGAATCCGAAGCGCGGCTTCCTGTGGCTCGTGCAGAGTGAAGGGCGCTGGGAGCGCGTGCAGGTGCTCGATCGCTGGCCGACGATCGGCGGCGAATCCGACGTGACCGACGGCGGCAAGACCTACCGGCTGCGCGAGACGTACGACTCGGAAGTCGTGTACGTGGTGGGCGCGTTCAACTGGCGGGTGCAGGTGGGCGACCGCACGTCGATCGTCGACTATGGCTGGCAGAAGGACAAGCTCACGCGTGAGCGCAGCGCCGCGGAAATCGTCTGGTCGCGCGCGCAGCCGTTGTCGGCCAGCGCGCTGGCCGAACGCTTCGCCACGCCGGCGCTCGCGAAGGAGGCGGTTGCGTCCGCAACGGGTTCCGCCGGGCAGTCGACCGGCCTGTTCGGCGCGAAGCACCCGCACAGCTTCGCGCCGCTGCCGCTCGTGTTCAGCGCGATTCTCGTGATCTTCAACATGGGTTCGCTGTTCTCGTTCAGCGGCCGCTCCGTCTACGTGCTGATCGGCCTGCTCGTGCTGTGGCTGCCTGAATGGCTGTGGAAGAGTTTCGCGTCGGACGGGGGCAACGCGTAATGCGCTACATCCTCTACGGACTTTACGGGCTGATCGTCGTCACGTTGTTCAGCTGCGCGTCGCTCGGCGGCAGCGGCTCGGGCGGCGGCGGGTGGGGCAGTTCGTCGGCGCGCAGCGGCTACTCGTCGTACGGGTCGCACAAATGACGGCGCGCGACGGTCTCGCCGCGCCGCGTGCGATGCTCGGCTCGCACGTGCTGGCCGATCTCGCCGGCATCGACGCGGCGCTGCTGCGCGACGCCGCGCGGCTCGAGACGATTCTCACGAACGCCGCGCGTCAGGCCGGCGCGCACGTGATCGGCGCACATTTCCATCATTTCGGCGGCGAGCACGGCGTCACGGGTGTCGTGCTGCTCGCGGAATCGCACATCACGATTCATACGTGGCCCGAGCACGGCTTCGCGGCCGTCGATGCATTCATGTGCGGCGCCGCGCGCGCGGCCGATGCGGTCGATGCGATCGCCGCCGCGCTCGGCACGCATGCACAGGTTCGGCAGCAGGTGGCGCGCGGCGTCGCGTGAGCGACGCTCAGTGCGGCAACGCTTCGGCTTCGGCCCAGCGCTTGAACGAGTCGAGACGCCGGCGCGTGTGCACGAGATAGAACGCGCCGATCAGCGGTTCGAGCAGCCAGCGCAGCCAGGACGGCTGCGCGCGGAACTGGTACGTGAACTTCACTTCGGTCGTGCCCGGCGTGCGTTCCGTGAAATTCCAGCTGCCGCTGAAGCGTTCGAGCACTTTCGGCCCGTCGACCATTTCGATGGCCGCGACCTGCGGCGGACGGTACGAGATGTAGCGCGACACCATCGTCGCGCCCGACTGGCTGCGGCAGAACGCGTCGACGCCGACGTCGGCCGTCATCCCGTCGAGCAGATACGCATCGGCGAGGAAGCTGTCCCACACGAGCCGCCGCGCGTAGTCCTGCGACCACGTGAAGAGGCGTCTGCGATCGACGCCGACGATCCGGCTGACTGAGATCCTCATGATGGATGGCGGGCGCCACGGCGCGGATTGGGATGAAATCGAGTGTACCGCGCCGGCGCCGCGCGTTTCGTCAGACTTCGTCAAGTCGAGCGCGTGCTCGATTGACCTTCTCCGGGAATTCCCCTACGATCGATTCCATGCCTTCGGGAAAGACCCGAAGCGTTTCAATCTCTTGAGGGAGCCTCATGAGTACGCAACAGAACCGGCGCTTCGACGCGCTCGTTTTCATTGGTCGTTTCCAGCCCCCGCATCGTGGTCACCTGAACGTGCTGAAGTCGGCACTGAGCCGGGCCGAGCGCGTGTGCGTGCTGATCGGGTCGACCGACAAGCCCCGCACCATCAAGGATCCGTTTTCGTTCGACGAGCGCTGCCAGATGCTGGCTTCGCTGCTCGAGCCGTCCGAGCGCGATCGCGTGACGGTCGCGCCCGTGCAGGATTCGACGTACAACGACGGCGACTGGGTGCGCTGGGTGCAGGATGCCGTGGCCGCCGCGCTCGGCGACGTCGCGCATCACAAGGTCGGGCTGATCGGCCACGAAAAGGACGCCACGTCGTATTACCTCCGGATGTTCCCGCAATGGGAGCTCCTCGACGTCGATGCGACCGAAGACATTTCCGCCACCGAAATCCGCGACCAGTATTTCGCCGAACGCACCAACAGCTTCGTGCAATGGGCGGTGCCGGAACCCGTGTTCGGCTGGCTCGAACATTTCCGCACGCAGCCGCAATTCGCGCAGTTGAAGGCCGAAGCCGAATTCATCGCCGCGTATCGCAAGGCTTGGTCGGCCGCACCGTATCCGGTCACGTTCGTGACGGTCGATGCGGTGGTCGTGCACTCCGGCCATATCCTGCTCGTGCGTCGGCGCAGCGAACCGGGGCGCGGCCTGTGGGCGTTGCCGGGCGGCTTCGTGAACCAGGACGAACGGCTCGACGCGGCGTGCATCCGCGAATTGCGCGAGGAAACCGGCCTGAAGCTGCCGGAGCCCGTGCTGCGCGGCTCGATCAAGGATCGCCAGGTGTTCGATCATCCGGCCCGCTCACTGCGTGGCCGCACGATCACGCACGCGTGCCTGTTCAACTTCCCGACCGGCGAGCTGCCGCGCGTGAAGGGCAGCGACGACGCCGACAAGGCGCGCTGGGTGCCACTCAACGAATTCGCGCAGATGCGCAACGTGATGTTCGAGGATCACTTCGAGATCGCGTATCACTTCCTGGGGAAGCTGTGACGCGCTGATTCCCCGGATTCCGGTCCGCCGCGACAGACGCGGCGGCACTTCAACGGCCTAGAGGAGCTCTAGCCATGCAAAACGATCCCGGCGGCCTTGCCGCGGTTCTCGCCAATCCGATCCTCAACACGGATTCGTACAAGGCTTCCCACTTCCTGCAATATCCGCCCGACGCGCAGGCGATGTTCTCGTACGTCGAGTCGCGCGGCGGCCGCTACGACCGCACGCTGTTCTTCGGCTTGCAGATGCTGCTGAAGGAATATCTGTGCCGGCCCGTCACGCACGCGATGATCGACGACGCCCGCGATTTCTTCGCGGTGCATGGCGAGCCGTTCAACGAGGACGGCTGGCGCCATATCGTCGAGCATTACGACGGTTACCTGCCCGTGAAGATTCGCGCGGTACCCGAAGGTTCGATCGTGCCCGTGCACAACGTGCTGATGACCGTCGAATGCGACGACCCGAAGGTGTTCTGGCTCGCGTCGTATCTGGAGACGATGCTGCTGCGCGTGTGGTACCCGATGACGGTCGCGACGCGCAGCTGGCACCTGCGGCAGACGATCCGCCGCTTTCTCGAGAAGACCGACGACGATCTCGCGCAGCTGCCGTTCAAGCTGCACGACTTCGGCGCGCGCGGCGTATCGAGCGCGGAATCGGCCGCGATCGGCGGCGCGGCGCATCTCGTGAGCTTCATGGGTTCGGACACGGTGCTCGGCGTGCTGGCCGCGAACCGCTTCTATCGCGAGCCGATGGCCGCGTATTCGGTGCCGGCGGCCGAGCACAGCACGATCACGTCGTGGGGGCGTGAGCACGAAGCCGATGCGTATCGAAACATGATCGCTCGCTTCGGTCTGCCCGGCGCGATCGTATCGGTCGTGTCGGACTCCTACGATCTGTTCGCCGCGCTCGATATGTGGGGCGGTGCGCTTCGGCAAGCCGTGATCGATTCGGGCGCGACGCTGGTCGTGCGTCCCGATTCGGGCGACCCCGTGGCGATCGTGCTGCAGACCGTGCGCGCGCTCGACGCATCGTTCGGTTCGTCCTTGAACGGCAAGGGACGGCGCGTGCTGAACCACGTGCGCGTGATCCAGGGCGACGGCGTCGACGAGCTGTCGATCGACGCGATTCTCGCCGCGCTCGACGACGCGGGCTATGCGGCCGGCAACGTCGTGTTCGGGATGGGCGGTGCGCTGCTGCAGCAAGTCAATCGCGATACGCAGCGCTTCGCGATGAAGTGCTCGGCGATCCGGCGCGACGGCGTGTGGCACGACGTGAGCAAGGATCCGGTCACCGATCCGGGCAAGCGCTCGAAGAGGGGGCGGCTCACGTTGCTGCGCAATCGGCGCACGGGAGAATACCGGACGGTGACGCTGCCGGTCGCGTGGGACGATCGCGCGCTCGAAGGCGAGTGGGACGATGCGCTCGAAACGGTGTTCGATACGGGGAGAATGCGGGTCGATACGACGTTCGCGGAGGTGCGGGCGAGGGCGCACGCGGCGGAAGTGTGACGGTGGCGGCGGGGCGTTCGTGCGTCCCGCCGCCTTCGATGGTCATCGGTCGCCGGCCAGTGTGCGGTCGCTGCGTTCCGCCGCACGCGTCGCGTCCATCGCCCGCGCCAGCGCATCGAACACCGCCGGCCCCTTGCAGCGCGACACGTTGAAGCGCATGAACGACGTCGCGCCGTGCGACGCGCTGAACACGTTGCCGGGCGCGAGCACCACATCGTGGTCGAGTGCATGACGCGCCACGCGCGCGGCATCGAGCCCGTCGGGCAGTTCCGCCCAGACGAACAGGCCGCCGCGCGGTTCGGTCCAGATCCCGAGCCCGGCGCGCGCGAGCCGCCGGATCGTTTCGCCCATCGCATCGGCCAGCTGCGTACGCAGGCCGTCGAGATGGCGCCGGTAGGTGCCGTCGACCAGCAGCCGGTGCACGACGTTCGCGCCGATCTGCGCGTTGCCGAACGACGTCGCGAGCTTCAGGTCGACGAGCGCGTCGATCCATTCGGGGCGCGCGGCGACATAGCCGCAGCGGATCGCGGCCGACAGCGTCTTCGAGAAGCTGCCGATCGACACGACGCGCGACAGCCCGTCGAATGCCGCAAGGCGCGGCGCGGGCGTGCTCTCGAAATCCGCGAAGATGTCGTCCTCGACGATCAGCAGGCCGTGCTCGGCCGCCAGCGTCAGCAGCCGGTGCGCGACCGGCGGCGCGAGCGTCGCGCCGGTCGGGTTGTGCAGCGCCGCGTTGGTGATGTACAGACGCGGCCGATGCTCGGCGAGCACCTGCTCGAAGCGTGCGAGATCGGGGCCGTTGGGCGTGAACGGCACGCCGACGATCCGCGCGCGATGCGCGCGCAGCAGCGCCTGGAAGTTGAAGTAGCACGGATCGTCGAGCACGACGGTGTCGCCCGGCTCCAGCAGCAGCCGGCAGACGAGATCGAGCGCGTGCGTGCCGCCGTCGGTCAGCATGATCTGCGTGGGCTCCGCATGGACGCCGTGCTGCGCGAGCCGCCACGCCAGCTGCTGGCGCAACGCGGGCAGCCCGAGCGGCGTCGCGTAGTCGGTCAGCGCGTCGGGTTCGTCGCGCGACGCCGCGCGTAGCGCCCGTCGCAGGCTCTCGTCCGGCAGCCACGACGACGGCAGCCAGCCGCAGCCCGGCTTCACCGAGTTCGGCGCCGCCTCGAGCGCCTGGCGCGACAGCCACAGCGGATCGAGTTCGCGATCGAGGCGCGGGCCGAGTTCGGCGAGCGCGAGCGGCGGCGCGTGGCCCGACACGTAGAAGCCGGAGCCGCGCCGCGCGACGAGTACGCCTTCGCTCGCGAGCCGCTCGTACGCGTCGACGACGGTCGACTTCGACACGTGCAGTGCGTCGGCCATCATGCGGATCGACGGCACGCGCGCGCCGGGCATCAGCGCGCGGCTCGCGATCCTTGCACGCAGCGTGTCCATCACGGTTTCCACGCGCGTGCGCGACGGCGCGGGCGGAGCAGGGGCTTGCACGGAACGGCTCATGGCGAGAGGGAACTGTACGGTCGGTTGTCCAGTACAGTTTGTCCGGATTGTATTGGGCTGTAGCTTACGCGCTTTTCCCGGGCGGCGGATCATCGGTCATCCACCTTTTCCGATCAGGATTTCCCGTGCAAAAGACGACCGACGGATGGCTCAGCGGCCTGCTGGGCGTGATCATCTTCAGTGGCTCGCTGCCCGCGACGCGCGTCGCGGTGCAGGGGCTCGACCCGCTGTTCCTCACGTTCGCGCGCGCGACGATCGCCGGCGTGCTCGGCCTGATCCTGCTCGCCGCGCTGAAGCAGAAGCGGCCGACGCGTGCCGAGACCGCGTCGCTCGTCGTCGTCGCGCTCGGGGTCGTGGTCGGTTTTCCGTTGCTGACGGCGCTGGCGCTCAAGCACGTGACGTCCGCGCATGCGATCGTGTTCGTCGGGCTGCTGCCGCTCGCGACCGCGCTGTTCGGCGTCTGGCGTGGCGGCGAACGGCCGCGGCTGCCGTTCTGGATATTCTCGCTGGTCGGCAGCGGTGCGGTGGCCGCGTTCGCGCTGCGCAACGGCGGAAGCGCGTCGGTGGTGGGCGATGCGCTGATGCTGGCCGCGATCGTCGCGTGCGGGCTCGGCTATGCGGAGGGCGCGCGCCTGTCGCGTCAGCTCGGTGGCTGGCAGGTGATCTCGTGGGCGCTCGTGTTGTCGCTGCCGGTGATGTTGCCGCTCGCGTGGTTTACGTGGCCCGCGACGTTCGACGGCGTCGACGCCGCCGCGCTGTGGGGGCTCGCGTACGTGTCGCTGTTCAGCATGCTGATCGGCTTCGTGTTCTGGTATCGCGGCTTGGCGCTCGGCGGGATCGCGGGCGTCGGCCAGCTTCAGTTGCTGCAGCCGTTCTTCGGTTTCCTGCTCGCGGCCGGGCTGCTGCACGAGACGGTGCCGCCGTCGATGCTCGCGGTGACGGTCGTGGTCGTCGGCTGCGTCGCGGGTGCGAAGTACTTCTCGAAGATGGCGCCCGTGCGGCGCGCAAGCTGATTCACGCACCGCGGTCGCGCGACGACGTGACGGGTGCCGCCCGTTCGCCGTCGCGCACGCGTGGCTTGCGGCTTATCCCATCACGACGTTCGCGAGCCGGAACTGATACGCGGTCGCGGTGGTGCCGCCGCCGCCGCCCGTCATCACGATGTCGGCGCTCTTGATCCCCAGCAGCGACAGTTCGGTGTTGATGTCGGACAGCACGGCCGAGTTCATCACCGCGCCCTGTTCGATCTGCGATGCCGTGCCGATCCACAGCGTCGGCTTGAACTCGAACACCGCTTTCTGCCCCGGCACGATGCCCGTCTTGTGCGCGAGCAGCCGGTTGTCCTTGAAGACCGACGCGGTGATCGCCCCCTGGCTCAGGTCGTTGCGCAGCTGGATCTCGCGCGACGTCGGCGCCGGGCCGGCCAGCGCGAGCACGTTGCCTGACGTCGAACGCGACACGTTGAAAACCTGTCCGTTGTCCGCGCGCTTCTGCGGCATGTAGTTGCCGTCGGCATCGCTCGCGGAGACGGTCGTCAGCATCGGGAACACGAACGGATGGTTGTCGCCGCGCCCGCAGTTGGTGATGACCTTCCACGCGATTGCGAGCTCGTCGAAGTCCGTCGACACGTTCTTCTGGAAGATCACGATCTGGCTGTTGTTGACGTCGTTCGACAGGTTGACGAAGTTGAGATTGATGTCCATGAGTCACCTTTATTCGATTTGGAGAACTGATTGAAGGGGCGCCGGCCGTGCGTCGCCGGCGCACGGACCGTTACGCCATCACCACGTTTTCCAGCCGGAACGTGAACGGCATCGAGCGCGGGCCGGGGCCGCCGCCGGTCATCACGATGTCGGCGCTCGCGATGCCGAGCAGCGACAGTTCCGTGTTGATGTCGGAGATCACCGCGGAATTCATCAGCGCGCCCTGTTCGATCTGCGACGCGACGCCGATCCAGATCGTCGGCTTGAACTGGAACACGGCCTTCTGGCCCGGCGCGACGGACGTCTTGCGCGCGAGCGCGCTGCCGTCCTTGTAGATCGTCGCGTTGATCGCGCCGGCCGGCAGGTCGTTGCGCACCTGCACCTCGGAGCTCGCGCCCGGGTCGCCGCCGAGCTGCAGCACGTCGCCCGAGCTGGAGCGCACGACCTGAAACACCTGGCCGTTCGCGGCGACCTGCTGCGGCATGTAGTTGCCCCAGCTGTCGCTCGCGCTCACGCTCATCGTCATCGGGAACTTGAACGGATGGTTGTCGCCCTGGCCGCAATTGCGGATCACCTTCCACGCGATCGCGAGTTCGTCGAAGTCGGTCGCCACGTTCTTCTGGAAGATCACGACGCTCGAGTTGTTCGCGTCGTTCGAGCGGTTGATCAGGTTCAGTTGGATATCCACGTCGTTGCTCCTTGAGTTTGAAAAAAACGGCAGTCGGTCTGCCGCACACCTTTCCCGCCGGCCCGGCCGCGAAGCCGTGCCGTCAAGCCGGTTCAAGCCGTGTCATGCGGCGCTACGCGCGCACGATGTGTTCGAGCGCGAACGCAAACGGCTGCGCGTCGGTGCCGGTGCCACCGCCCGTCATCACGATGTCGGCCGCGGCGACGCCCGCCAGCGGCAGAAGCGTGTTCGCGCTCGACATCACCGCCGCGTGCAGCGCGCGGCTTTCCTGTATCTGCGACGCCACGCCGATCCACAGCGTCGGTGTGAAGCGGAACACGGCCTTCTGGCCGGGCGCGACCGCTTCCTTCACCGCGATCAGCCGGCCCGCGCTGAACGCGTTCACGTTCACGGCGCCGCGCGGCAACCGGTTGACGACCTCGATGTCGCCGCCCGGCGCGTCGGCCGGGTCGGGCACGAGCCGGCCGCGTCCGGTCGGCTGCGCGTCGACCACGAAGCGCACGCCGGCGGGCGCCGCGACGCGCGGCGAGAAGTTGCCGTGCTCGTCGCCGAGCGCGACGTCGATGTCGGTCGAGTAGTCGAACGGATGGAAGCAGTCGCGCCCGCAATAGCGGATCACTTTCCACGCGATCGCAAATGCGTCGAGATCGGGGATCACGTCGCGCTGGAACAGCACGACCTCGCTGTTGCCGCAGTCGTTCGAGCGGTTGATGAAGCGGAGCTTGATGTTCATGACGTTTGCTCCTGATCGGACGTGCCGCGATCGTCGCGCAGCGTGCGGTCGGCCCACTGCGCAAGCGCGGGCGCGACGCCGTTCGCGAGCGACGCGACGTGCAGCGCATGGGCGCGCGCCTGGGCCTGCAGGTCGCCCGCGAAGCGGCCGAGCGCCATCGCGGCATCGGCGGGGCCGCGCGTGCGGGCGAGATCGTCGAGGTATTGCGCGGCCGCGTCGGCCATCGCGCCCGCATGCTGCAGGTGGCTCTGCGTGAAGCGTGTCGCGAGATCGGCGTTCAGCGCCGCCAGCTCCTTGACCGCGGCGGCCGAACTGCCGGGCGCGAACCGTTCGAGCTGGCCGCGCCACGACGCGTCGATCGCGGCCTGGCAGGCGTCGGAGTAACGGTGGCCGGCGAGCAGCGCGGTGTGCGCGAACGCGCGCCACGCGGGGCAGCCGGACGTACCGCCGGCGCCGGTCGTCTGCGCGGCGACCTTGCCGAACAGCTGGAGCGCGTCGGCGTGCGCGCGTTCCCATTGGGCGATGAACGTGGAGAACATGGCGATTCCTCGTGATGAAGGGGGGGGACGGCGTGACGGCGGCCGGTACGCGGGTTACTGACGCGCGGCGCCGAGGCGCTGCACCATCCGCATCACGGCGGCCATCTGCGGCGCGTCGCGGCGGTAGAAGCCGGGATTGAGCGGATCGGTGCTCGTATAGCCCCAGAAATCCCAGCAGCCGAGCGGATTGACGGCCGATTTCTCGACCTGCGGATAGAGCACGATCAGCCGGTTCGTGTCGGCGATCTCGTTGTAGCCGACGCCGCGAATCATCTTCTCGCCGACGGCCGCGACGTTCTGCACGCAGCCGTGGAACACCACGTGCACCGCGCAGGCCACGCGCTCGCAGTCGGCTGGCACGTATGCGTAACCCGTGTCGCCGAGCGACGCGCCGCGCTGCGGATCGAACGCGCGCTGATCGAACTTCAGCAGCTTGCCGCCTGCCTGGGCGGCCGGCGGATTGAGCGGCTTGTCGGGTGTGCCGTAGATCCAGCGCACGATGTCGTGCGCCTGCTGGAAGTCGCAGTTGTCGATATACGGGCTCGCGTTCGCACTGCATGCGTTGTCTTCGGGGCGGTTCGTGATGAACGCATGGCCGGCGTCCGGCGATTTGCGGTACTGAAGGTTCGCGGCCGGGACCTGTGCGAGCGTATAGAAGCGCGCGGTCTGGTCGACGACGCGCGTCGACACCACCGTATCCTTCGCGCCGCTGAACACGTAGATGCGCTGACCGCGCAGCGCGGCCGGATCGTCGATCTCGCCGCGCTGCGCGAACATGCGCGCGGCGCGCCAGGCATCGGCCGCGGATGGCGCGGGGCCGATCGGCTGCATGCACAGCGTGGTCGCGGCCACCGCCGGCGGGATCAGCGCGTTCACGCCCGCGCAGTAGAACGGGCCGCCCGCGACGATGCCCGCGCCGATCAGCCGGCTCGAGAACGCGACGTCGAACTGCGCGGCCATGAAGCCGCCGGACGACAGCCCCGATACCGACGTGCGCGAGAGGTCGGCGCCATATGCGGGCAGCGGATCGGCGGAGGCGGCGACGGCGTGCGGCGCGACCGTCGCCACGGCGGCGACGGCAACGCATGCGGCGCCGAGCACGCGGCGCAGCGTGCGCGCAACGGTGAAATGCGGTGACGTCGTGCGGCCGGGCGAGCGAGTGATCTTCATGCGGGGCTCCTGTCGTGACGAGTAACGAATGGCGAATGACGAACGGCTGGAACGGATGCGGCAAGATTTCAGCGACGGTTTCAGCTTACGGGCAGCCGACGACAGGCGAAATGGCGCGAACGACATGCGCGGCGACCCGTGACGTTCGGCCGGTGCGGTGTCCCGTCGCTCACGACAGGAACAGCGCGCGCTCGGCCTGGCGGCGCTTCGTGAGCCCCGCGAGCGGCTTGCCGCCGGCCTTGTTCCAGACGAGGAACTGGTCGGCCGCGCGCGCGCTCGCGCCGGCGTTCAGATAGCGCAGCAGCGTCGACGAGCGCAGCCGTCCCGCGCCGAGATTGAAGACGAACGACATCAGCGCATCGAACTGCTGCTGCGTGACCGGCACGCGCAGCAGCTTGCGCAGGTTCAGCTCGGCGCCGCGCAGGTCGCGCCGCAACAACGCCTCGGCTTCGGCCGGCGTGAGCGGTCGCGTGAAGCGCTCGTTCGGCAGGATCAGGTGCCCGTAGCCGATCGTCGGCTTGCCGACCGCGTCGAGATAGCGCGCGAGCCGCAGCCCCTCGAACTGCTTGATCAGCGCGATGCCTTGCTCACCGGTGTGTTCAGGCTGGTTCGCCATCGTCGTTCTCCTTGCTGCCCGGCCGTGCGCGCGGCACCAGGCGATGCGTGTATTCGTCGATCACGCGCATGATTGCTTCGGGCGGCGGCAGCGCCGCGAACTGCATTTCGATGTCGATGTGCTCGGTGTCGCGCTGCCGCGCGTTGCCCTGTGCGTCCTTCTTCCCGGAGCGCGGCGCGAACGTCACGTAGAAGCGGCTGCGCTGGTCGTCGTCGCCCGCGACGCCGCCGGCCGGCAACGCCTCGGTGAAGTCGCCGCGCACGGTCAGGTGCACGATCATCCGGTCGAGCGCGAGCCCGCGCGGCGTGGCGAGCGCGACGAGCGGCACCGGCATCGTGTGCTCCGCGTCGAGCGCGACCGTGACCTCGCGTGGCGCGAGCAGGCCGTCGTCGCGCAGGTCGAAGAACTGGTCGAGCACGGCCGTGTACTGGTGCGCAAGCAGTTGGTTCGCGGCGGCTGCCGCGTGCTGCATCCCGCGCGCGATTTCGTCGAGCGCGATGCCGCGTGGCGGCGGGCGCTCGTCGTCGGCAGGCGTCCCGGGCGGCGCCGGTGGGGCGGGCGGAGCGGGAGGCACGCCGCCGGCGGACGCGCCGGGCACGGCGCCCGGTGCGTCGTGCGTGCCCGGTGCGGCCCCGGCCGGCGAACCGGAGGCGTCGGGCGGCACGTGGCGCGCCGGATCGGCGGTTACCGCCGCCGGCGCGGCGGTGCCCGCGACCGTCCCGGCAGTGCCGGCCGCTGCCTCGGCCGGCGGCGGGACCGGCCCGTCCGGTTCCCCTCGGGCGGCGCGGCCGCCCGGACGCGTATCCCCGTCGTCCCGCCCGCCGCCCGCGCGGCGAGACCGTCTGAAGAGCCTGAACATGGCCGGCCCGCGCGCTTACGCGTGCGCCGGCTGCTGGGCATCCGCACCGGCGCCGGCAGGCGCGGCCGCGCTACCGCCCGCGCCCGACGCATCGCCGACCAGCTTGCCGTCGGTCGGCGTCGCCGGCAGCGGCTTCACGGCCTTCGCGTTGCCTTCCGTGACGACCGGCTTGGTCGCGGCTTCGGTCAGGAAGTCGATCACGCGCATCAGCGCTTCGGGCGGCGACTGGCGCTTCACCTGCGTATGGATCGAATATTTCGCGCGCGTGTCGGTGCTGCGCGTCTGCTCCGCCTTGTGCGACACGCGCCCGGACACGCTGACGCTGATCGGCCCCCAGCCGAACTTCGCCTGGAATTCGCCGCCGGCCTCGGTCGACGACGACGACTTCTCCGATTGCGTGATCTCCATCTCAAAGTCGATCGTGCCTTCCTCGATCGCGATGATCGGGTGGACGATCGCCGCGAGCAGCGGGATGCGCATCGTCTTCTGCACGACGCCCTTCGACACGCCGCTTTCGTCCACCAGCGTCTCGTCGTAGTCGAACTGGACGGCCACGGCCTTGCCGCCCTGGATGCAGACCTGCATCAGGAAATCCGCGTAGCTCTTCGCGGCCTGCGTCTGCGCGCTGATCATCGCCTTTAACGGGCCGGCGATCATTTGGTCCATGGGTAAAGCGTTAATCACTGAGCCGATGAAATTCGCGTCCATGAATAAACTCCTCTTCGTGTTGAAGACAACGGAAATTCGTTGTCTTTATTCACGTTAGGAAATTGAAGACGTTTACCAAATATGACGTCCGTCACGTCCGGCGGCCCTGGCCGGCCCGCGGCGGGTATCGGTATGCGCGGCGGGTTGGGGCGTGGATGAATTAGGCCATTCGTCACGGAGCGACGGGCCTAGTGCGCGGCGGGTAAAACAGCGGTAAAAAAAACGCCGGGTAGGGAAGCAAAAAAACCTAAACCGAGCATCCCGATTTCGAGGAAACCGCGCAATGAACGTTCTGATGATCGATAGCCCGCCGTTATTCGTCGCGGGCGTGGCGGACGTACTGTGTAAACGCGATGTCGACTGGCACGTATGGTCGGCCCGCCGTCCCGAGGACGTTTTGCGCTTGCGCGACGCGTTGCTGCCCGGGACGGTCGAGGCGATCACGATCGAATGCGGCGAGCAGGCCGCGCGGCCGAGCTGGCCGAGCGTGCTGAACGAGACGTTCGCCGGCGCGCCGTGGCTGTGCGTGGTGGCCGCCGTGTGCCGCCGCACGATTGCCGATGCGCTGCTGGCGGGAGCGGCCGGCATCATCGACCGGCACGCGAGCGCCGACGAGTTCGCGGACGCGCTCGGCCGGGTCGCGGCCGGCGCGATCTACGTGCCGCCGAACGACGGCGGCGCGACGCAGGCGCGCCCGGGCGGCGCGCCGGCCGGGGACGATCGCGCATTCGAGCGTCTGACGCCGCGCCAGCGCGAGGTGCTGCGGCTGCTGGCCGAAGGCAAGTCGAACAAGCAGATCTGCCGTGTACTGAATGTCGCGGAGGGCACGATCAAGAACCATCTGTATGCGCTGTTCCGCCAGATCGGCGTGAGCAACCGGACCGAGGCCGCATTGTGGCTCGCGCGCCACGTGCCGTCCGAGCCGGCGGCATTTGCGTTCGCGCCCGTCTGCAGTTCGCCGGGGTGATGCCGGTCGCGGCGGGCCCAGGTGTGTGCCAGCATCCGGTGTCGCGTCGCGTTGAAGTCCATACGGCCGGAGGCGGGGTGCCCGGGCGGCCATCGGTAGCGGCGAGCCGCGTGGCCGAGTACATCGCACGCGCGCGGCGGCGTGCGTGGGGGGAACGGGGAACGGGCCGCGCAGGCCGCGCGTCCCGTTTGGCGGCGCCCGTCGACAACGGGCGCCGGCGTGCTTACGCGACGTGCGCGACGCCGTATTGCGAGGACAGGTAGCGCCGGATATCGGCCGGCGAATCGATGAAGCGGCGGCCGTTGTGTTCGCGAATCCCGACCGCGTCGTCCTTCGGCGCCTGCCCGTCGCCCAGCACGAGCACCGGCGCGGACTGGTTGTCTTCGCCGATCAGCGCGACGATCGGCTGGCGCGGCCGCGGCGCGTCGACGTACTCGACCGCGACGGCGTCGCGCAACTGCGGGTAGAAGCTCAGTAGTCCTTCGACGGCAACCGAGTCGCCGCAGTAGAACGGACCTTCGGAGTCCTTGAAGAAACCCGGGCGGAGAATGAACAGCGTATCTTTCATGATGGCCTCGCTATCAGTGGTGGTCGAACGTTGAAGAAAAACGGGATGCTTGTGACGTGCCGGATTTCAGGCTTCCGCGAGTGCGGCCGCGGCGGCACGCATTCTCGCGAAACCGGCGTCGAGGTCGGCGATCATGTCGTCCGGATGCTCGAGCCCTGCGTGGATGCGCAGCAGCGGGCCGGCCGCCAGCCATTGCGTCGCGGTACGGTGGCGCGACGGATTCGACGGGATGATCAGGCTTTCGAAGCCGCCCCAGCTGTAGCCCATGCCGAAGCACGTCATGCCGTCGAGCAGTGCGCGCACGGCATCGTCGGGCTGCGGATGCAGCACCAGGCCGAACAAGCCGCACGCGCCCGTGAAGTCGCGCTGCCACAGCGCGTGGCCGGCATCGCCCGGCCGGGCCGGATACAGGATCTGCGCGACTTCCGGCTGCCGCGCGAGCCATTCGGTCAGCACGTGCGCGTTGCGCTGGTGGCGTTCGAGGCGTACCGACAGCGTGCGCAGCCCGCGTAGCGCGAGATATGCATCGTCGCCGCTGACGGTCATGCCGAGCTGCCGGTAGCAGCGCGTGACCTTCTGCGCGAGCGCCTCGGTTGTCAGGATCACGCCCATCAGCACGTCGGAGTGCCCGGCGATGTACTTGGTCGCCGCGTGAATCGACACGTCGACACCATGCGAGAACGAGCGGAAATTCAGCGGCGTGCCCCACGTGTTGTCGAGCAGCACGACCGCATCGTGCTGGTGCGCGACGCGGCAGATCGCGGGAATGTCCTGCACCTCGAAGGTCAGCGAGCCCGGCGATTCGGTAAAGACCGCGCGCGTGTTCGGCCGCATCAGCGACGCGATGCCGGCGCCGATCGACGGATCGTAATAGGTCGTCTCGATGCCGAGGCGCGCGAGCGTCTCGTCGCAGAACGAGCGGGTCGGGTCGTACACCGAGTCGGCCATCAGCAGATGGTCGCCGGGGTTCAGCACCGCGAGCAGCGCGGTCGTGATCGCGCTGAGCCCGCTCGGCGTGAGCAGCGCGGCGTGCGCGCCTTCGAGGCGCGCGAGCGCCTTTTCGAGCGCCCGCGTGGTCGGGCTGCCGTGGCGTCCGTACGCGAGCGGCGTGCCGCGCACCGCGTCGAGCGCGTCGGTGCCGTGAAAGAGCAGCGTCGACTGGCGATACACGGGCGGGTTCACCGGCGAGCCGGGCTGGCCGTGCGCGCGGCCTTCGTGAGCGAGCAGGGTGTCGGTCGAGTGCGGTTGGTTCAAGATGTCGTCCTTTGAAAGTCGGTCAAATCGGAGCGAAGCCGTCGCGCGGTCAGTGCAGGATCTTGTCGAGGAAGTCGCGCGCGCGTTCGGAGCGCGGCGCGGCGAAGAATGCCTCGCTCGCCGCGTCCTCGACCACCGCGCCCTGGTCCATGAAGATCACGCGATGCGCGACCTTCCTCGCGAAGCCCATTTCGTGCGTGACGCACACCATCGTCATGCCGTCGCGCGCGAGCTCGACCATCACGTCGAGCACTTCGTTGATCATCTCGGGATCGAGCGCGGAGGTCGGCTCGTCGAACAGCATCGCGACGGGGTTCATCGACAGCGCGCGTGCAATCGCGACGCGTTGCTGCTGCCCGCCCGACAACTGCCCCGGATACTTGTGCGCATGCGCCCTCAGGCCGACGCGATCGAGCAGCTTCATCGCATTCTCGATCGCTTCGTCCTTGCGGCGGCCGAGCACCTTGACCTGCGCGAGCGTCAGGTTGTCGGTGATCGACAGGTGCGGGAACAGCTCGAAATGCTGGAACACCATGCCGACGCGTGCGCGCAATTGCGCGAGTTTCGCGGCGGGATCGCCGAGCCGCATTCCGTCGACGACGATGCTGCCTTTCTGGAACGGCTCGAGGCCGTTGATCGTCTTGATCAGCGTCGACTTGCCGGAGCCCGACGGCCCGCAGACGACGACCACTTCGCCTTTCGATACCGCCGCGCTGCATTCGGAAAGGACCTGATGCTTGCCATACCACTTGGAAACGTTGTCGAGCGTAATCATGGTTGTCCGTGATTGAGGTTCGGGTTGAACGAGGTGCGCATGCTCAATGCGTGGACGGCAGCGAGAGGCGCGTCTCGACGCGGCCCTGCAGTCGCGTGAGCAGCGTGCTCAGCACCCAGTAGATCGCGGCGGCCGCGAGGTACAGCGGCAGCGGCTGGAACGTCGCGGCGATCACTTCCTGCGTCGAGCGCAGCAGCTCGGTGACGGTGATGACGGACACGAGCGACGTGTCCTTGATCAGGCTGATCAGCGTGTTGCCGAGGCTCGGCACCGCGAGGCGCAGCGCCTGCGGGCAGACGATGTAGCGCAGCGTCTGCACGTGCGTGAGGCCGAGGCTGTGCGCGGCCGCCCATTGTCCGCGGCCGATGCCGAGGATCGCGCCGCGCATGCTTTCCGACAGGTACGCACCGGCGTTGAGCGTCAGCGTGAAGATGCCGGCGGTCGTCGGGTCGAGCGTGATGCCGAGATCGGGCAGCCCGTAGTAGACGACGAACATCTGCACGAGGAGCGGCGTGCCGCGCATCAGGCTGACGTAGCCCTGCGCGAGACCGGACGCGAGCCGGTTGCTGCCGATCCGCATGATCGCGACCACGAGCCCGACGACGAGGCCGAGGGCCATCGACGCCACCGCGAACTTCAGCGTGAGCAGCGCGCCCTTCACCATCACGGGCAGCGTTTGAATGACCAGATCGAGTGCTTCCATCGCGTGTCTCCTGATTGTGTGTCGTGTGCCGCCGAGATGGCGGCAGGCCCGCGCGTGCATGCGCGCGGGCACGTGACGGCTGTGTTATTGCGCGATCGGTTTCGTCGTGTCCGAGCCGAACCACTGCATCGAGATTTTCTTCAGCGTGCCGTCCTGCTGCAGCGACGCGACAGCGTCGTCGATCGCCTTCGCGAACTTCGGGTTGCCCTTGCGGAACGGGATCCCCATCCGGTCCTCGCCGCCGGCGAGCACGGAACCGGGGCGCAGCGGCAGGTGCGAGTTCTTGATCAGATAGCTCAGCATCAGGCGATCGTTGACCGCCGCGTCGATACGCCCCGCCGCGAGGTCGCGCAGGTTTTCCGGTGTGCCCGGATAGACCTGCAGATCGATCGCGGGCACGGTCTTCACGAGATCGACGTAGTTGCTGCCCATCGTCACGCCGACCTTCTTGCCCTTCAGCTCGTCGAGCGACTTGAACGCACGCGTGTCGTTCTGGCGCTGCAGAAGCTGCGCGGACGAATACACATACGGCATGCTGAAGTCGAGCGCCTGCTGACGCGACGGCGTGATGGCGACCTGGTTGACGATCACGTCGAACTTGCCGGCCTGCAGCCCCGCGAGAATCCCGCTCCATTCGGTCGTGACGAACTGCGGCTTCACGCCGAGCCGCGCGGCGACCGCCTTCGCGACGTCGACGTCGAACCCTTCGAGTTGTCCTTCGGCATTGCGGTAGTCGAACGGCGGGTAGGTGCCTTCGAGCGCGATCTTCAGCACGCCGGCCTGCTTGACGGTGTCGAGCAGGTCCGCCGCGTGCGATGCCGTGGCCACCACGCAGAGGAGGGCGGCAGCAAGGCCTTGCTTGAGCGTCGGGGTGAAGGGCTTCATGGTTGTCTCCGGGTTGTTGTCGAAACGTCGTTGTCGAAAATTCAGGGTGAGCGCGTCCGCGGCGACGGGCGGCGTCGCCGTGGGCGGAAAGCGGGAAACAGTGCGGCGAGAGACGGCGCGAGCCGTGTGCCGCTAGGCGTTACGGCATGCGTTCGCGCACGGTGGCGTAGCGGTGCGCGGCGAAGAATTCAAGCATCGTGTTCATGAGTGCCCGTGCGGCTTGCGAGTGGGGTAGATCGGCTGCATCGTCGACGCGTGTCGGGTGACGCAAATGCTGAACGACTGAGGGCAATCTTAGTTTTGTCAAAAAGGAAAGTGCTTCCAAAAATGCATGGACTTTCCACGTGGCATGGAAAGTTTTTCTCCGTGCATGGAACACGATGCAAGCGATCTGCTGCGGTTGCACGGGGTGCGCAGCATCGGGTGCTACGGCGTAGTCGAGCGGTTGCCCCGAGGGCAACCGCCGAAAAACAAAACGGCCAGGCATGCCGGTAGCGGCAAGCCTGGCCGTTGGCGTCCGGTTCGTCGAACGCGGCGCGAATGCGCGTGTTACTCGAACGTTTCGAGCGCAAGCAGTTCGTCGATCGTCTGCCGGCGGCGGATCAGCCGCGGCGTGCCGCGATCGACGAGCACTTCCGGCGCGAGCGGCCGGCTGTTGTAGTTCGAGGACATCGATGCGCCGTATGCGCCCGCGTCGTGCAGGAACAGCAGGTCGCCGATCTGCGGCTGCGGGAGCTTGCGGTGCGTGACCACACCGCCCGCGTCCTGCGTGAACACGTCGCCGGACTCGCACAGCGGCCCTGCGATCGCGATGTCGACGAGCGGCCGGCCGGCGGGCAGCGCGCCGTCGTGCGCGTGCACGGACACCGCGTGGTAGCTGCCGTACATCGACGGACGCATCAGGTCGTTGAAGCCCGCGTCGATCAGCATGAAGTCGTGCTTCGGCCGGCGGTTCACGGCCTGCACTTCGGTGACGAGCGTGCCGGCTTCCGCGACGAGGAAGCGGCCCGGTTCGATCTCGATGCGCACCGCGTGGCCGAGATGCCGTTCGATCCGCTTGCGCGCGGCGTCCCACTGGCTGAAGTAGTGGCCGACGTCGACGCGCGGCTCGCCGTCGCGATACGGAATCGACAGCCCGCCGCCTGCGGAGATCGCTTCGATGTCGTGGCCGAGCGACGTGACGAGGTCGACCATCGCGTCGCACACCTGCGACAGATGGCCGTAGTCGACGCCCGAGCCGATATGCATGTGGATGCCGACCAGCTTCAGCCCGTACTGGCGCACGATCTCGATCGCGCGCGGCACGTCGTCGATCCAGATGCCGTGCTTGCTTTGCGGGCCGCCGGTGTTGGTCTTGTTGCTGTGGCCGTGGCCGAAGCCGGGATTCACGCGCAGCCATACGCGATGGCCGGGCGCATGCTCGCCGACGCGCGCGAGCATGTCGAGCGAGCCGGCGTTCACGGTCACGCGGTGCTTCAGCACGGCCGCGAGCGTCGGGCGGTCGATCAGGTCGGCCGTGAATACGACGCCTTCCGGTTCGCCTGCCGGACTGAATCCGGCCGCAAGGCTGCGCTCGATCTCGCCGAGCGACACGGCGTCGACGCACGCGCCTTCGTCGCGCATCAGCTTCAGGATATGCAGGTTCGAGTTCGCCTTCTGCGCATAGCGGATCACGTCGAACTGGCGCAGTTGGGCGATGCGATCGCGGATGACGTCGGCGTCGTACACCCACAGCGGGGTGCCGTATTGCTGCGCGAGCGCCGCGAGCTGGCGGGAATCGAGGGACATGGCGGAAGAATCGGATCGAATGAACGGATAGCGTGAATGATGCGCCTGAACGGCTATACAGTAAAATGCCTGTTTTTAGAGATTCGATTCATTTCTGATATAGGCGCTCATGCTTACACACCGGCACATCGAGGTCTTCCGCGCGCTGATGGTCACCGGCAGCACGACGCGTGCGGCCGAGATGCTCTATACGTCGCAGCCGACGATCAGCCGCGAGCTCGCGCGCATGGAGCAGGTGATCGGTTTCGCGCTGTTCGAGCGCTCGCATGGGCGCTTGCGGCCGACGATGGCCGCGCTGACGCTGTTCGACGACGTGCGGCTCGCGTATGTGGGGCTCGAGCGCGTCGCGGCGACGGCCGCGCGGCTGCGCGAGTTTCGCGACGGGCAGTTGTCGGTGATCGCGCTACCGGCGTTTTCGCACGCGATCCTGCCCGGCGCCTGCCGGCGTTTCCATGACGCGCATGCGGGCGTCAGCGTGTCGGTCGCGACGCAGGAGTCGCCGGTGCTCGAGGAGTGGCTGACCGCGCAGCGCTACGATCTCGGGCTGACCGAACACGACATCGCGCCGGCCGGCACGGTTCTCACGCCATTGCTCGAAGTCGACGAGGTATGCGTGCTGCCGGACGGCCATCCGCTGCTCGCGCAGCGCGCGATCGATCTCGCGGATCTCGCCGATCGCCCGTTCGTGAGCCTGTCGCTGAACGACCCGTACCGGATCCTGATCGACGAGGCGTTCGCGCAGCTCGGCGTCGCGCCGCGTTCCGTCATCGAGACGCCGTCGGCCGTGTCGGTGTGCGCGTTCGTGCGGCAGGGGCTCGGCGCCGCGATCGTCAACCCGCTGACCGCGCTCGATTTCGTCGGGCGCGACCTGCACGTGCGGCCGCTCACGCGCTCGTTTCCGTATCGCGTCAGCGTGATCGTGCCCGAGCACCGGCCGAAGAGCCTGCTCGTCGACGCATTCGCCGATGCGCTGCGCGGCGAAGCGCACGCGATTCGCCAACGGCTCGCCGCGCTGCCCGTATGATGGGCGTTTCGCTGCGCGCTGGGTCAGCCTCCTCGTCATCTTCATGGAAACGCAACCCGTCATGACCGACGCTTCATCTTCCCTCGAACTCGAACAACCGACGCTTGCCGGCGAGCGCATCGTACTGCGGCCGCTCGAGGCATCCGACCGGCAGGCGCTGCTCGATGCGGCGGCGGACGGCCGGTTGTGGAATCTGAAGGTCACAGTCGTGCCGGGCGAGGACACGGTCGACGCCTATATCGACACGGCGCTGCAAGGTCGCGCGGCCGGCACCGTGATGCCGTTCGTGATCGTCGATCGCGCGTCGGGCCGCGCGATCGGCAGCACGCGTTTCTGGAAGATCGACCGCAAGAATCGCAAGCTCGAGATCGGTCATACGTGGCTGAGCGAATCGGCGCAGCGCACGCGCGCGAATACCGAAGCGAAATGGCTGCTGCTCTCGTACGCGTTCGACGCGCTGCACTGCGTGCGCGTGCAGTTCACGACCGACGAACTGAACGAGAAGTCACGCGCGGCGATTCTGCGGCTCGGCGCGAAGCAGGAAGGGATCGTGCGACACGAGCGGATCATGCCCGACGGCCGCAAGCGCAATTCGGTGCGCTTCAGCATCATCGACGACGAATGGCCCGACGTGCGCGAGCGGTTGCGGGCGAAGCTCGCGACTTGACGCGAACCGGGTGCCGCTGGCGTCGCGCCGCCGGAAGGGGACGGCGACGCGACGAGGGGGGAAGCGGGGCGCCGCGCGCGATGCGCGGCGGGACATCGCGTTACTGCGCCGATGCGAGGTGGTGACGCTGCGCAAGCTTCTGCGCGTCCGCGTAGTGCGCCTGCAGGATCGGCAGCGCCTGACGTGCGACTTCCTTCAGCTTCGTGTCGCGGCCCGAAGCGATTTCAGCCTGGAATGCCGAGATCGTCTTTTGCTGGCCGGCGAGCGCGACTTGCTCGATGTATGCCTTGTCGAATTCCGCGCCGCGCAGGTTCTTGATGCTGTCCAGCACGGCCGTGTCGGGATCGTTGGCCGGCACGTCGACGCCGCGCGGGCTGGCCGCGCGCATCGCCTGGATGATCTTCTCATCGTCGGTCGACACGCGCTGCGCGAACGCCTTCACCTGGCTGTCCGACGTGCGCGAATTGGCGATGCGCGCGGCGTCGTGCTGCGTCGACACGGTCTTCGTGCCGTCGGTGATGAAAGCCTGGTCGGCTTCGTGGATGCGCGTTTGCGTGGCGGCGGCCGGTGCGGCCGGTGCGGACGGCGCCGGTTGCGCGGTTTGCGCGGTCGCCGTCACGGCGACGAGAAGCAGGCCAGCGGCAGACAATGCAAGGCGCGAGATGTGGGGAAAGCGGTTCATGGGACCTCCTTTCTATCGGGGCTCTGATTAACGGGCGGATCGGATGATCCGCAGCTGTGCGAGAGACCGGGCGCGCCCGGGCCGGATTCGATGGCCGCTCTGCCGCGGCGGCGTTCGAAATGTTTCCCGGCCCGACTGATTCTAGGAGAGCGCTCAGGTAGCAGGTGCAACCGCGCTGTGGTTTGTGTAACGGATGGTAAGACGAATCGGTGCGGGCGTGAGCGGGCAGGTAGGGCGTACCTGTCGCGCGCATCGTGGCGGCAATTTTTGCGTGCGCGTGTCATCGGCGTTTCATCGTCTTGCGCAGGAAACGCGTCGATTATTTCGCGACGAGACGCGTCGCATCGAACGCGCGATGCGTCCTTACACGCGATCGAGCAATGCGTCGAGATGCGGCAGCAACGGCGTCGCGCAATGCGCCTGCAACGCATCGGCGGCTGTGTAACCCCATGCGACGCCCTGGAAGGCGATCCGCGCGCGGCGTGCCGCGTCGGCGTCGCGGATTTCGTCGCCGACATACAGCACGTCGTCGGGCTGCATGCCCGCTTCGCGCACGAGCGCGCGCAGCCGGCGTGCCTTGCCGAACAGCGGAATGCCGCACGCGAACGTATCGACGCATCGGCTCGCATGCGGGCCGAGCCGGTCACGGACGATGTCCTCGCTGTTCGACGTCGCGATCGCGATGCGGATGCCGCGCGCGGCGAGCGCGTCGAAGGTCGTGTCGACGCCGGGAAAAAGCTTCACGTGCGCGATGCGCGGCCGCATCAGCCGGCGCATGTCGAGCGTCACGCGCGGCACTTTCCACATCGGCACCTCGAGCGCGCGGATGATCTCGCGCGCCGACATGCCGCGCAGCGCCGGACGCAGTTCGGGCGTCGCGTCGCGAAAGCCGTGCATGCGCGACGCTTCCGTCAGCGCCGCGAGAAAGCAGTCGAGCGAATCGGCGAGCGTGCCGTCGAAGTCGAACGCGATGAGTCGATAGGGCATGAAGCGATGCGGCGAGTTCATGGAGCCGGTGACGATATCACCGAATCGAGCCGGATGTGCCCGGGGCGAGGCGGGATGGTCGAGCAGACGCCGGGGGTGTCGCGCGGCTGGGTCGTCACCAACGAGGGGATGCACGGTTACGGCTGCGCATGCCTTGACCTGGAAATCGACCCGCGCACCCGCGAGGTGACGCGGATCGTGGTGGCCCGGCCGCTCCCGTTGAAGCGCTGCAAGACCGATCGGGCGTTGCCGGCTTCATAAGCGGCGGCGGGGACGGAGGCGGGATTGGCACTACGCGTAATGGTAGCGGCAGGACACGATGCTGATCTGAAGATCGTCCGCTTCATAGACCAGACGGTTCGTATCGTCGATGCGGCGCGACCAGAACCCGGACAGATTGGCCTTCAGCGGCTCAGGTTTGCCGATGCCTTCGAACGGCGTCCGTTGGGCTTCGCGAATGAGCTGGTTGATGCGCTTGAGTGTCTTGCGGTCCGGCCCTTGCCAATAAACGTAGTCGTCCCACGCGTCGGAAGTAAAGAGCACGCGGCGTACGCTCATTCATCGTCCCCCGCCAGCTTGTGCTCTTTCGTCTTGCCCTTGCGCAGTTGCGCGATCGAGCGTTCGAGATGAGCGACGTTGGCCGGGGAGCGGAGCAGATGAACTGTCTCCATCAGGCTGTCGTAGTATTCCTGCGACATGATGACTGCGTTCGGCGCGTCGCGACGAGTGATGAGCGTCACGTCAGCGTCGTCGACAACCTGGTCGATGACCGTCTTCAGATTGCCGCGGGCATCCGAAAAGTGAATGGTACGCATGATTTGCTCAACTTGTACTTGAAATTGTACAAGTATAACATGGGCGCATTTTCTGTACGGATTGTTGTACATGTCGGCTCGGCGTCGCTTGTCGCCCACCCCGCACCGCGCTATCGTTGCTGCTCCGCCCCCGACCGACCGGAGAGCCGACGTGCCCGCAGCCACTCCCGCCACGCTGAGATTTTCCACCGACAAGCGCGAACTCGACATCGACGCGATCTTCGATTTCCTGCATCGCGATGCGTACTGGTCGCAGGGGATTCCGCGCGATGTCGTCGAGCGCGCGATCGACGGCTCGCTGTGCTTCGGCGCGTATGTGGGCGACCGGCTCGTCGGGTTCGCGCGGCTCGTGACCGACCACGCGACGTTCGCGTACCTGTGCGACGTCTTCGTATTGCCGGCCGACCGCGGCAACGGCTATGGCCGCGCGCTGATCGACCACGTATTCGCGCAGCCGATGGTGCGGAGCCTGCGCCGCATCATGCTCGTGACGACCGACGCGCACGAACTGTATCGGCCGGTCGGCTTCGGGCCGTCCGCGAATCCCGAGCGGCTGATGGAGATTCGCCGCCCCGACATCTACGCGAAACGCTGACGCGCGGCGAGCGCATACAATACGCGCTTTCGTTTTTGCCGAAGGGAAACAGATCATGACCGAACAGGAAGCCGAACAACTCGCCACGCATCGTCACTACAAGGGCGGGCTGTATCGCTACATCGGCGTCGCCCGTCATTCCGAAACCGAGGAATCGGTGGTCGTGTACGAGCATCTGTGGCCGCATGCGCGCGGCCTGTGGGTGCGTCCGGAAGCGATGTTCAACGAGAACCTGCCGGACGGCACCCCGCGCTTTCGCAAGCTGCGCGACTGAGTCGTGGCTGGTGGCGGGAGACGGGCGCGCCGCCGCGCAATCGCAAGCGGCACGCGCGTCGCCGTTTCGCCGGCGTTACGCGCCGGCCAGCGCCTTCGACAATTCGGGCGGCGCGTGCGCGACCGTCACCTCCGGCGTGCCATGCCACGCCGCCAGCCGTTTCACGGCCTTCGCGACGTCGGCCGCGAGCCCCGTGCCGAACCGCACGCCCGGCTCGACATGCACCGCCTTCAATTCGAACGTGCCGAGCGCGCGATGCGCTTTCGCGTCGACGCGCCCGATCAGCCGGCCGCGATGCAGCACCGGCAGGCAGAAATAGCCGTAGCGCCGCTTGTGCGCGGGCGTATAGCACTCGATCGTGTAGTCGAACCCGAATAGCGTCGACGCGCGCCGCCGGTCCCACACCACCGGATCGAACGGCGACAGCAGCGTCGTGACGGTCGAGCGCAGCGTATCGTCCGCGGCGGCCGGCAGCAGCGCCTCGAGCGAGCGATGCACGTAGGCGGGCTCCTTCCAGTCCGCGATCTCCACCGGAATCAGCTCGCCCGCCTCCGCGAGCCGCTCGAGCTCCGCGCGGTACGAACGGCGCGGCAGCCGGTAGTAATCGGCCACCCAGTCCGCGCGCACGATGCCGAGCGCGCGGCACGTGCAGTCGAGCAGCGCGGGCAGCACCGCGTCGCGCGGCGGCAGGTCGCGCGCATCGTCCCAGTCGGGCAGCACGCGCTCGCGCACGTCGTAGATCCGCTGAAAGTTGCGGCGTTCCGACACCATCAGGTCGCCGGTCGTGAACAGCACCTCCAGGTGTTTTTTCTCGGGCTTGCGGTCCCACCATCCGTTGCCCTTCGCGCCGTCTTCGCGAATGAAATCCGCCGACCGCACCGGCCCTTCGTCGCGAATCCGCGCGAGCATGCGGTCGATGTCCGCGCGATTCTGCTCGTGCCATTCGGCCGCGTATTTCCAGCCCATTCCCGACGGATCGAGCATCTTGTAGCGCATCAGCCCGAATTGCTCGATCGGCAGGAAGCACGCCTCGTGCGACCAGTATTCGAACAGGCGCGCCTCGGCGAGATGCTCGTCGAGCCACTGCGGGGCGAAGTCGCCGAGGCGGCTGAACAGCACGAGATACGGGCTGCGCGCGACGACGTGAATGGTATCGATCTGCAACTGCGCCATCCGGCGGATCGTGTCGAGCACGTCGGCCTTGGTGGCCTTGCGGCGGGGCGGGGTCAGCAGGCCCTGCGCGGCGAGATGCAGCGCGCGGGCGGCGGCGGGCGAGAGCGTAAGCATCAGAACGGCGGCTGAGGGTGGCGGTCGGGCACCACTTTAGCGCGAAAGCGGCGCACGTGTGCGATGCATGCATGAGTACTTTCCAAAACCAAAAGGAGCCTGGCGGGAGCGGAGTACTTGGAGCTGGATGGTCGTTAAAGGAAGCTGCATTTTAGGGTACGGGGAGTCTCGGTTGCGAAGGGGAAGCCGTGAAGGGCGT
>NZ_CADFEC010000028.1:0-79087 GCF_902833195.1 Burkholderia sp. BCC1638
GCGCCACAACCAAGCGCTCATCGCGCTCGCACGGCGACGCTGTGACGTCCTGTTCGCCATGCTGCGCGACGGCACCATTTACCAACCCAAGTCAGCCCCTACCGCTTGACGAAACACATAGGGGCACCCCCCTGAATCACCCCACCCGACGACAATCGCGAATTCGTCTGATAATACCTGCGGCGATCCCCGCATACGCGCAATCGTCCGAATCCCGCCGAACCGTTGCACGGGCAACCAGACGGCACCATCGCCGCGATTGCATCGCCACCCGATGCAATCCGGAAACGAAACGGCGTCAGGCCCACCTGGTCGTTCGGAATGTGCCCAGCGCCGTTCAAATCCCCACACGACGCCCGCGCGACGCGGCGCCGCCAACAGGAGATGAACGATGATCACGCTGACCGTCAACGGTAGCGAACAGCATTTCGACGGCAACCCCGACATGCCGTTGCTCTGGTATCTGCGCGACGTCCTCGGTCACACGGGAACCAAGTTCGGCTGCGGGATGGCGCTGTGCGGCGCATGCACCGTGCATCTCGACGGTGAAGCGATCCGCGCGTGCATCACGCCCGTCGCGGTCGCCGCCGGCAAGCGCGTGACGACGATCGAAGGATTGTCGACCGACCTGACCCACCCGCTGCAGCAAGCCTGGCAGGAACTGAACGTTGCGCAATGCGGCTACTGTCAGTCCGGACAGATCATGCAGGCCGCCTCGCTGCTGAAGACCAATCCTCACCCGAGCGATGCCGACATCGACGACGCGATGTCCGGCAACATCTGCCGCTGCGGCACCTATACGCGCATTCGCGCGGCGATCCGGCTGGCGGTGCGCCGTGGAGGTGCCGCATGAACGCGCCGGAACTCTCCGTCCACAACGAAAGCCGCCGCGCATTGCTGCTCGGCTTCGCCGCCGGCGGGCTGCTGCTCGCGTTCGGTGTGCCGTCGCTCGCGCGCGCGGCCGCGCCGGTGCAGCCGCCGGTCAGCTCGAATCCGCAGTACGGCGGCGCGGGCATGCCGCACGGATTGCGCGACGATCCGAACCTGTTCGTCGCGATCGCGCCGGACGGCACGGTCACGGTGACCTGCATCCGCTCCGAGATGGGGCAGGGCGTACGCACGAGCGTCGCGCTCGTGGTCGCCGATGAACTGGGCGCGGATTGGGCGCGCGTGAAGGTCGCGCAGGCGGTCGGCGACGAGCCGCGCTACGGCAACCAGAACACCGACGGCTCGCGCAGCCTGCGCCAGAGTTTCGCGGCGCTGCGTCGCGCGGGCGCCGCTGCGCGCACGATGCTCGAGCAGGCCGCCGCGGCGACGTGGGGCGTCGACGTGCGTCAGGTGAAGGCGGCGGTCCACGAGGTCGTCGATACGAAAACCGGACGCAAGCTCGGCTTCGGCGAACTGGCCGCCAAGGCAGCCGCGCTGCCGGTGCCCGATCCGAAGAGCGTGCCGTTGAAGGCGCCGGCCGAATTCCGCTATATCGGCAAGGGCAAGACGGCGTTGATCGACGGACGCGACATCGTCGGCGGCCGCGCGCGCTACGGGATCGACACGCGGCTCGACGGCATGCTGTATGCGGTGGTCGCACGTCCGCCGGTTTATGGCGATACGGTCACGTCGTTCGACGCATCCGCCGCGGAGAAGCTGCCGGGTGTCGTCAAGGTCGTGCAGCTCGCGTCGGCACCGCTGCCGTCCGGGTTCCAGCCGCTCGGTGGCGTTGCCGTGATCGCGCGCGACACGTGGACGGCCATCCAGGCGCGCGCGCAGTTGAAGATCGACTGGAAGCACGGGCCGCATGCAGGCTACGATTCGGCCGCCTACCGCAAGACGCTCGAAGCGGCGGCCGCGCAGCCGGGCGACGTGATCCGCAACGACGGCGATACGGCCGCGGCGCTCGCGGGCGCCGCGAAGCGGGTGCGCGCGACGTACTACGTTCCGCATCTCGCGCACGCGACGATGGAGCCGCCGGCGGCAGTCGCGCGCGTGGCCGACGGCCGCTGCGAGGTGTGGACCTGCACGCAGGCGCCGCAGACCACGCGCGACGAGATCGCGAAGGCGCTCGCGTTGCCGACCGAGCGGGTAACGGTCAACGTGACGCTGCTCGGCGGCGGCTTCGGCCGCAAGTCGAAGCCAGACTACGTGGTGGAGGCCGCGTTGCTGTCGAAGGCAGTCAGCGCGCCCGTGAAGCTGACGTTCACGCGCGAGGACGACATCGCGCACGACTATTTCCATGCGGTGTCGCTGGAGGCGTTCGAAGGCGGCCTCGACGCGGCGGGGAAGGTGGTCGCGTGGCAGCATCGCACGGTCGCGCCTTCGATCCAGTCGACTTTCAGGGCAGGCGTCGTGCATGAGCAGCCGGGCGAGCTCGCGCAAGGCATCGCGGATCTTCCATTCGCAGTCCGGAACGTAAGGATCGAGAATCCGGCCGCGGAAGCGCACACGCGGATCGGCTGGTTTCGTTCGGTGTACAACATTCCGCACGCGTTCGGGATTCAGAGTTTCGTGTCCGAGCTCGCACATGCGGCGGGCCGCGATCCGAAGGATTTCCTGCTCGACCTGATCGGGCCGGCGCGGCGATTCGAACCGCACATCACGGTGAAGAACGTGAACTACGGCGAGGATCCGGCGTTGTATCCGGTCGACACCGGACGGCTGCGGCGCGTGATCGAGACGGTCGCGCGCGAAGCCGGTTGGGGGCGCAAGCTGCCGAAGGGGCACGGGCTCGGGATTGCCGCGCATCGCAGCTTCGTGTCGTACACGGCGGCCGTGTGCGAAGTGCAGGTCGGCGCGGACGGTGCGATCGCGGTGCCGCGCGTCGACATTGCGATCGACTGCGGGCCGCAGGTCAACCCGGAGCGCGTGCGCTCGCAGCTCGAAGGCGCGGTGGTGATGGGGCTCGGCATTGCGCTGCACGGCGAGATCACGTTCAAGGACGGACGCCCGGAGCAGAGCAACTTCAACGGCTTCCAGGTGTTGCGGATGAACGAGGCGCCGCGTGAAATCCGCGTGCACCTTGTCGCGCCGGACGACTACGCGACGCCGCTCGGCGGCGTGGGCGAGCCGGGCCTGCCGCCGGTCGCGCCGGCGCTGACCAACGCGATATTCGCGGCGACGGGTACGCGCATCCGCAGCCTGCCCGTCGCGGATCAACTCGCGAAGCCGAAAGCGGGGTGATGCGGTGCCGCGCGCCGGGCCGTCTGCATGGCCCGGTGCGCGCATTCGCTCGCACACCCAGGCCATTGCACGCGATCCATTCATGCATTTCATTTGCATATAAATTCGACGGGACCACACGGCCGTCCGGCCGCCGGGACACCGCTTTCCAGAATCAACCACGGAAATTCAATCTCGGCATTCAAGCCCGTAATTCCCCGTGGAAATAGAATCAATTGCCGTCGGATATCGGGTTTGCCCGATGGTGCGGTATCGTACAAAGAGCGACCGGAAAGTGTCGGATCATTGGCGCGTCGAATTAAATTTTGTAAAAAATTCAATGAGAAAAATCGGGAGTGATTCAGCCATTCGGTAATGACCGATTGGGTGGGGCATTTAGCGCATGCTTGTTACCGGCCAGTCCTAAGGCGGGCATTCATTATCGTTTTCATTCAGACGGTTCATGGCGTTCCAGCCGTGGTGGCGCCTGAGCTGTGGCGCCCGCTCGTCTGCAGATCGAAACCGCCGAGCCGGATGGCCGGTGTCGCAGGAATTGACGGTATATCGAAAGCGGAATGCGTTATCAAATATGGATTGACCTCGAGAGTATTGCGAAAAGGTGGCTCGAGATATTCGATTGGGCGGAGCGATGTGCGTCGTTTTGTCGAGCTGGTTAATGAAATGTGACAGCGCAATGCAATCGCATTGCCCATGAATTTAACATATTTAACATATTGATCCGCGTCGCCATCGCGGCGTGGTTCGATGCCTCGCTAGATGGGTTATCTAGCATTCTCAATCTGGAGAAACGCAATGCAAGAACTGAATCAACAGGAAATCGCACAAGTTTCCGGCGGCTACTACAGCGGCGGCTCGATTTTCGACACGCTGGGCAACGTGGTCGAGCTGTACGGCCAGACGCTCTACAACGTCGGCGAAGCACTGACGACCGCTGTCGTCGGCACGGGCAATGCACTGCTCGGCCTGCTGACCGGCCAGCACGCGTAAGCCGGACGCGATTTCCGTGCGATGGCGCGCGCTGCGTCGCCATCGCGTGAATCGCGGCTCGCCGCGGCACCGGAGCGGGGCGCCGCGGCGATCTTCCCGGGCAACCGGGACGCATCCGTCGAACCCAACTGACTGTCTGTAATCCCGTATCTTGACGAACCCGACTTCTCTCTTCCGGCACGAAGCGCAACAGGCGCAGCGCGCCGGCGCGCTGGGCGAGATCGTGCTGGTGCGCCCCGTGCCGCTGACGCTGCTGGCGGTGGCCGCGTGCGTGATGGCCGCATGCGTGCTGCTGTTCTTCGCGTTCGGCACCTACACGCGTCGTACGACGGTCAGCGGCGTCGTGATGCCGGATGCGGGGCTGGTGAAGGTCTATGCGTTGCAGCCGGGCATCGTCGTCGAGCGCGACGTGAAGGAAGGGCAGCACGTCGCGCGCGGGCAGACGCTTTATACGGTGTCCACCGACCTGCAAAGCGCGGCGGAAGGCGCGACGCAGGCCGCGCTGATCGCGCAGGCGCGGCAACGCAAGGCGTCGCTGCTTACGGAAATGGACAAGACGCGCAGCCTGCAGCAGGACGAACGCGCGACGGTGCGCGCGAAGATCGCGAGCCTGCGTGGCGAGCTTGCGCAGATCGACGATCAGCTTTCGGCGCAGCGGTTGCGCACGTCGATCGCGGCCGACGGCGCGAAACGGTATCGCGGCCTGCTGGCCCAGGACTACATTTCGAAGGATCAGGCGCAGCAGCGCGAGGCCGACCTGCTCGACCAGCAGTCGAAGCTGAACGGGCTGCTGCGCGAGCGCGCGTCGACGGCGCAGTCGCTGACGGAAGCGAACAACCAGCTGGCCGGCCTCGACCTCAAGCAGCAGAACCAGCTCGCGCAGATCGATCGCAACGTGATCGACGTCGACCAGAACCTGATCGAAAGCGAGGCGAAGCGCCGGATCGTCGTCACCGCGCCGGAAACGGGTGTCGTGACGGCGGCGATCGCCGACGTCGGCCAGTCGGTCGATACGTCCCGGCCGCTCGCGAGCGTGGTGCCGGGTGGCGCGCGCTGGCAGGCGCATCTGTTCGTGCCGAGCACGGCGATCGGCTTCGTGCGGGTCGGCGAGCCGGTGCTGATCCGCTATCAGGCGTTCCCGTATCAGAAGTTCGGCCAGTATCGTGCCGTGGTCGTGTCGATCGCGCGCACGGCGCTGTCGGCGGCCGAACTCGCGAACGATGGCGGCCCGGCGGCGACGCCGGGCGAGGGGCGCGACGCGACCTTCTATCGCGTGATCGTCGCGCTCGATGCGCAGCACGTCACCGCGTATGGCGCGCGGCAACCGTTGCAGGCCGGCATGACGCTGCAGGCAGACATCCTGCAGGAGCGCAGGCGCCTGTACGAGTGGGTGCTCGAGCCGCTTTACAGCCTGACCGGCAAACTCTGACGAGGTCGCGCATGGCATTACTCGATCGACTCTCGTTCGGCCTCGGCCGCCGGCTGCCGATGATCCTGCAGACCGAAGCCGCGGAATGCGGGCTCGCGTGTCTCGCGATGGTGGCCGGCTATCACGGCCATCACGTGGATCTCGCGACGCTGCGCGGACAATTCCCCGTATCGCTGAAGGGCGCGGGACTCGGGCGCGTGATCGAAGTCGCGCAGCGACTCTCGCTCGGCACGCGCGCGGTGAAGCTGGACATGGCGCAGCTCGGCCAGCTTCGCCTGCCATGCCTTCTGCATTGGAATTTCAACCACTTCGTCGTGCTGAAGGAAGTGAACGGCAAGAGCGCGACGATTCACGATCCGTCGCACGGTATTCGCAAGGTGCCGCTCGCCGAAGTGTCGCGTGCGTTTACCGGCGTCGCGCTCGAATTGTGGCCGGCCGCCGGATTCGCGCCGCGCGCGGCGCGTCCGGCGGTGAAGCTGCGCGAGCTGCTGGGCCCGGTGTCCGGGCTGTCGCGCTCGCTGGCGCAGATCCTCGCGCTCGCCATCGCGCTCGAAGTCTTCATGCTGGTGCAGCCATTCTTCCTGCAGTGGGTGATCGACGAAGTGATCGTCAGCGCCGATCGCGATCTGCTGACGGTACTGGCGCTCGGCTTCGGCCTGTTGCTGCTGATGCAGCAGGCGACCGGCACGATTCGCGCGTGGGCGCTGATGTACGTCGGCGTCACGCTGAACATCCAGTGGCGCGCGAACGTGTTTACGCACCTGCTGAGCCTGCCGGTGCGCTATTACGAGCGACGCCATCTCGGCGATGTCGTGTCGCGCTTCGGTTCGATCGATACGATCCAGCAGACGCTGACGACGTCGTTTCTCGGCGCGGTGATCGACGGGCTGATGACGATCGTCACGCTCGCGATGATGTTCGTCTACAGCCGCGTGCTCGGGTTCGTCGCGCTGGCGACGATGGCGCTGTATGCGCTCGTCCGGTGGCTGTGGTACGGCCCGTTGCGGCGCGCGACCGAGGACCAGATCGTGCACGCGGCCAAGCAGCAAAGCCATTTCCTCGAAACAGTGCGCGGCGTGAAGACGATCAAGCTGTTCAACCGCCAGACGGAGCGCCGCGCGAGCTGGATCACGCTGCTGGTCGAGCAGGTCAATGCGAGCCTGCACGTGCAGAAGCTGCAGATCTTCTACCAGCAGCTCAACGGCCTGCTGTTCGGCATCGAGAACGTGCTGATCATCTGGCTCGGCGCGCGCATGGTGATGGACGGCCAGTTCACGGTCGGCGTGCTGATGGCGTTCAACGCGTACAAGAACCAGTTCGACAGCCGGGTCGGCAGCCTGATCGACAAGTATTTCGAAGTGAGGATGCTGCAGCTCCAGGGCGAGCGGCTGGCCGACATCGTGTTCGCGGAAAGCGAGCCGGACGCGAGCCTGCGCAGCGTGCCGGGCGAGGCCGATGCGCTCGACGCGAGCATCGAGATCGACGGGCTGTCGTTCCGCTACGCGGACGGCGAGCCGCTGGTGCTCGACGGCGTGAGCGCGAAGATCGCGGCGGGCGAGTCGGTCGCGATCGTCGGGCCGTCGGGTTGCGGCAAGACGACGCTGATCGGCGTGCTGCTCGGCATCCACGAGCCGACGGGCGGCACGGTGCGGATCGGCGGGCTCGAGGTCGGCCGGCTCGGCACCGAGCGGTTGCGCGGGCTCGTCGGCACCGTGTTGCAGGACGACGTGCTGTTCGCGGGCTCGATCGCGGACAACATCAGCTTCTTCGATCCGGATGCGGACCCGCGCTGGGTCGCCGAATGCGCACGCATCGCCGCCGTGCACGACGACATCGCCGCGATGCCGATGGGCTACAACACGCTGGTCGGCGACATGGGCACGGTGCTGTCCGGCGGGCAGAAGCAGCGCGTGCTGCTTGCGCGCGCGCTGTACAAGCGGCCGGGCATTCTCGTGCTCGACGAGGCGACGAGCCATCTCGACATTCAGCGCGAGATGCAGGTCAATGCGGCCGTCACGCAACTCGCGATGACGCGGCTGATCGTTGCGCACAGGCCGGAGACGATCGCGTCGGCGCAGCGCGTCATCATGCTGCAGGGCGGCAAGGTCGTGCTCGACCAGTCGACCGCCGCGATGCGCACGGCGACGGCGGCAAGGACGTCCGCCGGCGCGCCGGCGGCACCGACGACGCATGACGCCGGCGCCGCGGAACCGGTCGCGGGGCGTTGAGCGATGAAGCGTCCACTCGCTACCGTGCTGGCTGTCGTCGCGCTCGCTGCGTTCGTGCCGACGGCATGCGCGCAGATGCTCGACGTCTACGGCACGCGCAATGATGTCGCGGCCACGCCGTCCGGGTCGATGGCGTCGGCCACGGCATGCGGCGCGCGGCATGTCGACGAGCGGCCGCTCGCGCTCGAGGACGCGATCCTGCTCGCGATCTGCTCGCATCCGCAGCTGAGTCGCACGTGGTCGGATGCGCGCGCGGCGGCGGCGGAGGTCGGCGTGTCGAAGGCCGCGTACTGGCCGACGCTCAATGCGACGGCGGGTATCGAGCGCGACAACCTGACGACGAACTACAGCGGCGGCTACTCGCAGGACCAGCGCAGCACCAGCCGCTACGGCATGCTCAACCTGAGCTGGGTGCTGTTCGATTTCGGCAAGCGCGGCGCGACGCTCGACCGTGCGCGCGCGCTGCTGCGCGCGGCGAACGCGGCGCACGACGATGCGCTGCAGAGCGTCTTCTACGATGCGGCGCAGGCGTTCTACGCGCTGCGCGACGCGCAGGCGGCGCTCGCCGCCGCGCAGGCGGTCGAGCACGCGGCGCAGGAAAGCCTGGCCGAGGCGAGCGCGCGGCACGACGGCGGCGCTGGCACGCTCGGCGATGCATTGCAGGCGCAGACCACCTACCGCAAGGCGCTGCTCGATCGCGTGAGCGCGGAAGGCGACTTGCAGAACGCGATCGGCACGCTCGCGACCACGCTCGGCGCCGACGCCGATACGCCGCTGCGCATCGCGGACGCGGAACCGTCGCCCGATCGCGACGACTTCACGCGCGGCGTCGCCGACCTGATCGCCGAAGCGAAGCGCCATCACCCGAAACTGATCGCCGCGCGCGAAAAGCTCGAAGCGGCGCGCGACGAAGTGCGCGCGGTGCGCGCGCAGTCGCTGCCGACCGTTTCGCTGATGGGCAGCCTCGCGCGCAACAACCCGTCATACCAGCAGCAGGCATCGTTTCTCCAGTTGCAGAGCAGTCACAGCAACTCGATCGGCATCCAGATCTCGATTCCGCTGTTCGAAGGGTTCGCGTCGGGCTACCGCGTCGCCGAGGCGAAGGCGCAGGCGGACGCGCAGGAAGCCGACGTGCGCAACACTGAACTCAAGGTGTCGCTCGACGTATGGAAGAGCTATCAGAGCCTGCAGACCGACACGACGAACCTGGACAACTCGCGGCATCTGCTGGACACCGCACTGCATTCGCTCGACATCGCGCGTGGCCGCTACAAGGCCGGCGTCGGCACGTTCACGGAATTGCTGAATGCCCAGTCGGCGCTCGCGGATGCGCGGCGGCAGCGCGTGCTCGCGGTGTCGAAATGGCGGATCGCGAGACTGAAGCTGGCCGAGAGCCTTGGGAGATTGGGATTATGGAACGACGCGGGTTGAACGACGCCGGGCCGCACGCGCGCGGCGCGCAGGCGCGCGGATGCGCGTTCCTGTTCCCGGGGCAGGGTGCGTTCTATGCGGGCGCGCTGCGGCAGCTCGCACGTGAACACGGGAGCGTGCGGCAGACTCTCGACATGCTCGACGCGGTCGCGAGCGAGCGCCTGGGCCGCCCGCTGACGGGCGCGCTGTGGCGCGACGATGCCGGGCTCGATGCATGGCTGCATGAAGCGCCCGATCTGCTGCAGCTCGGAATCTACGGCGCATCGGTCGCGATGTTCGGCGTGCTGCGTGCGCACGGCGTGGTGCCGGACGTGCTGATCGGACACAGCTTCGGCGAGATCGCGGCGCTGGTGTGCGGCGGCATGTATTCGATCGAGCAGGGTGCGCGGATCGTCTGCGACCGGATCGTGTCGTTGCAGGCGGCGGCGCCGCCCGACGGGATGATGGCGGCGATCTCCGCGGGTGCCGACGCGACGCGCGAGCTGATCGACGCGAGCGCCGTCACGCATGCGATGCGCAACGTGTGCGTTGCGGTCGAGAACCATCCGTCGCAGACCGTCGTGTCCGGTCCGCGCGATGCGCTGGAGCGCTTCGTCGCGGCCTGTGCGGCACGCGGCGTCGCCGCGCAGACGCTCAGGTCTCCGTATGGCTTTCATCACCCCGATCTCGCCGGCGCGCGCGAGCAGTTCGCCGCGCGTCTTGCCGCGTATCGGCATGGCCCGCTCGCGATTCCCGTGTATTCGCCGATCCTCGGCCGCCGCTACAGCGGCGCCGACGATCCGGGCGCGCGGCTCGCGTCGCACTTCGTGCTGCCGGTGCGGTTCGCGGATGCGATTCGCGCCGCGTGCGCGGACGGCATCGGACGCTATGTCGAATGCGGCGCGCTCAACGCGCTGGCGCGCATCGTCGTGCGCATCGCGGGACCCGGCACGGTCAGGACGTTCGGCGGCCCGTCGAACGCAGCAGAGGAATCGAGCGTCGTCACGACAATCACCCGTTATTTTCAGGAGGACAACATCATGAAGGACGATATTCGCATCGGCAACGCCGGCTCCGGGTTCGACGCGTTCTGGCTTGCGCGCGGGCCGCACATCGTCGACTGGCTCAAGGGCGAGCTGCGTCACGCGTTCGATGCGGCGAGCACGGCATCGGCCGGCGCCGTGCCGGCCGCGGCACCGACGGTCGCCGCATTCGCGCCGCAGGCCGAGCCGTCCGGTGCGGCCGCGCCGCGTCTTGCGGCGGTCGCCGTGGCCGCGCCGACACTGACGGCGGTACCGTCGCCGTCGATGCCGCACGAGCCGCTCGCGGCGGCGAAGCCCGCACACGTGCCGCGCGATCGGCTGTTCGCGGAGCTCGTCGATATCTACGCGCAAGCGATGGAATATCCGGCCGAGGTGTTCTCCGAAACGATCGAGCTCGAAGCCGAACTCGGCATCGACTCGGTCAAGCAGACGGAGATCATCCAGCGCATTACCGCGCGCTACGCGCTGCCGCCGCTGCCGGCCAATTTCCGCAGCGGCGATTTCAAGGCGATGGGGCAGATCGTCGATTTCGTCTACGAGAACCAGGGAAAAGCAGTCGCTTGACGGCCGTTGGCTCAAACGTTGGTCGGCAGGGGGGCCCTGCCCGTAATGACAAGTTCTCGATAGGCAGGCGATCCATGTCGAATACCAGCATGCGCGGCAAGCTCGTTCTCGTGACGGGCGGTGCGAAAAACGTGGGCAAGGCGATCTGCAGGCGTTTCGCCGAGCAGGGCGCGCACGTGATCCTGAATTTCTTCCACTCGCTCGACGCGTCGAAGCAGACGGCCGACGAACTGCGCGCGCTCGGCGCGACCGTCGACGTGATCCGCGCGTCGGTCGCGCAGCAGGCGCAGGTCGACCGGATGTTCGACGAGATCGAACGGCGCTACGGCCGACTCGACGTGCTCGTCAACAATGCGGCGTCCGGTGCGCTGCTCGGCGTCGACGAGATCGGCGCCGAGCATTTCGATCGCGCGCTCGACACCAACCTGAAGGGCGCGTTCTGGTGCGCGCGTCGAGCCGCGGCGCTGATGGCGCGCTCGGGCGGCGGGGCGATCGTCAACGTGTCGTCGGTGGGCGCGACGCTCGTGCCTGCGAACTATCTGGTCGTCGGCACCGCGAAGGCGGCGCTCGAATCGCTGACGCGCTATCTCGCGGTCGAATACGCGGGCCGCGACATTCGCGTGAACGGCGCATCGTCGACGCTGATCGACGGCGACGTCGCCGCGCAGTTTCCGGACCCGGAGAACACGAAGCGTTCGAGCATCGCGGCGACGCCGCTGAAGCGGCTCGCACGGGCGGAAGACCTCGCCGATCTCGTCGTGTTTCTCGCCTCGGACGCGGCGCGCTGGATCACCGGTCAAGTGGTCGTCGCGGACGGCGGGCTGTCGCTGTGCAGCGAGGGGCTGTCGCCGCGCGCGGAATGGGCGAGCGCGGAGCGTGCCGCGAGCGAGACCGTGCCCGCTGCCGTGCCGACGGCTCCTGCAAAGACCGGTCAGCAACCGGCCTCGTTGCTGACCGGTCGACCCGCCGCATCGCCCGACGACGCGCCGGACAGTGACGACATCGCCGTGGTCGGCATGGGTCTCGCATTGCCCGGCGCGAGCGACCCGGACGCATTCTGGCGCGCGCTGCTCGACGGCCCCGAGCTGTTCGGCAACGTACCGCCCGATCGCTGGGATTACCGCTCGTTCTATTCGCCCGACACGTCGGCGGAGGACAAGAGCTATCAGTCGCGCTCGGTCTTCATCGAGCATTTCGACCCGTGCCCGACGGTGCGCGCCGAGCTCGACGCGGGCACCGCGCCGCGCGAGCTGACGACGTTGTGGCTGCGTCACGCGTTATGCCAGTCGCTCGACGGCGTGACGCTGCGCGATGCCGATCGCGTGGCGTTCCTCGTCGGCTACACGGCGGACGGCAGCCAGCATCTCGAGGAAGGGATGGTGCTGGCCGCCGCGCGCGAGCGCCTGAACGCGGTGCTGATCGAGGCGGGCATGGACGCGGCCGAGCGCGAGCGCCGCGTGGCCGCGCTCGATGCGGTGCTCAGTGCGCGCTATGCGCGCGGCGCCGGTGATCTCGCATCGTTCTTCCCGCACCGGGTCGGCCTGAACGCGATGAAGGGCGTGCTGCCGGACGACGCGCAATGCATGATGGTCGACACCGCGTGCTCGTCGTCGCTGTATTCGATCGATCTCGGGATCAAGGCACTGCTGCTCGGCAAGCAGGACGTGGTCGCATGCGGCGGCGCGTTCGCGCTCGCGCCGCGCGGCTCGATCCTGTTCTCGAAGCTGCATGGCCTGTCGCGCAGCGGCGAAGTGCGGCCGCTCGACCGCAACTGCGACGGCGTGCTGTTCGCGGACGGCGCGGGCGTCGTGATCCTGAAGCGCGTCGCGCGGGCGCGCGCCGACGGCGATCGCATCCTCGGCGTGCTGAAATCGTTCGGCTCGTCGTCCGACGGCAAGGGCAAGGCGATCTACGCGCCGAACTCGGCCGGCCAGCGCATCGCGATCGACCGCGCGTATGCGCGCACCGCGACGGTGCCGGCCGACGTCGACTGGGTGGTTGCGCATGCAACTGGCACGCCGGCCGGCGATCTCGCCGAGTTCCAGAGCCTGCGCGACGCGATCCGGCGCGACCGCCCGGTGCAGGTGACGTCGAACAAGTCGCTGGTCGGGCATACGGGCTGGGCGGCCGGTGTCGTGTCGGTGATTCAGGTGCTGCTCGGGTTGCGGCATCAGGTGATCCCGCCGCAGCACCGCTTCAGCGAGCCGCCGCCGGAATTCGACATCGCCGGCACGAACTTGCGGATTCCGGTGGCGCCGGTATCGTGGCCGGTCCGGCGCGATTCGGCACGCGTCGCGGCGGTGTCGGGGTTCGGCTTCGGCGGCACGAACGGCCACCTGATCGTGTCGGAATACCGCGCGGATCTGCCCGCTGGCGAAGCGAGCGGCCGGTTCGCTCGCGAGCCGCTCGCGATCGTCGGCTGGTCCGCGAAGTTTCCGGGCCTCGACGACGACGCCCAGGTTGCCGCGTGGCTGCGCGGCGAAGGCCGCGCGCCCGACGCGAGCTTCGGGATCGGCTACCCGTTGCCGAGCTTCGCGCGCGTGAAGATGCCGCCGGCGGTGCTTCGCGCGCTCGATCGCTGCCAGCTGATGGCACTCGACGCGGCGCACGACCTGCGCGAACGCCTCGGCGCATTCTGGCGCGAGCACGCGGACACGATCGGCCTCGTGATGGGGCACATGGGGCCGACGCGCAATGCGGCGCTTTACGCGAGCCGCTGTTATCTGGACGACATCGCGACCGCGGTGCTCGACGCGACGCGGCCGGACGAACGCGCGGCAACCGAGCGCGTGCTGGAGGCATTGCGCGCGGCGACGAAGCGGCTCGTCGCGCCGACGACCGAGAATTCGTTTCCGGGGATGATGCCGAACGTGATCCCCGCGCGCGTCGCCAACTATCACGACCTGCACGGCATGAACATGACGGTCGACGCGGGCCATGCGTCGACGCTGGCCGCGTTCGAGGCGGCCGAGCGCTTCCTGTGCAGCGGCGAACTCGACATGGCGATCGTCGGCGGCATCAACGGCAACTCGGCGGAAGAAGTGCGCCCGGCATTCGGGCTGCCGCTCGCGGAGGGCATCGTGCTGTTCGCGGTCACGACGGTGCGGCGTGCGCACACGGAAGGGCTGCCGGTGCTCGCGGTGGTCGGCGGCGACGACGCGCGGGCCGCGGTCGAACCGGCCGCGCCGCGCGACGCGATGGGGCGCGCGGTCACGTATGCGGGTGCCGATTCGGCGATCGACGTGCTGCGTGCGATCGTCGCGCACGAAGCCGGCACGACGCTCACGCGAGACGGCGGCGGCGATCGTGCGCGCTACGCGCTGCATGTTGCATGCGAACGGGCCACGCCGCGCGAGCCGGATCGCGAGGCACGGCCTGTGCCGCCGACACATGAGGCGGCTCCGGTCGCTGCGTCCGTCGAACCGGCCGCATCGACGACCGTTGCGGCCGCACCCGTTGAACCCGGCACCTTGATACCGGGCACGTTGCGCCGGACCGGCGTCGCGGCCGACGGCGAACCGCTCGGCGTCGCGCGTTACCGGATCGAATGGCGCGATGCGCCGTGGCGGCCGGCGGGCCGGTCGACGCCGTTCATCGCGCCGCGCTGCGTGATCGTGACCGACATGCCGGACGCGCTGGCCGCCCAGGCGAATCCGGGCCCCGGCTGCGTGGTGCTGTCGACGCGGCCGTTCGCCGCGCACCGGCCGGGCTGGCACTGGATCGAGCGGATCGACGCAGCGGCGCTCGACATCGTGCCCGACGATATCGGCCACGTGCGCGTGCTCACGTCGCTCGACGCCGGCACGCTCGCCACGGGCGCCGCCGCGCCGGCCACGCCCGAGCGGCTCGCACTGCACGACCTGGCGTTCCTCGCGGTCAAGCGCTGCCATGCGGCACTCGAGCGCGGCGGCACCTTCATCGCATTGCTGCTCGACGCGCTCGCCGGCGACGTGCCGCATCCGGATGCCGGCCTGTTCACGGGCCTCGTGAAGGCACTCGCGATCGAGATGCCGGAAGCGCGCCCGGTTGCCGTGCTGACCGATACGCGCGCGCTGCCCGACGCGCTGCGCGATGCCGAGCGCGAAAGCGGTGCACGTCACTGGCTGCCGGTCGTCGCGTTGGGCGGCGGTCGTCGCCGCACGCCGCGCGTGATCGCGGATGCGGGCGAACTGCGCGCGGACGAGCGGCTGTCGCTCGGTCAGGATTCGGTCGTCGTTGCGGTCGGCGGTGCGCGCGGGATCACCGGCGAACTGATGAAAACGCTGGCCGCGCACGTGCGTCCGACGCTGTATCTGATCGGCAGCAGTGCGCTGGACGCGATTGACGCGGACCTGCTCGCGATGGACGACGAAACGTTCGCGAAGAGCCGCCCGGACTACATCCGCCAGCAGAATGCGCGGCATCCGGAACGGCCGTTGCCGGAGATCATCCGCGCCTTCGAGCGGCGTGGCGACGCGCGCACGGCGTGCATGAACATCGAGGCGATGCGCGCGTTCTGCGGCGCGCATCGCGTGACCTACCTGCGCGCCGACGTGCTCGATCCCGACAGCGTGAAGGCGGCCATCGACACGATTCTCGCGCGCGAGCCGCGCGTGGACCTGCTGGTCAACGCGGCCGGGCTGAACCGTTCGGCGTCGGTGAGCGTGAAGTCGCTGGACGATTTCGTCGCGGTGCGCGACATCAAGGTGCGCGGCTACTGGAATTTGCGCGACGCGTTCGGCACACGGCAGCCGCGCCTGTGGTGCAACTTCGGCTCGTTCATCGGGCTGACCGGGCAGGCGGGCGAAACCGACTACGCGTCGGGCAACGACTTCCTGAACACGCAGGCGTCGTATCACCGCGCGGCGCTCGGTCACGACGAATTCACGATCGGCTGGACGCTGTGGCGCTCGGTCGGGCTCGGCGCGAATCCGGTCACGCGCGCGTTTCTCGAGAAGAGCGGATTGTTCACGAGCATGCGCACCGCGGAAGGACAGCATCACTTCATGCGCGAGCTCGGTCTCGGCGAGCGCGCGGCGATGTCCGTGCATCTCGGCGAGGCCGAGCGGCGCGCGATCGAGACGCACCTGCCCGGTTACTTCGATCTTGGCGAAAGCGCGCCGGCCGCCGCCGACGCATCGCGCGATCCGGATTTCTATCTCGGCGCGGAACTCGCGCGCACCGACGACAGCGTGACGTTCGAGCGCGTGTTCGACCTCGAACGCGACGCGTATCTGCAGCATCACGTCGTCAACGGTTTTCCGACGCTGCCGGGGACCTTCGTGCCCGAGGTGGCCGCCGAGGCCGCGCTGCGGCTCGTGCCGGGGCTCAAGGTCGTCGGCTTCGCGGACGCGGCATTCCTGCATTTCCTGCGCGTCTACGATGCGAAGCGGCCGAGCGTGAAGCGCATCCATGCGCGGATCGCGTCGCGCGACGGCGACGCGGTGCACGTGCACGTGCGGATCTCCGGCGACGTGCTGGCGCCGGGCGGGCAGGTGCTCGTGCGCGACAAGCCCCATTTCGAGATCACCGTTTGTCTGGCCGACGCGTATGCGCCGGCGCCGGTGTGGCACGAACCGGCAATGGCGACGTTCACGCCCGTCGCCGATCCGTATCACTTCGACGCGGCGCCGGTGCGGCTGACCGGCATGTTCGTGTCGACGACCGATACCGGCATGAGCGACGCGGGCAAGCAGGCGCGTTTCCGGCTGAATGTGCCGGGTGACGATCCGGTGTTCTCGCGCTTCGTGGTGCCAAGTATCCTGCTCGACGGGCTCGCGCGCGTGGCCGCGCTCGATCACGTTGCCGGCGACTATATCCCGCTCGCGGCGCCGATGTCGATCGGCCGCATCGACATCTACGAAGCCGGCAACGACTGCGAGCTGTCGAACCGCCACGCGTCGATCGCGCTGCGCGTGACGCCGCGCGCGTTCGCGCTCGAGGGGCCGGCGAGCAGCGGCAACCGGTTCGTCGCGGTGCGCCCGGACGGCAGGATCCTGATGCAGATGCGCGACGTGACGGGCATTGTGATCGGCTACGTGCATCGCGTGACCGGTGCGTTCGCCGCGCGCGGCGAGGTCGACGCGCAGCTCGCCGGCCGCGCGGCTTCCGAGCAGGTGAGCGCATGACGATGAAGCGACTCGCGCCCGGCCCGCGCGGCAGCGTCGTGATGGGCAACCTCGCGGAGTACAAGCGCAATCCCGTCACGATGTTGCTGAAGCTGCAGCAGCAGTACGGCGACATCGCGCGCAATCGTCTCGGCCCGTTTCTCACGCACGCGCTCGCGCATCCGGACGGCGTCCAGCACGTGCTGCAGGACAACCACCGCAACTACGTGCGCGGCCGCTTCTACGACAACTTCAAGATGTTCTTCGGCGATGGCCTGCTGACGACCGACGGCGAGTTCTGGCGGCGTCATCGCCGCGTGGTGCAGCCGTTGTTTCACCGCAAGCAGGTCGAGTCGCATACGGCCGCGCTCGGCGATGCGGCGCTCGCGCTCGTCGAGCGCTGGCTGAAGCAGCCGGCGCATGCGCCGTTCGACGTCGTCGAGGAAATGATGCGCGTGAGCCTGCGCATGCTCGGGCTGATGCTGTTCAACGCGGACATCTCGCGGCATGCGGACGATGTCGGGCCGGCCGTGCGCTTCGGCATCGCGGCGATGATGCCGCAGGGCAACCTGAACGATTTCGTGCCGCGCTGGATGCCGACGCCGTTCAATCGACGGATCGCGCATGCCCGCCGCGGGATCGACACGATCGTCGACGCGATCGTCGCCGAGCATCGCGCGGGGCGCTGCGAAACGAGCGACGTGATCTCGCTGCTGCTCGCCGCGCGCGATCCGGAAACGGGTGCGCCGCTGACCGAGCGCGAGGTGCACGACGAGGTGATGACGGTGTTTCTCGCCGGCCACGAAACCACCGGCAGCGGGATGGCGTGGGGGCTCTACGCGCTCGCGCAGCATCCGGACGTGTTGCGCCGCCTGCGCGAGGAGCTCGATGCGGTGCTCGGCGGCCGTGCGCCCGACGCGGCCGATCTCGAACGCCTGCCATACCTGGTGCAGACCGTCGACGAGATCCTGCGCCTGTATCCGCCGATCTGGGGCTTCACGCGTGATCTGGTCGACGACGACGAGATCGGCGGCTATCACGTGCCGGCCGGCTCGTCGGTGTTCATGTCGCCGTACGTCACGCATCGTCATCCGGCGCTGTGGGCGAACCCCGACGCATTCGATCCGGAGAACTTCGGATCGTACGCGCCGGCGCGTCACAAGTACGCGTACTTTCCGTTCGGCGGCGGGATGCGCAAATGCATCGGCTACCAGACCGCGTTGCTGCAGATACGCGTGCTGATCGCGGTGGTGGCGCAACACGTCGATCTGAGCGCGGTGCCCGGTCATTCGCTCGACACCGGCGCGACGATCTCGCTGCGTCCGCGCGACGGCATTCGGTTGATCGCGAAACCGCGATCGCGTGAGCGGGTGTCGAGGGGGCAGACGGGACGGGACGCAAGCGTGCCGGTTGCCCCGACATCGGTGTGCCCGGTCACGGGCACGCAAGTGCAAGAGCAAGCGCCCGTGCCGGCCCCCGACGCCGGGCAACCGGCGCATGCGGCATCGCCGACGCCCGTCCGTTCCGCCGGTCCAGCGCTGGCGCCGGACGTGCTGGCCTTTCTGCAGCGCGACGCGATCGCGGACGAAGCGTCGCAATGCACCGACGCCACGCCGACGCACCGCTTCACATGGCGGCCGGTCGAGATCGAGCCGCTGCCCGACCTGCCGGCGGCCGAACTGAGCGGCAAGCGGATCGCGATCGTCAATGGCCTCGGTCGCACGGTCGAGCGCGTGGTGGCGACGCTCACGCGCGCCTGTGCGAAGCCGAGCGTGTTCGCGCCGGCCGACGGCATCGATCCGGCGACCGCCGCGAGCGCGTTCGTCGCGCAGTCGGGGCCGTTCGACGGGATCGTCGATCTCGGTGTCGAGGCGCCGTTCTCGCTCGACGCGCACGATCAATGGGAAGCGCCGCTGCGCCGCACGGTCGCGCTGCTGCAGGCGTGCTACGGCGACTGGTCGCAGGAGGCGTCGACGTCGCGGCTGTTCTATCTGGCGCTCACCTGGCAGGACGGGCTGATGGGTCACGGCGATGGCACGCTCGTGCAGCCGCTCGGCGGATTGTGGGCCGGCCTGGCGAAGACGCTGCCGCAGGAATTGCCGAACTGCAACGTGCGCGTGCTCGACATCGCGCCCGACGAAACGGGACGCGTCGACCAGCTGATCGCGCGCGAACTGTATCGCTGGGGACGCTTCGAGGTCGGCCACCGCGGCGGGCGCCGCCATACGCTCGTCGCGACCCGCGACGATCTGCCGGCCGACGCGGCGCCCGACTGGGGGCCCGGCGACGTCGTGCTGTTTTCGGGCGGTGCGCGCGGCATCGGTTTCCTGGCTGCGTGCGCGCTGGCGAAACGCCATCGCTGCACGGTGATCGTCACCGGGCGCGATACGTTGCCCGCCGGCGACGAGCCGTGGCTTGCGCTCGACGACGCGGGGTTCAAGCGCTACGGGCTCGAGCAACTGCGCCAGGCGACGCCGGAGCGGTCGCCGAAGGCGATCCGGCATGCACTGCGGCAGCTCGAACGCCGCCGCGAACTGAAGGCGTCGCTCGATGCGGCGGCCGCGCTTGGCCTGCCGGTGCACTACCGCGTATGCGACGTGACCGACGCGCAAGCCGTGCGGACGCTGTGCGACGCCTTCGGCGACCGGCTGCGCGGCGTGATCCACAACGCGGGCATCGACCAGCCGGTGCGATTGCCGCGCAAGCGCGCCGATGAATTCATCGACACCGTACGCGTGAAGGTGCTCGGCTTCCTCAATCTCTACGCGGCGGTGCGTGACCGCCCGCGCGTGGGCTGCTTCGTCAACGTCGGCTCGCTGACCGGCCGCTGGGGCGGAATGACCGGCGAGACCGACTATGCGGCCGCGAACGAGGCGCTGGCGCGGCTCGGCTGGTGGGCGCGGCGCGACGCCGGCGCGCGCGTCGTGAAGACGATCGCGTGGCCGACCTGGGACGGCGTCGGGATGATCACGAACCTCGCCGTCACGCGGCGCTACGTGACGCCGATGCGGATCGACGAAGGCGTGCGCCACTGGCTCGCGGAACTCGCGACACCGACAACGCTGGCGACCCGCGGCAGCGGCGAACCGATGTACATGGGGGCGGTTGGCCGCGCGCTGACGCCGATCCAGCTGCGCGGATTCGACGCGGTCGACGGCTTGCCGAACCTTGGCGAACTCGCGACGCGCCGGCATCACGCGGGTGAGCCACGACGCTTCCGGCCGTTCACGTGCTTCTCGACGCGCTACCGCACCGCGGGCGCACCTTATACGCATGCATTCCGCTTCGACGGCCGCGCGGCCGTGCCGGCGTCGCTGTTGCTCGAGCACGCGCGCGTCGCGGCCGACTGGGTCGCGCCGCCCGGCGGCGAGCGGGCGTGCCTGCACGAAGCCGTCGACATCACGATCGCGCTCGACGCGCTCGCCGATGCGCTCGACGGTCACGGCGATCTCGCGCTCGACACCGACGCGAGCGGTCGCGCGGTGGACGACGGCTGGCACGTGACGGTGCGCTGCGCGTCGCTCGCCGGCCGCGCGCTGCTCGATGCGACGTTCGTGTACCGCGGTCATCCGCCCGGCGGCATGACCGTTCCGCTGCCGCGCGAAACCGAAGACGACACGATCCAGCGGTCCGCACGGGCGAGCTGGCGCGACGACCTGTTGCCCGAGGCGCGATGGAGCGGCGGCATCGCCCAGGCGAAAGCCGCCGACCCCGCCGCGCTATGGGGCGTGCAGGGGGATGAGGGGCGCGTGCCGTGTCCGCAGCTGTGGCTGCCGGTCAATCACCTGGAAAACGTGTTGCGCGTGCTGCTCGGCGCGTGGCCCGCCGACGGCGAGCCGCCGCGCGCATGGCGCATCGGTCGCATCGTGTTCGGCGCCGCGCACGCCGGCGATGCCGACATGCTGCTGCGTTATCCGAACGACCGCTTCGCGATCGCCGATCGCGCGGGCGCATCGATCGCCGACCTGTACGGCGCACGGCTTGCCGGCGCGACCGACACGCAGGCCGCGGCGGCGTCGGCCATTTGAACGGGAAGAGGAGGCTCAACATGACGGAGCGCAACGACGGCGCGCGGTACTGCATCATCGGCGCGGGCGCGGCGGGCATCACCGCCGCGAAGAACCTGCTCGCGGCCGGCATCGGCTTCGACGTGATCGAGCGCGAGGACGACGTCGGCGGCAACTGGTACTACGGACGGCCGAGCGGCGCGGTATATCGCTCGATCCACATGATCAGCTCGAAGCGGTTTTCCGAATACACCGACTTTCCGATCCCCGACGACTATCCGACCTACGCGCGCGGCGACCAGGCGCTCGCGTATCTGCGCGCGTACGCGCGGCGCTTCGGCGTGTACGACCGGATCGAATTCGGCCGTTCGGTGCTCGAGATCGCGCCGGTGCAGGGCGGCACGCAGTGGCGCGTCGAACTCGATCGCGGCGAAGTGCGGACCTATCGCGGCGTGATCGTCTGCAACGGGCATCTGTCGCATCCGCAACTGCCGGACTATCCGGGGCATTTCGACGGGCTGCAGCTTCATTCGTCGCAGTACCGCACACCGGAGATCTTCGACGGCAAGCGCGTGCTCGTGGTCGGCGCCGGCAATTCCGGCTGCGACATCGCGGTCGAGGCGTCGCATCATGCGAGCGCGGTATTCCACAGCACGCGCCGCGGCTACTACTACTGGCCGAAATTCCTGTTCGGGATGCCGGCGGACGAGTGGGCGGAGTGGCCGCTGCGGCTGCGCATGCCGCTCTGGGCGCGGCGCTTTTTCGGCGAACGGCTGCTGCGCCTGACGACGGCCGGACAGCCGGAGCACTACGGGCTGCGCAAGCCCGACCACAAGCTGTTCGAATCGCATTTCATCATCAACTCGACGCTGTTCTATCACCTCGGTCACGGCGATCTCGACGCGCGGCCGGACGTGCGCGAACTGAAGGGCGATCGTGTCGCGTTCGTCGACGGCAGCGAGGAGCCGATCGACGTGATCGTGTACGCGACCGGCTACCAGCCGAGCTTTCCGTTCATCGACCAGGCACACCTGCAATGGCGCAAGCAGCAACCGTCGCTGTATCTGAACCTGTTCGACGCGCAGCATCGCGATCTGTTCTTCATCGGGCTGTTCCAGACGTCGACCGGCAACTGGCCGCTGATGGACTATCAGGCGCAATTGCTCGCCCGCTATCTGCATGCGCGCGACACGGCGCCGCGCAAGGCCGCACGCATCGACCGGCTGATCCGGCGCGGCCGCTCGGACTGGAGCGGCGGCATCGCATTCCATCGCACGCCGCGGCACGTGATCGAGGTCGAGCATTTCGCGTACCGGCTGCAGTTGCGGCGGCTGATACGCGCGTTGCCGGCCGTGTCCGGCGGCGCCGGCGCGGATGCGTCGAAGGCGGCGCCGGTGCATGCGGTGCGCGCGGGAGGTGCGTCGTGAGCCTCGTGCATGTCGAACACCTGTCGAAGACGTACCTGCTCGACAGCGTGCGCGTGACCGGTCTCGCCGACGTGTCGGCGACGCTCGACGCGGGCCGCTTCACCGTGCTGAGCGGCCCGTCGGGTAGCGGCAAGACGACGCTGCTGAACCTGATCGGTTGCATCGACCGCCCCGACAGCGGGCGCGTGACGATAGCCGGTCACGACACGGCGTCGCTGTCCGACGATGCGTTGTCCGATTTTCGCGCGCGCCATGTCGGCCACGTGTTCCAGACCTTCAACCTGCTGCCGGTGCTGTCCGCCTACGAAAACGTCGAGTATCCGCTGCTGATGTCAGGCTGGGCGCCGGCGCGCCGCGCCGCGCGGGTGCGCGACCTGCTCGACGCGGTCGGCCTGGCCGACAAGGCGCGGCACCGGCCGAGCCAGCTGTCGGGCGGCCAGCGCCAGCGTGTCGCGATCGCGCGCGCGCTCGCGGCCGAGCCCGCGATGGTCCTCGCGGACGAACCCACCGCGAACCTCGACAGCGCGACCGGGCACGCGATCATCGAACTGATGCGCACGATCCAGCGCGAGCGCGACGTGTCGTTCATCGTGTCGTCGCACGATCCGCACGTGGTGAAGGTGGCCGACGAGGTGATCCGGATTCTCGACGGCCGCATCGTCGGCCACGAACGGGCCGGCGGCGACACGGCGACGCAGGAGGTGTGCCGATGACCCATACGCTGATGCTCGCGCTGCGCAATCTGCAGCGTAACCGCCGGCGCTCGCTCACCACGCTGCTCGCGATGATCGTCGGCGTCAGCGCGATCCTGCTGTTCGGCGGCTTCAGCCGCGACATCACGCTCGGCCTGCAGACCGACTTCGTGCAGCGCAGCGGCCACCTGCAGATCCAGCGTCAGGGCTATTTCCTGTACGGTACGGGCGACCCGGCTGCATACGGGATTCGCGATTACCCGGCGCTGATCGAACGACTGCGGCGCGATCCGCAACTCGTGCCGCTGCTGCAGGTCGTCACGCCGACGCTGCAGTTCGGCGGGATCGCCGGCAACTTTGCGGCCGGCGTGTCGCGCACCGTGATGGGCTTCGGCGCGATTCCGGACGACCAGTACCGGATGCAGCAATGGAACGCGTACGGGTTCCCGCTGCGGCCGCGTGCGTTCGCGTTGCGCGGCAGCGCCGACGACGCGGCGATCGTCGGCCTTGGCGTCGCGCGCGTGCTGCACCTGTGCGCACCGCTGCGCGTGCCGGATTGCCATGATGCGCCGCCGGGCCCGGCCGAGCCGGCCGCCGACGGTCCGGCTGCGAGCGCGCCTCCCGACGTGCTCGCGCTCGCGCAGGCCGAGGCCGGCACGCGGCCGGCCGCCGACGGCGCGACCCATGTCGAAGTGCTGACCGCGAGCGCGGGCGGTGCGCCGAACGTCGGCCGCTTCTCGGTCGTGAAGGCCGACCAGCAGGGCGTGAAGGAGCTCGACGACGTATATCTCGCGGTGCGCCTGCCGCAGGCGCAGCGGCTCGTCTACGGCGGCGCCGCGCCGCGCGCGACCGCGATCGAGATCCAGCTCGCGCGCACGGCCGATCTGCCCGCGGCGCGGGCGCGCATCGAGCAACTGCTGCACGGCGGCTTCGACGGCCAGCCGCTCGACGTCGTCGATTTCGCGACGCTGAACCCGTTCTACGACCAGACCAACCGGATGTTCTCGGTGATCTTCGGCTTCGTGTTCGTGCTGATCAGCGCGATCGTGCTGTTCGTGATCAGCAACACGATGAGCACCGCGATCATCGAGCGCACCGTCGAGATCGGCACGCTGCGCGCGATGGGCATGCGGCGCGGCGGCATCCAGCGGCTGTTCGTCTGCGAGGGCGCGCTGCTCGGCGTGGCCGGCGCGTCGCTCGGCGTGCTGGTCGCGCTTGCGATCGCCTCGATCGTCAATCACAGCGGGCTCGCGTGGACACCGCCCGCGCGAATCGACGCCGTCGCGTTGACGGTGCGCGTGTGGGGCGAGTGGCGAACCATCGCCGTCACGTTCGTCGGGCTCGCGTGCGTGGCCGGGCTGTCCGCGTGGCTGCCGTCGCGGCACGCGGCGCGGCTGTCGATCGTCGATGCGCTGCGGCATGTGTGATGTCGCCCGGCTGCCGCGTTTTTCGTTCACTTCACTTTCGGGAGAGCGCTCGTGCGTCGCCTGTTCGTTTCATGCTGTCTGAGTCTTTCGTTCCTGACCGGCGTCGCGCACGCGCAGCCGACGCCCAATCCGCAGAAGCTGCTCGCGGCGAGCGACGCGATCCGCACGCCGGAGAAATCGTTCGTGCTGACCGCGACGCTCGTCGAGTACCGCTCCGGCAAGCAGGTCGACGGCAATACGCTGTCGATCCATTCGAAGCCGGACGCGCCCGGCGGCGCGTTCCGCACGCTGGTGCGCTTCGTCGCGCCGGCGCGCGACACGGGCAAGCTGATGCTGAAGAACGGCAACGACTTGTGGTTCTACGACCCGGCGAACCAGGCGAGCGTGCGGATCTCACCGGACCAGCGGCTGCTCGGCCAGGCCGCGAACGGCGACGTCGTGACGGTCAATCTCGCGCACGACTATACGGCCGAGCTGAAGGGCGTGGAGGACATCGTCGACGGCGATCGGCAGACGCGCCGCGCGTACCGCCTCGCGCTCACCGGCCACGGCGAGGGGCTCACGTATCGCCGCATCGAGATCTGGATCGACGCGGCGAACAACCGACCGCTGAAGGCGCGCTTCTATTCGGAAAGCGACCGCCTGCTGAAGACCGCGTTCTATCGCCGCTACACGATGCAGCTCGGCGTCGAGCGGCCGACCGAGACCGTCATCATCGACGGGCTCGACAGCAACTGGGTCACGGTCATGCGCTTTTCCGACTACGCGTGGCGCGACATTCCCGATGCATGGCTGCAGCGCGACTACCTGTCTCGCTTCCAGGCGCAATGACGGTGCGACGCCGAGGCCGGATCGCGGCGGTCGCGTTTGCGTTGCTGCCGGCGTGCGTGCACGCGGCGGATGCGGGCGGGGCGGACGGGACGGGAGGCACGGCCGGCGTCGACGAAGCCGATGCCGCGGCGCTCGCGCTGGCCGACCAGCCGGCCGCGACGCCGCCCGACACCGCGAAGCCGTGGAAGCTGAACGTGCAGGACGCGCTGCGTGCGAGCCGCTATCGCGACGGCGGCGAGGCCGGCCGCAACCAGTTGTCGATCGAGTTCGAGTACGGGCAGTGGCTGACGCCGTCGTTCGCCGCGCATTTCTCCATGCGCTTCGACCGGTTCGATCCGCTCGGCACATCGCGCACGTCGTCGCGCGACGTGACGCTCGTGAAGGAAGCGTATGCGAGCTGGCGCGCGTCGCCGGCATTCGTCGTCGACGCAGGCCGCGTGAACGAGCGGCTCGGCGCGGCGATCGGCTACAACCCGACCGACTTCTTCCGCGCTGGCGCGGTGAGCCTCGACGTGCCGCCCGATCCGGACAGCCGGCACACGAACCGGCTCGGCACGGTCGGGCTGCGCGCACAGCGGGTGTGGGACACGGGCTCGCTCGCGGCGCTGCTGTCGCCGCGGCTCGAGCGCCGCAGCGTGCCGGGCGACCCGGCCGCGGCGTCCGACCTGCAGCGCACCAACGGCGTCGATCGCTGGATGCTCGTCGCAAGCCAGCGGCTCAGCGCGGCGATCCAGCCGCAATGGATCGTCTACGGCGAAAGCGGGCAGGCGCCGCAGTTCGGCCAGAATCTGAGCGTGCTGCTCGGCAACTCGGTGGTCGCATACGTCGAATGGACGGGCGGCTACCGGCGCTCGTTGATCGCGCGTGCCACCGGCGCGGCCGACGATCGCGCGTTCCGCAGCAGTTCGTCGATAGGCGCGACGTGGACGCTGCCGGTCGATCTTTCGCTGACCGCCGAATTCCAGAGCAACGGCGGTGGCGCGGACGCGGCGCAATGGCGGTCGTTGCAGCGCGCGAACCCGATGGCATGGGGCAGCGCGGTGCAGACGTCGATCGCCGCACAGGAACTGCAGACCCGTCACGGCGTGTTCGTGATGGCGGCATGGCGCAACGTCGGCGTTCGGCGCCTCGACCTGTCGGGTTTCGTGCAGGCCGATCTCGGCGGCGGCCGGCAATACTGGCTCGAAATGCGGCGGCGCTTCGACCGGTTCGACGTCGCGCTGCAGTGGCTGCATCAGGGCGGCCCGTCGTGGAGCCGCTTCGGTGCGATGCCGGAGTCGACGAGCATTCAGGTGCTGGGCATTTTTTATCGATGACGCAAGGAGAATTCGAATGAGCAAACGCGCGCTCCAGGCGGCGACCGCCGTGCTTGCGCTGGTTCCGACGATCACCGGCGTGCTCGGGATGATGGGCATTCGCGATCCGCTGTACGCGTCGCTCGGCATCGCGCTGCCGGCCGACGCGACGCTGGACGGCAACCTGCGTTTCTATGCGGGCGTGTGGTTCGGGCTCGGGCTCGCGGCGTTTTCGGTGATCCCGCGGATCGAGCGGCAGGGACGGCTGTTCGCGACGCTGTGGATGATGATTTTTCTCGGCGGCGTCGGGCGGCTGATGTCGCTCGTGGCGCTCGGGTTGCCGTGGCCGCCGTTCGTCGGCTTCACGGCGCTCGAAGTCGTCGGCGCGCCGCTGTTCATCGCGTGGCAGCGGCGCGTGGCCGCGCATGCCGTATGGGAGAGTGAGAATGCATGACATCGACATCAACCGGCGTATCGCGCCGCGTCGTCGCGCCGATATCGCCGTGCAGGGCGTCGCGACGGTCCTGCGCGCCGTGGCGGCGCGATGCGTGTCGCGCGTGCGCGCGGGGTTCATCGCTCGAATCGTGCTGCTCGCGTGCGTCGTGCTGGGTCCGGCGCAGGCCGGTGCGCAGACGGCGGTCGACGACTACGCGGCGACCCGTTATCCGATCATCCTCGTGCACGGGCTGACCGGAACGGACGATTATTTCGGCATCCTGCCGTACTGGTACGGCATCCAGGCTGACCTTCAGCGGCATGGTGCGACCGTCTACGTCGCCGACCTCTCCGGCTTCCAGAGCGACCTCGGCCCGAACGGGCGCGGCGAGCAGTTGCTGGCCTACGTGAAGCAAGTGCTCGCGGTGACGGGTGCGGCCAAGGTGAACCTGATCGGCCACAGCCAGGGCGGGTTGACGTCGCGCTACGTGGCGTCGGTCGCACCGGCGCTCGTCGCGTCGGTCACGACGATCGCGACGCCGCATCGCGGCTCGCAATTCGCCGACTTCGTGCTGGGCGCGCTGAAGCTGGACCCGACCGGCCTGTCGACGCCGGTGTTCGGCGCGTTGCTGAACCTGTTCGGGATCCTCACCAGCAACACACACAACACCAATCAGGACGCCATCGCCGCGCTCAACGCACTGAGCACGACCTATGCCGCGCGGTTCAACCAGCTGTTTCCGAGCCCGGGGCTTGGCGCCGGTGCATGCGGTACCGGCGCACCGGTCGAGACGATCGGCGGCAACGTGCATCTGCTGTACTCGTGGAGCGGGGCTGCGTATCAGCCGGTGTCGCTGCTCGGCATCGTGACCGGCGCGGTCGACACCAGCGTGATTCCGGTCATCGATCCGGCGAACGTGCTGGATCCGTCGACGCTCGTGTTCCTGACGGCCGGCAACATCATGGCGCTGGCCGGCGCGGGCCCGAACGACGGTTTCACGTCGACCTGCAGTTCGCTGTTCGGCACGGTGATCTCGACGCGCTATCGCTGGAATCACTTCGACGCGATCAATCAGTTGCTCGGCATTCGCGGCGCGTATGCGGAAGACCCGGTCGCCACGCTGCGCGTGCAGGCGAACCGGCTGAAGCTGCGGGGCGTCTGAGCGATGAAAGTCCGGACCGCGCTGTCCCGCGCCGTGTTGTACGGCGCGACCGGGGCGATCGCCGTCGCCGCCGCGTGGCACGTGTTTGGTCGTCAGGCTGCGTCGCCGGCTGTCGCGGCTGCGCCGCCGCCCAGCCGTGCCGCGCCGCGCGGTGCGGCGGCGCAGCCGATGCTTGTCGCATCCGATGTCGCGTTGCCGGCATCGCTTGCAGGCACGCGTGCACCGAGTCTGCCGGTCGCGCCGGACGGGCACCTCGCGAAAGTGCGCGCGGTGCGGGAATTCTTCGATTACTTTTTGCTTGCGCAGCATGACCTGACGCCCATGGCGCTCGATGCGCTGGTCGCGCGCGAGATCGACGCGCAACCGATCGGCGCGGCGGCCCGCCGCGACGCGCTCGACGTGTGGCCGCGCTATCGCGCGTGCCTCGCCGCGTTCGATACGCAGCCGGGCGCGATGCAGGCCGGCGCCGGTCTCGATCCGGACGCGATCGCGGGCGAGCTCGAGCGGCGCGCGGCACTCGCGCGCCGCTGGCTCGGCGACTGGAGCACGCCGTTCTTCGACGCGGATGTCCGGCGGCAGGGCGACGACCTCGACCGGATCAGGATCGCGCGCGATCCGACGCTCGGCGATGCGCAAAAGCGCGCGCGCCTTGCCGCGCTCGACCAGGCGCTGCCGCCCGGCGAGCGCGACGCACGCGAGCGCGCGTCGCGACAACGCGACGCGATTGCAACGGTTGCGAGGCTCGACGGCCAGCGCGCAACGCCCGATGCGCTGCGCGCGCAGCTCGGTGCCGATGTTGCCGCGCGCGTCGTGCGGATGCAGCAGGACGACGACGCGTGGCAAGCACGCTATCGCGACTATGCGGCCGAACGCGACCGGCTCGACGCGCAGCAGCTTGCGCCCGACGTGCACGATGCGCAGATCGCCCAATTGCGGCGGCGCAATTTCTCGGATCCGCCGGATGCATCGCGGGCCGCATCGCTCGACGCGGGCAGGGCCGCGGCATCGGCGCGCTAGCACCGGTTTCCGAGTGCGCGCCGCCACGGCTCCCAAACATGTCGCGCGAAAAGTGTGCGATAGCCCACGTTTCCCGCATTCTTTTCGATTCGAGAATGATTTTAATTTTCCGAGTAAATCGCATTACCCCGTATTGGCATTCCCCCGTCATTTCCAATGATCCATCGAGCAATCCGCCTTATACGGAACAAGTTTAAATCGTGGATTTTTGATTGATGGTGCAAGTATCTTCGGATGGCGAACCGAACTGTCAAATTACTTCATGTAACGAGCGCGGAGTGTCGCGAACGGTTGGGCTGCGTGATACCTTTTTGCTCAATGTCACCGCGATGATAAGGCGGAAAAAACCGTTAAACCGGTGCGGTGAAAACAGCAGAAAGGTTCGGTGGCCGAGGGGCAGGGATACAACGTACGAGGTGCGCCGTGAGAGATCAGGCCAACAACGTCATCGAGTTGCCGCATGCACTTGGTGCCAATCATTTCCTGTCTGCGCTCGACGGAATCAGCCGTTCGGAATTGGCGCCTCATTTGATGCTTTCGAATCTCAAGACCGGCCAGGTGCTGTGCGATGCCGGCGACGATCTGGAGGCCGTCTATTTTCCGGTGACCGCGGGAATTTCCCTGCAATACACGGCGGGCGGCAAGACGACGCTCGGCGTGACGGAAATCGGCCGCGAAGGCCTCGTGTGCGACGACGTCATCGGCAGCGCGATGCAGCGCCGCGTCGTCGTCTATCGCGGCGGGTTCGCGTATCGGCTGTATGCGCACCGTTTCGCCGACGCGTGCGACGCATCGGCGGCGATCCGCCGGCAGGTCTTCGTGCGGATGCAGCTGGTGCTGTCCCAGGCGTCGCAGGTCATGTTCTGCAGCCGCCATCACGTGATGCGTCATCAATTGAGCCGCTGGCTGCTGATCGCCTACGAGCGCTCGCGCAGCATCGAGATTCCGGTCACCCACGGCATGCTGGGCCAGATGCTGGGCGTGCGTCGCGAGACCGTCACCGATACCACGCGGCAGCTCCACGAACTCGGCCTGATCCATCAGCATCGCGGTGCCGTCGTGCTGACGGATCTCGACGGTCTCGAACGGCAGGGCTGCGACTGCCATCGGGTCATCCGCGACGAAACGCGCCGCATCCTCGCGATCGATGCGGGTACGAATGCGGGTGCCGGGTTGTCGCGACGTATCCGGACGACCTAGTCGCCGGCGCGTCGTGCCGGCGCGCCTGCATGAGCGCCAGCGCGTCGCGAGCATGGAAGGGGGAGAGGCCTGAACGCAGGACGCGCATCGACGCGGCAGGCCGGTGCATCGAGAAGAATCAGAAAAGCAGTCATTCAGGTATGGAAAACATTTCGAAGCTCCAGAGTCAGCGCAGCTCGTTTCACGTGTGGCCATGGAGTCCGGCGCTCGGCATTCTGCCGATCGTCGTCGTGATCGGCGCGCTGGCCGGGTTCGTCGCCGTCAGCCTGATCGTGATCATGTCGTTGCGCGTGTACGTCGGTGGCGAAAGCAGCTGGTCGAAGGCGCAGAAGGACGAAATCATCCTGCTGAGCCGCTACGGGCAGACCGGCGACGAAAAATTGTTCGACGATTACCGGGCGGTCGACCGGACCCTCGCGTTCCTGGGCGTCGCGCGCCGCGCGATGACGAGCGTGCCGCCGGACCACGGCGTGGCGCGCCGGGCGCTGATCGAGGCGGGCATCAATCCCGTCGATGCGGCGGCGGTGGTGTGGTTCTATCCGATCCTGAGCAGCTTCGCGCGCCTGAACGCCGCGTTGCAATACTGGGAGGACGCGGACCGGCAACTGGTCGACCTGCGGGCGATCGCCAACGCACTGCGCGAGTCCGTGCACGCGGACGACGTCCGGCGCACGAGCCGCCTGAACCGCGCGATCTGGGATCTCAATTCGCGCATCGAACCGCTGCCGAAGCGCTTCTCCGCCGAGCTGAGCGCCGAATTCCGCTCGGCCGTCATTCAATTGTTCCTGCCGTACGTCGTGGCGTCGCTGCTGATCATCCTGCTGTCGGTGCGATGGGCGAGCCGCGCGCAACGCCAGCAGGTGTCGATGCAGACCGAACTCGACCGGAGCCAGGCGTTCGCCGAAGCCGCGCTGCGCTCGGTCGCCGATGCGATCGTCACGATCGGCCTCACGCGCAGCATCGAGACCGTCAATCCGGCGGCCGAACAGCTGCTCGGCGCGTCGTCGCGGCTGTGCGTCGGCAAACCGATCAACGACGTGCTGGACCTGATCGACACGTCGACCGGCATGTCGATCAAGCTGCTCGCGTCGCTCAGCAACAGCGGCGACCACACCTTCACCCGCGATCTCGACCTGATCCGCGTGTGCGGCTCGGCGGTGTCCGTGCGCGCGTCGCTGTCGAAGATGGACAACGCCGCCGGCCGCTGCGTGGGCTACGTGCTGATCCTGCGCGACATGACGCGCGAATACCAGTTGATCGAGAAGCTGACGTGGCAGGCGTCGCACGACGCGCTGACCGGCCTCATCAACCGCACGGCGTTCGAGCGGCGCCTGGGCGACGCGCTGGCGCAGCGCGGTGGCGGAATGTTGCTGGTGCTCGACCTCGACGGCTTCAAGGAAGTCAACGACGTGTGCGGGCACGCGGCCGGCGATGCGCTGCTGCGCGACGCGACGGCGGTGTTCGCGCGCTGTCTCGACGACGACGACGTGTTCGGCCGGCTGGGCGGCGACGAATTCGGCATCCTGCTGCCGGCCGCCCGCAATGGCGCGCCGGACGGCGGCAAGGCGGAGCGTATCCGGGCATGTCTCGAGGACTTCACGTTCCAGTGGGAAGGCGAGCCGTTCAAGATCAGCGTGAGCATCGGCGTGCTCGATCTCGCCTGCCGGCCCGAGAGCGTCGAGAAGGCGATGCAGATGGCCGACATCGCGTGCTACGTCGCGAAGGATCGCGGCCGCAACCGCGTGCACGTCGCGGATGCGCGCGACATGAACTCGGGCCGTCAGGCGTATCACATGCAGTGGAGCCGGCGCGTGAAGACGGCGCTCGAAACGAATTCGTTCCAGTTGTATGCGCAACGTATCGTGCCGATCCAGCCGGCGCTCGGCGCGCAGGAGCGCGCGGAGATCCTGCTGCGCATCCCGGACGCCGACGGCAAGCTGATCTCGCCGGTCTTCCTGCCGGCCGCCGAGCGCTACGGCCACATGACGATGATCGATCGCTGGGTCGTGCGCACCGTGATCCGGCGCCTCGCGCGGCTCGAACAGCGCCAGTACGTCGAATACAACGTGAACCTGTCGGCGATGTCGATCACCGACGAGCGCTTCGTGGAGTTCGTGATCGCCGAGTTGTCGGCGTCGGGGCTCGACCCATCGCTGCTGTGTTTCGAAATCACGGAGACGAGCGCGGTCCGCAACCTGGAGGTCGCGTCGCGTTTCATGTGCGAGCTGCGCGACCTCGGCTGCCGCTTCGCGCTCGACGACTTCGGCGCCGGCATGTCGTCGTTTTCGTATCTGCGCCAGTTGCCGGTCGATTACCTGAAGATTGACGGCGGCCTCGTGTCGACCATGACGTCCGACAGCATCAAGCGCGGCATCGCGTCCGCGATCAACGACATCGCGCACGTGATGCAGTACCGCACCGTCGCCGAGCACGTCGAGGACACGGCGACGGCCGAGATGCTTCGCGCGCTGGGCGTCGACTATTGCCAGGGCTATTACTTCAGCCGCCCCGCGCCCTGGCAGGAAGGGGGATTCCATTGAACAAGCGAGGAACGAACGCATGAGTGCTCCATTTGAACTGACCGGCGACTTGATGGACCTGGCGAGCTATCCGGCCTGGCTGCGTGACGTGGTCGGCGCGACCGACGAGCTGAAGGCGCGCGTCCGCGCGCATCCGGTGTTTGCGGCGATGAGCGGCGGGACGCTGCGCGCGTCGCAACTGCGCGCATTCTTCGTGACCGGCTGGGCCGTGGTCAGCCAGTTTCCGGAATACATGGCGATGAACCTGCTGAAGACCGCCGCCTTTCGGTCGCGCGGCGACGAGAAGGCGCGGCGCTATCTGATCCGCAATATCCGCGTCGAGCAGAATCACGTCGATCACTGGGCCAACTGGGCCGCGGAATCGGGGGTCACGATCGACATGCTGCTGCACGGCGACGCGCCGCTCGCCGGATTCGCGCTGAGCCACTGGTGCTGGAGGAGCGGCAGCACCGACGCGCTCGCGCCGAGCATCGCCGCGACCAACTATGCGATCGAAGGCGTGACCGGCGAGTGGAGTGCGTTGCTGTGCGCATCGCCGTACGAACAGCAGTTCGATCCGGCCGTGCGGCATCGCGCGATGCGCTGGCTCAAGCTGCATGCCGATTACGACGACCGGCATCCGTGGGAAGCGCTGGACATCGTCGCGACGCTGCTCGGGCAGTCGCCCCCGGCTCGCGACGTGCGGGACGTCGAGACGTCGATCCGCAAGAGCCTGAGCTATTTCCTGACGAGTCTCGATTGCTGCATGCATGTGTAGTCGCCGGCGCCGTACGCTCGCGGGTTCGAACAGGCCGTGCCGGGCCGTTCCGGTCGGACGGCAGGTCGACGTGACGTCGCGATGCGCCGGGCGGGCCGTCGTGCCGGACGATTGTCCATGACCACCCAAGTTCTCGTCGTAGATCCCGATCCGCGGATGCGCGACATGATTCGCGCGCTCCTGCGCGGCTGCCAGATCGAGACGTCGGCGCTCGACGACGTGTCGCTGCTGCCGGGGCACGTGACGGCGGCACCGCCCACCTTGATCGTGTTGCGGGTCGAACGGCCGGCCACGACGTCCCACATGGCGCTCGGTGCGCTGCGGCGCGACGGTCACGACATGCCGGTGATCGTGATCAGCCGCAATGCGCAAGTGGTCGACAAGGTCGTCGCGCTCGAGCTCGGCGCGGACGACTATGTCGTCGAGCCGTTCGAGCCGATGGAACTGATCGCACGCGTGCGCAGCGCGATCCGTCGGTACGCGTCGCACCGCCCGGAGCCGGGGCGCGGGCGCGGGAAACCCGAATCCTATGCATTCGGCGACATCGAGGTGAATTTCGTCACGCGGCGCGCGACGCGCGCGGGAGCCGACCTCGGGTTGCGTGCGAGTGAATTCGCGCTGCTCGAACTGTTCATCTCGCAGCCGATGCGCGTCCTGTCGCGCGCGGAGATTCTCGCGCTGCTGGGACTGAGCGTGGCCGGGCGCTCCGAGCGCGGGCTCGACGTGCTGATCTTCCGGCTGCGCAACCTGGTCGAGCAGGCGGTCGGCGATTATCGCTATATCCGCACCGTGCGCGGGAAGGGTTACGTTTTCGTGCCGCTCGGCACGCTGGCCGACGACGCGGGTTAGCCGCCGCATGCGTGAGCCGGGCGCGTCGCGTGCCGGTATCGACCACTCTTCACCTTCGCCTGCCGCCATCGCCCCGGTTCGCCGTCGGGGCGACTTGCCATTGTCGCTTCCGAACGACCGTGCTAAATTTCCCGCCAGCATTTGCTGCCGACCTGTTCGCGCCGCACGGATGATGGTGTCGCGGTGCGGGCCGCCTGGCCTGCGCCGCTCGCGGGCGCGTCCCGCTGCCGTATCGATGCGCGGCGATGTCGCGTAAGGAGGATGGAGAGCATGAAAGCCCTGTTGTGTACCGCATTCGGCCCGATCGACCGCTTGCGTATCGAGGACGTCGCGATTCCCGAACCGGCAGCCGGTCAGGTGCGGATCCGCGTGAAGGCGGCGTCGCTCAATTTCCCCGATGCGCTGATCGTCCAGGGCCTGTATCAGGTGAAGCCGGCATTGCCGTTCTCGCCCGGCGCCGAATTCGCCGGCGTGATCGACGCGGTCGGCGACGGCGTGAGCGCCTGGCGGCCGGGCGACGAGGTGGTCGCGTTCACCGGCCACGGCGGCTTCGCCGAGCAGTGCGTGGCCGACGTGCACCAGATCGCCGCGCTGCCGCCGGGGATGACGTTCGAGCAGGGCGCGGCGCTCGTGCTGGCCTACGGCACGTCGCTGCATGCGCTGCAGCAGCGCGCGCGCCTGCAGCAGGGCGAGACGCTGCTGGTGCTGGGCGCGGCCGGCGGTGTCGGGCTCGCCGCGATCGAGATCGCGAAGGCGCTGGGCGCGCGCGTGATCGCGGCCGCGTCGAGCGCGGACAAACTGGCGCTGTGCCGCGAAGCCGGCGCCGACGATACGATCGACTATGCGACCGAGGACCTGCGGCGCCGCGTCGACGAACTGACCGGCGGACGCGGCGCGGACGTCGTCTACGATCCGGTCGGCGGCGCGTACAGTGAAGCCGCGCTGCGCGCGACCGCGTGGCGCGGCCGGTTCCTCGTGGTCGGTTTCGCCGCCGGCGAAATTCCGAAGATCGCGCTGAACCTTGCACTGCTCAAGGAACGCGACATCCTGGGCGTGTTCTGGGGCGACGCGGTGCGGCGCGACCCCGCGCAGCATGTGGCGAACATGCGGCAGCTCGCGCAATGGTTCGCGGCCGGCAAGGTGCGGCCCGCGATCACCGAGCGCGTGCCGCTCGCGGGTGCGGCCGACGCAATTGCGCGCATGGCGAACCGGCAGGTCAAGGGCAAGGTCGTGATCCTGCCGGAAGCGTGATTACGCCGGTGCCGATTCACGCGGCGGCGGCCCGACCGGGCGCCGCCTTCGATCAAGGTTCTTTCGTGTGACGTTACCGGAGTCGCTGACCATGCAACCCCTGTCGAATCTGCAACCCGCCGTCGCGTCCTCGCTTGCTGCGTGGCATGCGATGCTCGCGCGCAAGGATTTCAGCGAGCTCGACACGATCGTCCATCCGGACGCCGTGTTCCGTTCGCCGATGGCGTTCAAGCCGTACGGGCCGGCGCCCGCGTTGTTGCTCGCGCTGCGCACGGTGCTCACGATTCTCGAGAACTTCGAATATCACCGCGCGTTCGCCGACGACGACGGCACGAGCGTCGTGCTGGAATTCAGTGCGACGGTCGGCGACAAGCGGCTGAAGGGGATCGACATGATCCGCTTCGACGCCGACGGAAGGATCGTCGAATTCGAAGTGATGATCCGTCCGTTCAATGCGCTGCAGGCGCTCGGCGCGGAAATGGGCGCGCGGCTCGGGCAGCAACTGCCCGCGTTCAGGACCGGCGGGTGACGGGGCGGCGACGCCCCGTCTGCATTCATTGACGCAGTGAAATCGACGATGCGTGGTGGGCCTGGCCGCGCGCCGTGCTCTCCGGTGCGTCGCCGAGGAAGTCCGGCAACGCCCGCGGCGGCAGCGAAATCACGAAGCGTGCGCCGCCGAGCGGCGAATCCTCGAGCCGCACGTCGCCGCCGTGCACGAGCGCGACGCGTCGCACGATCGCAAGCCCGAGCCCGAACCCGCCGGTCTGTCGGTCGCGGCTCGAGTCGAGCCGCTGGAACGGTTCGAACACGCGCGCGCGTTCGGCGACCGGAATGCCAGGGCCGTCGTCGTCGACGCTCAGCACCAGCGCGCCGGACGCGTCATGCGTCGCGGACAGCAGGACCGTGCGCGACGCGTAACGTGCGCCGTTGCGGATCAGGTTCAGCAGCGCGCGTGCGACGAGCTTCGGATCGCACACGTGCGTGGCAGGGGCGTCGGTCGTCGACACGCCGAGCGTGAGGCCGCGGTCGGCGACGTCGTTCGCGACGTTGCCGGCCACGCTGTCGATCAGCGCATCGACGACGACGTCCATCGGCGCGAGCTCGCTTGCGCCTTGTTCGAGCCGCCCGATCGTCAGCAGTTCGGTCACGAGATCGTCGAGTTCGCGCACGTCGCGTCGCAGTTCGTCGCGGCGTTCGCGCATCCGGCCGCTGTCGTCGGAGTCGGCGAGTAGTGCGAGGCCGAATTCGAGGCGGGCGAGCGGCGTCTTCAGCTCGTGAGAGATGCCGTGCATCATTTCGCGCTGCTGCTTGATCGACGCCTCGATCCGCTCGGCCATGTCGTTGAACTGTTGCGACAGCTCGTAGATGTTCGATCGCCCGGACAGCTTCACGCGCGTCGACAGGTTGCCCGCGCCGAACGAATGCGCGGCGGCCTGCAGCTTGCGCAGGTCACGCCAGTGATACGAGATCCACAGCACCACGGCGAACAGCGCAGCGAGCGCGAGCAGCAGGTACGCGTAGATCTTGATGTCGAGGTCCGGCGCCTCGGTCGGACGTGCATGCAGCACGGCGCCGTCCGCGAGCGGCATGTAGTAATCCTTGGCGTCGTAGCTGATCGCGATGCGGCCAGCGTCGAGGTCGCGCAGCGGTGCGCCGCTCAATTGCGCGCGGGCATCGGCCATCGTCATGAAGCCGAATCCTTCGTTGCCGTGCTTCGCGAGTTCGCGTAGCGCGAGCATGCGCTGCGCGCCCGGATGACGCTCCAGATAATCGTTCAGCACGAACGCGTAGGTCGTCAGCGAATCGCGCTGCGCCTGCGCGACGCGATCGTAGAAGATCCGGTCGAACGAGAACTGGATGAACGCGATCGATCCGGCGACGAACAGGATCACGATGAGGTACAGCCTGATCAACGGGCGCAGCATTTATTCGTCCCACGCGGAAGGGCTGAACAGGTAGCCGCGGCCCCAGATCGTCTTGATCTTGTGCGGCTCCGACGACGCATCCTCGAAGCGGCGGCGCAGCTTCGAGATGCCGGAATCGACCGAGCGGTCGAGCCCGTCGAACTCGATCCCGCGCAACTGCTTCAGGATGTCGTCGCGGCTCAGCACGGTGCCGGCCGCACGCGCGAGGATCAGCAGCAGGTTGAACTCGGCCGTCTTCAGGTCGACAGGTTCGCCGCGCCATGTGACGGTTCGGTTCGGCGGCGAGATCGTCAGTTCTCCGAATATCAGCGCTTCGGGCGCGGCAGCGGGCGTGTCCGAAGCGGCCGGTTGCGCGCGGCGCAGCAGCGCGCGGGCGCGCGCCACCAGTACGCGCGGCTCGATCGGCTTCGTCACGTAGTCGTCGGCGCCGGTTTCGAGGCCCGCGACCTGGTCGTAGACGTCCGCGCGCGCGGTGAGAATCAGCACCGGGACGTTGGTGAATGCGCGAATGCGCCGGCACACTTCCATCCCGTCGAGGTTCGGCAGCATCAGGTCGAGGATCACGAGCGCGGGCTGGTGCTCGCGCACCGCCGCGACCGCGAGATCGCCGCGTCGCACGACCGTCACCGCGAATTCGTAGTTGTCGAGGTATTCGCGCACGAGCTGCGCGAGGCGATCGTCGTCCTCGATCAGCAGTACACGGTATTTGAGCGGATTGTCGTACATGGTCTCCTCGATGTGCACGCGTCGCCCCGCATCACGGCAGGCGGGCGCGCGGCGCGGCACGCGAATTCTATCCGGCGTTCCGGCGGCCCGGACAGCAGGACGACAATCGCGAACAATCGAACACAATTGAGCACAGATTCCCCGCAGATTCCGGACAGTCCCGGCGCACGGCGGCACCTAGACTTCGGGCTCCGTCACTCTTATTTCAACATTGTGCGCCCAACCCTTCGCCGCTCCCGTTATTGCGTGCCGCTTGCCGGCTTGACCCTTGCTGCCGCCGCCCACGCGGAAAACCAGTACTCACTTTCGCTCGGCGGCGGGTTCATGCCGCGCTACCAGGGGAGCAACCAGTATCGCGGCGTCGTTGCGCCGGGTTTCTCCGCGAAGTTCGGCAACGGCTTCTTCATCGACAGCACCGCGGGCGCCGGCTATCGGCTGGACCTGCCGCACGGCGCGTTCGTGTCGGCGGCGGTGAGCTATGACGTGGGCCGCACGGACGAGAACCGCTTCGACCTGCCCGGTTCGGATTACCTGAAGGGGATGGGCCGAATTCCGGGCTCGGTGCTCGTCGGCGTGCGGGCAGGGCTGACGCTGTTCGATGCAGCGGAGCTGAGCGTGACGGTCGACGCCCCGGTGACGCATACGTCGCGCGGCGTGTCGGGGCACGTTGATCTCGCGGTGCCGGTGTTCAAGACCGCGCGGCACGAGATCGTCGCGACGGGCAGCGTGCACGCCGGCACGGGACGCTACATGCAGACGTTCTACGGCGTGACCGACGCGCAGTCGCTGGCGAGCGGGTTCAGGCCGTATTCGACGAGCGGCGGGGTCGACAGCGCGACGCTGTCGCTCGCGTGGAACTGGGACGTGTCGCGGCACTGGTCGGTGCGTGCGACCGGCGGCTTCACGCGCCTGCTCGGGCGTTATGGCGACAGCCCGATCGTGCAGACGCGCAGCAATTACTACGGGATGGCCGGCGCGACGTACAAGTTCTGAACGGGACGCCGGCCCGCATCGCGCATGCGGGATGCCGGCGCCGCGGTCACGGTTGCTGCGGATCGCGTGCGGTAACATGCACGCGGGTCCGGCGCGACGCCGGGCCCGCGACACAGGTAAGGCGAAGTGGCTTGACCGCGTCGCGCAGTGCCGCCGTTCGCCGGCCCGCATCCGCCGGGATGCGGCTCGTGCCGCGCGCGGAGTCGATGACGCACGCAATGCCCGGCGGCTCACGTCATGCGTCGCATGAACGGCCGGGGCACTTCAGGGAGGAACCGATGAAGAAAACGATCGCGATGCTCGTGGCACTCGTTGCGAGCGCAACCTTTGCAGGATGTGCGGACATGAACACGAAACACCCCAACGCCACCGCCGGCGGCGCGGTGATGAACCCGGCTCCGTCGGGCGCCGTGAACGCATGCAAGGCCGACGCCGCGCCGGACGATGCGCTGATCGGCAAGACCGAGACCGAGGCGGCCGCGCTGCTCGACGGCTGCCTGTGGCGCGTGCTCGAGCGCGACGGCCAGTCGTTGCCGGGCACGATGGACTATCGCCAGGAGCGCCGCGACCTCGGCATTCGCGACGGCAAGGTGATCTGGGTGCGGCGCGGGTGACGCGGCGGGCCGGCGCGTGCGTTACTTCGAGAGATACCAGAGCGCGTCGGTGCTGACGCGCGCAGCCGGCTTCGTCGCGGCCGGCGCCTGAGGTGTCGCGACGGGGGGCGGCGTGTTCGACGTCACTGCGGTGGGCCAAGTCGCGGGCGTTTGCGACGTGGTCGATGCCGTCGAGGTATTTGCCGTACTCGAGGTCGCTGCCGAACCCGACGTCGATGCCGTATCGATATACCAGAGCGCATCGGACGATGCAGTGCGCTTGGCCGACGCATCGGCGGTGTGCTTCACCGTCGGCGACGTGGCGGCCGTTGCCGCCGCGCCCGAACGCTGCGTGCCCGCTGCCGTCCCCGTGCCTGCCTGAGCGGTCGCCCCCGCCGCGCCGCGCTGCGCGCGCGCCTCGAACGGCCCGAGCTGGAAGATTAACGTTTGCGCGGGACGCGTCAGAACGGCATACGGGAACTGCAGCTCCCACGACATCAGCACGCGGCCTGACGACGTCTCGGTGAAGATCGCCGGCACGTGCTTCATGTCGCTGAATTGCACGTAGATTCGCGCGCCGTCGTCGAACACCTGGGTCGGCTTGGCCTGGTCGGCACCCGTGACCGTCCAGCCGAAGTTATACGTGCCGGCCGGGCCGGCGGGGCCGCCTTGCGGCGGCGGCGGCGGGGCGGCCGGCGCGAGCGTGCGGGCACGCGCGGCCGGCGGCGCCGACACGCTCAGGCTTGCGAACGGGTTGTACGCCTGCACCTGCTGCGGCGGCGTGAAAGAGGGTGGCAGGATGGGCATGGGAGTATCCGGCGAATCCGGCATGGTCCGGATTGCATCATAGACCTTGCGCGCATACGCGAGGCGCTTGTCGGGCGACGCGGAGTTGTACGCGCCGATCGCGTTCCAGTTGGCGCCGAGCTGGCGGATGTTCTGCGACAGGATCCACGCGCCGACGTACGCATTGGTGCACGCGTCGAACAGGCTTTCCCGCGAGATGCCTTCGCGCGCGAGCGTCGGCAGCCAGGTGCTGTTGATCTGCATCAGCCCGATGTCGACGGTGCCGTTCGTGTTGGTGTTGACGGCGTTCGGGTTCATTCCCGATTCGACCTGAGCGATGCCGCGCAGCAGGCTCACACTTACCTTCTGGAACGTGGCCGCGTCGTCGAGGCAGTCGGCCCGCGCGAATCCGTGCAGCGCGCACGACAGCGCGATCGTCGCGGCGATCTTCGGCGTGGCGTGGTTCATCGAACGGGCAGTCTGACGCGGCATGGCAGGATGGGGCGGAATCCGGCCGCCCGGTGCAAGGAAATTACGCAGACGCGAAGTGTGCCATAGCGCGCCGTCAAATGGCTCGCGTCAAACTTTCCTTTGCATTTGCCGGCGCATGTGCAGCGCATTGTCGTTGTCGCCGCATCGACGCGCGACGGGACGGAATCGGTAAAAAAGACTGCAATCGCCCGCATACCGGCAGGCGGGTGCGGTCGCAATACTGACGCGGCGCGTCAGATGCGCCGCGAAGGCGGCCGTGAACGGCACAGCGAAGCGGAATGACGCGCGGTGCATCCGGCGGTGCGCGGGCCGTGGAAACGACGACGGCGGCCGCAGCCGCCGTGTCGATGAATCCCCGATTCCCGAATCCGGTACCGATCGACCGGCCGCGCCATGCCGCGCGCGGCCGGCCGTCGTCGATCAGAAGCGGTGACGCAGGCCGAGGTTGACCATCGTCTGCGAGCTCGTGCCGGCATAGCCGTACGAACCGATCGACGCCTGCGCGGCCATCGACCCGCCGTTGCCGTCGCCCGTCCGGCCGCTCGCGTGCTGATACGCGGCGGTCAGGTACACGTCGGTGCGCTTCGACAGGTTGTAGTCCGCGCCGGCCGACACCTGGTGATAGGTCGCCGACGTATCGCCGCCCGAGCGCGTATAGCTGTAGCCGACGCCGACGAGCAGCGCATTGGTCGCCTGGTAGTTCACGAAGCCCTGGCCGGTGTTGTAGTGCTCGTTCGAGTTGAACACCGAGCTTGCGTCGCGGCGGTACTGCGCGTTGCTGTAGCCGAGGCCGAACGTGAACGGGCCGGCGACGTACTGGCCCGCGATGCGGGCGATGCCGATCGAGTGCGCGCTCGCATAGCCGGTGTTGATCGGGCCGTCGAAGGTGCCGTCCGACGAGCTGGTCCAGCCGTTGCGCAGCCCGTTCGACGCGGGGCTGTTGGTCGCGTGGAAATAGCCGCCCGCGACGCTGAACGGGCCGTTGTTGTACGACACGGCGGCCGAATACGACTGCGCGGCGCCGGTGCTGCCGGCGATGCCGCCGAACGAGTACATCGCCGAGAACTGCAGGCCCGAATACACGGCCGATGTGTACTTCACCGCGTTGTCGACGCGGAAGCTGTTGTCGTAGTTGTCGACGTCGCCCGGCGTCGCGAACACGCTGCCGAGATAGTTGTCGGCGGTGATGCCCTGCACGAGGTCGACGAGCGGATCGTACTGGCGGCCGAACGTGAGCGTGCCGTAGCGGTCGCTCGTCAGGCCGACGAACGCCTGCCGGCCGAACAGGCGGCCGCCCTGGCCCTGCCGGCCGCTGCTCGGATCGAAGCCGTTCTCGAGCTGGAACAGCGCCTTCAGCCCGCCGCCGAGATCCTCGGTGCCCTTCACGCCCCAGCGGCTGCCGGCGAGATTGCCCGCGCTGCTGTTACCGAGCATCCAGGCATTGTCCTTGCCCTGCGCATGATTCACGTACGTGATCGACGTGTCGATCACGCCGTACAGCGTGACGCTCGACTGCGCATGCGCGGCGGGCATCGCCGCCAACGACGCGAGCGAAATCAGCGAAAGGGTCGTGCGTTTCATTTCATCTCCTGGTGATTGGCTTGCTTTCTTGAACCGGATTGGCAGGAGACTACCGAGCCGCCGATGAACGGCAAAAACGAAATTCTCCGATGTGACTTAAAGCAGACAGGCGCAGGCTGCGGCAAGGTCCATTGAGAGATTCACATTATTGAGAATTGTGCATCAATCGATTTGAATTTCAAGATGGAGAGATCGGCGTATTGCCGGATTCGTGATAATTCCGCACGATTTTCAGGTGAATTTCGATGGCGACGCATTCGTCGTCGATTCATCAATTGATTATTTAATGAATTGAAGCGCGCGATGCGGGCCCGGTGTGTTATTGGGCGCTCGCGTTCGCCGTCTGCGGCGATTGGCTCAGGGTGCGAGAATGCGGCCTTCGGCCGGCACGCGTCGTGCCGCTCATCAGGGAACCCGCATGGACAGTCACATCGCTCCGGTGGAGCTGAAGAAAGCCTACCGTCTCCTCAACCACGGCCCGACCGTGCTCGTGTCGGCCCGTCACGACGGCGTTGACAACGTGATGGCCGCCGCGTGGGCCTGCGCGCTCGACTTCCTGCCGCCGAAGCTGACGGTCGTGCTCGACAAGTCGGCCAAGACGCGCGAGCTCGTCGAGCGCAGCGGCACCTTCGTCATCCAGGTGCCGACGGCTGCGCAGTTGCAGCTCACGCATGCGGTCGGCAGCCACAGTCTCGCGGAGCGGCCGGACAAGCTCCGCGAGGCGGGCGTCGCGCTGTTCGACGTCGAAGGCCACGACCTGCCGTTCGTCGCCGGCTGTTCGGGCTGGCTCGCATGCAAGCTGATTCCCGAGCCGCACAACCAGCAGACCTACGACCTGTTCATCGGCGAGGTGGTCGGCGCGTGGTCCGACACGCGCGTGTTCCGCGACGGCCACTGGTATTTCGAATCGGCCGATCCGGCGCTGCGCAGCCTGCACTACATCGCGGGCGGCAACTTCTATGCGATCGGCGAATCACTGCACGTCGATCCGGGCCAGCCGGACCCGCAATAAGCGTTCGGCCGGCGGCCGGCCGTCGTCGAGGGCGCGCGGCTCACGCGCGCTTTTTCAGTTCCGCCAGCATCGCGTCGGCGAACGCCTGCGCAACGCGCGACAGCGTGCGCCCGCGCTTCGCGACGAGCGCGATCGGCCGCACGAACGCGGGGTCGTCGATCGGCTTCGCGACGAGGTCGGGTTCGGCGCGCACCTCGCGCGCGGTCGCCGGCAGGATCGTCACGCCGAGGCCGCCGCGCACCATCGCGACGGCCGTCATCATGTAAGTCGGTTCGCACGCGATGTCGGGCGTGCAGCCGGCTGCCTCCAGCGCGGCATCGACGACGCTGCGCACGCTCGTGCCCTGCGCGGTCAGCACGAGCGGCACGGCGGCAACATCCGCGGTGCGCACGCGCCGCTTGCGCGCGAGCGGATGATCCTTCGGGCACACGGCGACGAGCCGGTCGGCGCCCGCGTACAGCACGTCCAGCGACGCGTCGAACGCATCGCCGCCGGTCAGCCCGAGATCGGCCTCCTCGTTGCGCACCAGCGCGGTGACGAGGCTCGCGACGCCGTCGCGAATGTCGAAAGCCGCGCGCGGCACGTCGCGCCGGAACGACTGGATCAGTTCCGGCAGCATGCTCGACGCAAACGTCGGCAGGCACGCGAGCCGCACCGTGCCGCTCGCGCCTTCGCCGAGCGCACGCGCATCGCGCAGCACGCGCTCCATGTCTTCGAGCGAGCGCTGCAGCAGCGGCAGCAGTTCGCGCCCGGTCTGCGTGAGCGCGACGCTGCGGCTGTTGCGGTCGAACAGCCGCGCGCCGACGATTTCCTCGAGCCGCCGGATCTGCACGGTCAGCGCCGGCTGCGACAGATGCAGCCGCGCGGCGGCGCGCGTGAAGTTGCCGGCGTGCGCGACGGTGACGAACGCGCGAATGTCGCGAAGGTTCAGATCCATAACGGTTCGTGATTGCTGCGATCAAATCATTTCAATTGTGCTATCGCTGCGCCGACCTTACGCTCGTCTCCAATAAAAGACAAGGTAGGAGACACCGATGCTGCCGTTACTCGGGCTGGGCACGATCGTCGTGCTGCTGGCCGCGATTCTGTCCAGACGCATGTCGCCGCTCGTGGCGCTGATCATCGTGCCGATCGCGGCGTCGCTCATCGGCGGCTTCGGGCTGCATACCAGCAAATTCGTGATCGACGGGCTGAAGGGCCTCGCGCCCGTGGTCGGGATGTTCGTGTTCGCGATCCTCTATTTCGGGACGATCACCGATGCCGGCACGCTCGACCCGATCATCGACCGCATCCTGCGCGCGGTCGGCACCCGGCCCACGCGGATCGTGATGGGCACGACGCTGCTCGCGCTGCTGATCCATCTCGATGGCTCGGGCGCTGTCTGCTTTCTCGTGACGATTCCCGCGGTGCTGCCGCTGTATGACCGCCTGAAGATGGACCGGCGCGTGCTGGCCGCCGCCGTGTCGATGGCGGCGGGGATCAACTTCCTGCCGTGGACGGGGCCGATGATCCGCGCGTCGGCGTCGCTGCACCTGCCGGTGTCGGCGCTGTTCAATCCGCTGATTCCGGTGCAGGCGATCGGGCTGGTGTTCGTGTTCGGCGTCGCGTACTGGCTCGGGCGGCGCGAGGAGAAGCGGCTCGGCCTGTCGCGCGACGATGCGTCGATTCCGCTGCCGACACGCGAGCTGACGCCCGACGAGCAGGCGCTGCGCCGGCCGCATCTGTTCTGGTTCAACCTGGTGCTGACGCTCGTCGTGCTCGGCACGATGGTCGTGATGGGCGAGAAGATCCCGCCCGCGATCATGTTCATGGTGGGCCTGTGCGTCGCGCTGATGGTGAACTACCCGGACGTCGACATGCAGAGGAAGCGCATCGACGCGCATGCGCGCGCGGCGCTGATGATGGCCGGCATCCTGCTCGCGGCCGGCGTGTTCACCGGGATCATGCAGGGCAGCGGGATGCTGAAGGCGATGGCGCAGGCGGCGGTCGGCTTCGTGCCGCCGTCAATGGCCGGCCACATCCCGGTCGCGCTCGGCCTCGCGTCGATGCCGCTCAGCATGCTGTTCGATCCCGATTCGTTCTACTTCGGCGTGCTGCCGGTGATCGCGGAAGTGGCCGGCCAGCTCGGCGTGCCGGCCGTGCACGTGGGGCAGGCCGCGCTGCTCGGCCAGATGACGACCGGGTTTCCGGTCAGCCCGCTGACGCCCGCGACGTTCCTCGTCGTCGGCCTGTGCGGGATCGAGCTGGCCGAGCACCAGAAATTCACGTTCCCGCTGCTGTTCGGCGCCTCGATCGTGATGACGATCGCGTGCGTCGTGCTGGGCGTTTTCTGATTTTTCCCCGGCGCGCGAGCGCCGGACCACGGTATCGACATGACAGCAAAGCCATCACACGAACGGCGCGTACGCATCGGCGCGGGCGCCGGCTATTCGGGCGACCGGATCGAGCCCGCGATCGAACTGGCCGAGCACGGGCAGCTCGACTATCTCGTCTTCGAATGCCTGGCCGAGCGCACGATCGCGATCGCGCAGCAGGCGCGGCGCAAGGATCCGTCGCTCGGCTACGATCCGCTGCTCGACGCGCGCATGCATGCCGTGCTGCCGGTGGCCGCGGCCAGGGGCGTGCGGATCGTGTCGAACATGGGCGCGGCAAACCCGCGCGCGGCCGCGCGGCGCACCGCGCGGATCGCGCAGTCGCTCGGCCTCTCGGGGCTGAAGGTCGCGGCGGTCGAAGGCGACGACGTGCTCGACGTCGTGTTGCGCGGCGCGTTCCGTTTCGAGGAGTCGGGCGACGAGGTCGCCGCGTATCGCGACCGCATCGTGTCCGCGAACGCATATCTCGGCGCCGCGCCGATCGTCGATGCGCTCGCGGCCGGCGCGGACGTCGTGCTGACCGGGCGCGTCGCCGATCCGTCGCTGTTCGCCGCGCCGCTGATCCACGCATTCGGCTGGCGAATGGACGACTGGGACACGCTCGGGGCCGCGACGGTCGTCGGCCATCTGCTCGAATGCGCGGGGCAGGTGACGGGCGGCTATTTCGCCGACCCCGGCTACAAGGACGTGCCGAATCTCGCGCGTCTCGGATTCCCGATCGGCGAGGTCGCGGCCGACGGCTCGGTCGTGATCACCAAGGTGCCGCACGCGGGCGGCCGCGTGAGCGCGGCGACCTGCAAGGAACAGCTGCTGTACGAGATTCACGACCCGGCGCGCTACCTGCAGCCCGACGTCGTCGCGGATTTCACGCGCGTGTCCGTTACGGAGGAGGCGCCGGACCGCGTGCGCGTGACGGGCGGGCGCGGCAGCGCGCGCACCGACACGCTGAAGGTGTCGGTCGCGTACGTCGACGGCCATATCGGCGAAGGGCAGATCTCGTACGGGGGGCCGGGCGCGCTGGCGCGCGCGCGGCTCGCGCTCGACATCGTCCGCGAGCGGCTCGCGCTGACCGGCGTGGCCGCGACCGAACTGCGCTTCGACCTGATCGGCGTGGATTCGCTGTACGGCGACGCGACGCCTGCCGTGCGCGGCGAGCCGGCCGAAGTGCGCGTGCGCGTGGCCGGCCGTGCGGCGAGCGCCGCCGAGGCCGCGCGGATCGGCGACGAAGTCGAGACGCTTTATACGAACGGCCCGGCCGGCGGCGGCGGCGCGTTCAAGTCGACGCGCGAGGTGATCGCGGTGCAGTCGGTGCTGTTGCCGCGCACGGACGTAACGCCGTCGTTTTCATTCGTGGAGGCATGATGCAACTGCGTGAACTGGCGCATGCGCGCACCGGCGACAAGGGCAATACGCTCAACGTGTCGGTCATCTGCCGCGATCCGCGTCACTACGAACACCTGCGCGCGCATCTCGATGCGCCGGCGGTGAAGGCATGGCTCGCGGGCATCGTGCACGGCGATGTGGTGCGCTACGAACTGCCGGCGCTGGCCGCGTTCAACTTCGTGCTGCGCGATGCGCTCGGTGGCGGCGTCACGCGCTCGCTCGCGCTCGACGCGCACGGCAAGTCGGTCAGCTCGGCGTTGCTGGCGATCGACTTGCCCGATCCGGCGTGACGGCGTGACGGCGTGACGGCGTGACGGCGTGACGGTGTGCGCGGCCACCAGGCTGCTCGCTTGCCGTCACGTTCGCGCTCACGGAATCGACAGGTCGCGACGGCGATCCGCGTGGTCGACGCGTTCGCCTGCAATGGCTCCCATCCCGCCGGCGCGTTGAGCCCTCGGCGATATCGATCCGCCTGGCTGCTGCCGGGGGTCTTCCGGTTTTTTTGAGCGGTCTGACCAGTCCAACCTCAAGTTGCCTCCCGACCGGTCGTTAAACCCGTTTGCGTACTCATTTGACTGTTCGATAACAACGCGCAACCGGAGATCGCCGTCATCATGCTGTCATCAATTCGTGCCCGGATCGTGGCAACCTGCGTCGCCATCGTCGTGACGGCCCTCGCCGTCACGGGCGGGCTGGTATACGAGGTCGTCCAGCGACACAACGACGAAACCATCGACCAGAACCTGCGTTCGGTCCTCGCCGGCCATGCGCTGGCGCTCGACGAGTGGGTCGCGAGCCGCGCCCAGCAGACCCAGGCGCTTGCGGATACGCTGCCGATCGGCGAAGGCGATCCGCTGCCGGCCCTGACGCTGCTCGGCAAGTCGGGCGGGTTCCAGGTGCTGACGCTCGGCCTGCCGGACCACACGGCGTTCTCGAACATCCCGCTTGCGTCCGGTTACGATCCGACCGCGCGTCCGTGGTACAAGCAGGCGGTCGAGGCAGGCCGGCTCGTCGTCACCGCGCTGTACCAGGACGCATCGACCGGCAAGCCGGCTTTTGCATTCGCGGTGCCGATCATGCGCGGCGGCGCGCTGAAGGGCGTGCTTGCGGCGAGTCTCTACATGGAACGCGCGAGCGCGATCGTCGCGTCGATGCACCCGACGCCGGCGAGTTTCGCGTTTCTCGTCGACCGCGGCGGGCGCCTCATCGCGGGCGTGAAGACCGACCTGATCATGAAGCCGGCCGTGCAGCTGTCGCCGGAACTGACACCCGATCGTCTCGCTGGCCTGCAGCGTGCGAGCGAGCCGGTGGCGATCGCGGTGGACGGCGTGACCAAACTGCTCCGTGCGCAACCGATCGCCGGCACGGACTGGTCGCTCGTGATGGCGCTCGACCGGTCGGACGTGACGGCCGGCATGCGCGCGGTCGCGACGACGACGCTGGTGGCCATCGTCATCGTGGCGTGTATCGCGGCCGCGCTCGTCGGCGCGCTGACGAATGCGGCATTCAAGCGCGTGCTGCTGGTGCGCGATGCGCTGACCGATGTCGCGAGCGGCAACGGCGACCTGACGAAACGGCTGCGGGCGGACGGCAACGACGAGGCTGCGCAGATCGCGCGCGCGTTCAATGTGTTTGCGGAAAAGATTTCGGCGATCCTGCTGCAGATTCGCGGGTTCAGTGAATCGGTGAGCGTGGCGAGCGCGGAGATCGCACAGGGCAACCAGGACCTGTCGAGCCGCACCGAGCACGCGGCGTCGAGCCTCCAGGAGACCGCGGCGGCGCTCGAGGAGATTGCCGGCACGGCGCGCAACTCGGCCGATGCGGCGACGCAGGTGAGCCGGCTCGCGGAATCGGCGTCGGGCGTCGCGATGCGCGGCGGCGAGGTGGTGAGCCAGGTGGTCGCGACGATGGGCGAGATCACGGCGGCCTCGAACGAAATCTCGAACATCATCGGCGTGATCGACGGCATCGCGTTCCAGACCAACATTCTCGCGTTGAATGCGGCCGTCGAGGCGGCGCGCGCGAACGAGCACGGGCGCGGCTTCGCGGTCGTCGCGGGCGAGGTGCGCACGCTCGCGCAACGCAGCGCGCAGGCGGCCAAGGAAATCAAGCAGCTGATCCAGGCGTCCGTCGACAAGATCGAGGGCGGGTCGGGGCTCGTGCACACGGCGGGCGCGACGATGGACGAGATCGTCGAGGGCGTGCGCGGCATCACGAGCGTGATCGCGGAAATGTCGGTCGCGGCGAACGAGCAGAGCACCGGCCTCGCGCAGGTGAATCAGGCGGTGTCGCAACTCGATCACTCGACGCAGCAGAACGCGGCGCTCGTCGAGGAGTCCGCCGCGGCCGCGGCGCTGTTGCGCGAGCAGGCGGCGCAGCTCGCGCAAACGGTCGGCGAATTCAAGCTCGCGCGTCCGCAAACGGCCGATACGGCACCGGCATGATGCGGCGCGCGCAGGGCCGGGTCAGGTCGAGCAGCGCGGCCTGTTCGCGGGCGAAGCGCTGCTTGCGGCAAAGCGACTTGCACGTCGTGCGCACATCGTCGCGCACGACGTTGAACTGCACGCCGTCGTCGACCGCGTTGTGCGTGAGATCGAGCGTGTAGTAATCGGGACCGGACGGCGTCCCGCCGTCCCGGTATTACACGTACACGTAGCGCACGAGGTGGAAGAACACCGGCGCCGCGAAGCAGATCGAGTCGACGCGATCGAGCATCCCGCCGTGGCCCGCGATCATCGAGCCCCAGTCCTTGGTGCCGAGCGAGCGCTTCACGGCCGACAGCACCAGGCCGCCGACGAAGCCTGCGATCACGATCGCGAGCGAGATCCCGAATGCCGCGCCGAAGCTGAACGGCGTCACGCGATACAGCGACGCGCCGCACAGCGTCGCGAGCAGGCCGCCGCCGACGAAGCCCTCGACCGTCTTCGACGGCGACAGGCGCGGCGCGATCTTGCGGCGCCCGCACAGCTTGCCGACCACGTACTGCAGCACGTCGCTGATCTGCACGACGAACAGGAAGAAGAACAGCAGCAGCGCGTTCTGCCCGGCGTAGCGCGGGATGTCGAGGATCAGCACGGCCGGCGCATGGCTCAACCCGTACACGCAGACCATCAGCGCCCAGTTGATCTTCGCGTTGCGGCTCAGGAATTCGCGCGTGTCCTGCGTGAGCGCCGACACCAGCGACATCGCGAAGAACAGGTGCACCGGCACGAAGATCGAATACATCCCGTACCAGTTGATCCCGAGCAGCAGGTACTGCACCGGAATTGCGATGAAGAACGCGATGAAGAGCGTCGTGTGGTCGCTTGGGGTCGTCGGCGTGAGCGTGATGAATTCGCGCAGCGTCAGGTACGACAGCAGCGCGAACACCAGATACGTGACGTTGTTGCCGAGGCCGATCGCGATGACCATGATCGCGATCATCGCCCACCACGCGCGGATGCGCTGGTTCAGGTTGACGATGGTCGCGCTGGTGCCGCCGCTGCGCGCGCCGAGGATCGCGCCGATCACGGTCGCGAGCACCAGCACGCCGGTGACGCCTGCGACCAGTTCCCAGAAGAGAGTTCGCATGGAGAGGTCCGGAAAAGGGAGAGGAGGGCGCCGCGTTCAGCCGGCCGGCCGCTGCGGCGGCGCGAGCGCGACGATCGCGTCGCGCATGCGGGCGAGGAAGGTCGGCTTGTCTTCGTCGGCACCGAGGGCATCGTTCGCGCCGAAGTGCACCTTGCAGATCAGCGGCACGGGCCAGATCGCGCCCTTCGGCATGATGCGCTGCAGGTTCTCGAGATAGACCGGCGCGAGCGCGACCTCCGGAAACTCGGTCGCGAGATGGAACAGGCCGCTCTTGAACGGCTGCGGCAAGACTTCGGCGCCGCGCGTGCCTTCCGGAAAGATGATGATCGAGTGGCCTTGCCGCAGTGCGTCGCGCACCGGGTCCAACGGATCGCCGCCGCTTTCGCGGTGGCGGTCGATCAGCACGACGTTCAGCAGCTTCTGCGCGATGTGACGCTTCATGTTGCTGCTGTCCCAGTAGTCGCGTGCGGCGACGGGCCGCACGACCGCGCGCACGTCGCGCGGCAGCGCGGCGAGGATCGCAAGCGTGTCGATGTGGCTCGTATGGTTCGAGAAGTAGATCTTCTGCGTCGGGGAAGGCGGCGCCTGATGCCAGACCGGATACGCACCGGCGACGAGCCGCACGATCGACAGCAGGAAATCGCGCTGCCAGACGTTCAGGATGTTCATCGGCGCGGCGCCTCCTGCATGCATGCCCGCGCGGCCGCGCATGCGCGGCGGGCGGAATCCCGGAATGCCGGCGCGGCAGGATGCGCGCCGGACGGCCATTGTTTAAGTTTTTTCAAATTCGTGACTGCCTGTCGCAAGGCCGCGATAATCGGACGATGCGCCGGCGGGTGTTGCGTCGCGGCGAATTCGCCGTTCGACGGCGTAATAATCGGCTGTTGCACGAGCGCCCGGTCACAGTTCGAATGAATTGCTGCGCTCGTGGGCCAGCGGATTATCGCGAGTTTCCGTCGAAAACACCAGATTGCCCGGCGCGGCCGGCGCGGGGCGCGGCTTGACGCGTCGGGGCCGCTCGGCGACGATGACGACCACCTGTCGAAAGCCGAAGCCGACGGGCGTGCTGCCCGGGGCAGGGCAGCGGCAAACGTGTCCGAACGTGAAGAATCAATAAAACGATGAGCCTCTACGCACTCAAACCGAAATTCCAGAATCGTCTGCGTCCGTTCGCGGATTCGCTTGCCGAACGCGGCGTCACCGCCAACCAGGTCACGCTGTTCGCGGCCGGCGGCTCGATCGTCGTCGGCGCGCTCGCGGGGCTTGGCGTGTTCGCCCGCGTGCTGTTCCTGCTGATTCCGATCTGGCTGTTCGTGCGGATGGCACTCAACGCGATCGACGGCATGCTCGCCCGCGAGCACGGGCAGAAGAGCACACTCGGCGCGTACCTGAACGAGCTTGGCGACGTCGTGTCCGACGTCGCGCTCGTGCTGCCGTTCCTCGCGATTTCGGCGTTCGCCGCGGCGGACGTCTGGCTGTTCGCGCTGACGGCGGTCATCGTCGAATGCGCGGGGCTGATCGGCCCGCTCGCCGGCGCGACGCGCCGCTACGACGGCCCGTTCGGCAAGAGCGACCGCGCGCTTGCGCTCGGCGCGTTCGCGCTGTGGATCGGCTTCGGTCTGCCGGTCGGCAGCGTCGCCGCATGGCTGTGGCGCGTGCTGATCGTGCTGTCGATCGTGACGGCGGTGCGGCGCGTGCAGGCCGGGATCGCTGAAGCGGGCGGCTGACGGCCGTAGTGGGACCGGCGCCGGAGGGCGGCGCCGCATGATTCGAATAACGAAACGAGAGAGATCGCATGAACGCACGCACGGCCCGCGAGGCCGACTTCATCACGCACGACGGCGAAACGCTGTTCTATCGCCACTGGCCCGCGACGGGCCCGCGCTGCCGCGGCGCGATCGTGCTGCTGCATCGCGGCCACGAACATTCGGTGCGTGTCGCGCACCTCGTCGACGAGCTCGAGCTGCCGGACTTCGCGTTCTTCGCGTGGGATGCGCGCGGTCACGGCCGCTCGCCCGGCGCGCGCGGCTACAGCCCGAGCGCGGCCGCGTCGGTGCGCGACTTGCAAACCTTCGTCGAGCATATCCGCGACACGCACGGCATCGCGATCGAGGACACGGCCGTGGTCGGCCAGAGCGTCGGCGCGGTGCTCGCCGCCACCTGGGTACACGACTACGCGCCGCCGATCCGCTGCCTCGTGGTCGCGTCGCCGGCGTTCCACATCAAGCTTTACGTACCGTTCGCGCGGCCGGGGCTGCGGCTGATGCACAAGCTGCGCGGGCTGTTCTACGTGAACAGCTACGTGAAACCGAAATTCCTCACGCACGATCCCGAACGGATCGCGAGCTATGCGGCCGATCCGCTGATCACGCGGCCGATCGCCGTGAACATGCTGCTCGACCTGCACGACACCGCGAAGCGGATCGTCGCCGATGCGGCCGCGATCACCGTGCCGACGCAACTGTTGATCTCGGGCGCCGACTGGGTCGTGCATCGCGGCCCGCAGGACCGCTTCTTCGAGCGGCTCGGCGCCGCGCGCAAGGAGCGCATCGTGCTGCCTGGCTTCTATCACGACACGCTCGGCGAGCGCGACCGCGCGCAGGCGCTCGCACCGCTGCGCGCGTTCGTGCTGCGCGAGTTCGATACGCCGAGCCCGCGCGTGTCGCTGGCCGACGCCGACCGGCGCGGCGCATTCCACGACGAATATGCGGCGCTCGGCCGCCCGCCCGCGAACCCGTTCGCACGGGCGTACTGGGCGATCACGCGGGCGGGTCTGAAGGCCGGCGGCGCGCTGTCGGACGGCATCGCGCTCGGGCTGCGGCTCGGCTTCGATTCGGGTTCGACGCTCGACTACGTATATCGCAACCGCGCGCAGGGCCGGCTCGGCGTCGGCGCGCTGATCGACCGCACCTATCTCGATTCGCCGGGTTGGGTCGGTATCCGTCAGCGGAAGGTGCATCTGCAGGAACTGATCGGTGCGGCGATCGGCCGGCTGCGCGGCCACGGCGAACCGGTGCGGATCGTCGACATCGCGGCCGGGCATGGCCGCTATGTGCTCGACGCGATCGCGACGGCCGCCGAACGCGACGGCGCGGCGCCCGACGACATCACGCTGCGCGACTACAGCCCGCCGAACGTCGAGGCCGGGCGTGTGCTGATCGCGCAGCGCGGTCTCGAGCCGATCGCGCGCTTCGAGCGCGGCGACGCGTTCGACGAGGCGTCGCTCGCGACGCTCGAGCCGCGTCCGACGCTGGCGATTGTGTCGGGGCTGTATGAACTGTTCGGCGAGAACGCGCTGATCGAACGTTCGCTGCGCGGGCTTGCGCAGGCGGTGCCGCCCGGCGGCTATCTCGTCTATACCGGGCAGCCGTGGCATCCGCAGCTCGAATTCATCGCACGCGCGCTGAACAATCATCGCGGCGACGCGACCTGGGTGATGCGCCGCCGCTCGCAGGCCGAGATGGACGAGCTCGTCGCGCGCGCGGGCTTTCGCAAGCTCGACCAGCGCATCGACGAGATGGGCATCTTCACGGTTAGCCTCGCGCAGCGGGTCGACGCGTCATGAGCGCGCTCGGCGGCGGCGCGGGCGCGGGCGACGGTCTCGCCGAGTCGGCGGCCGGTGCGCGCGACGCGTCGTTCGCGCTGCGCGTCGGCTGGCTCGCGGCGATGGGCGCGGTGTTCTTTTCCTCGTACGGCTTCGCGAACTGGCTCGCCGCGCGCCGCGCCGTGGTGCCGACCTTCGCGTTCGGCTGGGAACATGCGATTCCGTTCGTGCCATGGACCATCGTGCCGTACTGGTCGATCGACCTGCTGTACGCGCTGTCGTTCTTCTTCTGGACCCGCCGTGACGATCTGCTCGATCACGTGAAGCGGCTGTTGACCGTGCAACTGGTGTCGGTCGCGTGCTTCGTCGCGTGGCCGCTGCGCTTCGGCTTCGAGCGGCCCGACGCGGGCGGCGTGGCCGGCGCGCTGTTCACGCTGCTGATGGGGTTCGACAAGCCGTTCAACCAGGCTCCGTCGCTGCACATCGGCCTGCTCGTCGTGCTGTGGGCCGTCTATGCGAAGCAGTTGCGCGGCACGGTCGCTCGGTTCGTGCTGCATCCGTGGTTCGCGGCGATCGGCGTGTCGGTGCTGACGACCTATCAGCATCATGCGATCGACGTGCCGACCGGTGCGGCCGTCGGCTGTCTGGCGCTGTTCCTGTTTCCGTTGCGTGACGCCGCGGGGCGACTGCCGGGCGCGACCGGTTCGCCGTCCGCCGGCGGCCGCGCGCTCGCCCGCCGCTATGCGTTCGGCGCGGCGCTGGTCGCGCTGGTGGCGCTTGGCTGCGTGTCGCGCGCGCCGGGCTGGGCGTTGGCGGCCGGGTGGGCCGCGCTGGCGCTCGCGTGCGTCGCGTGGATCTACCGGCGCGGCGCGCCCGGTGCGTTCCAGAAGGACGACGCGGGCCGTTTCCCGGTGTTCATCCGCTGGCTGCTCGCACCGACGATCGCCGGCGCGTTCGTCAACTCGCGGGTGTGGACGTTCCGGCATCCGGCGCCGGCGCGGATCGACGAGCGCGTGTCGATCGGCCGCATACCGACCACGCGCGACCTGCGACGCCACGGCTTCACCGCGCTCGTCGACCTGACGGCCGAGATGCCGCGCTGGGCCGCGGCCGACGCGTCGCTCGCGTATGCGTCGGTGCCGCAGCTCGACCTCGTCGCGCCCACCGCGGCGCAGCTCGCGGCGGCCGTTGCGGCGCTCGAACGCCTGCACGCCGACGGGCGCGACGTGCTGATCTGCTGTGCGCTCGGCTACGGGCGCAGCGTGCTGTGCGCGGCTGCCTGGCTCGCCGCGCGGCGGGGGCTCGGCGACGCGCGCGACGCGCTTGCCGCAGTACGGGCGATGCGGCCGCGCGCGGTATGGTCGGACGACGGCGTGGCCGTGCTGCAGGGCTGGATCGACCGTCGCCGCGTGACGGGAGCGGCGTGATGCGCGACCCGTCCGCACCGTTCAGGATCGCCGCCGCGCGCGGGGCGCTCGACGCCGGCGCGTGGGCGATCGCGGCCGCGCTGGCCGCGGCCGGCGCGGGCTGGTGGATTGCGGCGGCCTGGCCGCCGGCGACGATCGCGCGTGTGCTGCTGGCCGTGATCAGCACCGGGTCGGGGATTGCCGCGCTGTGGTACGCGGTGCGCATCGAGATCGACCGGCGGCTGTTCGCCGCGCTCGCGCGCACGGCATCGGGCGACGCGTCGGCCGACGACGGGCTGGCCGCGCTCGATCGCGCGCTTGCCGACCTCGGCTGGATCGACGCAGGCAAGGCCGGACGCGCGCTCGACGCGCGGGTGCGCGGTGCGGTCGGGTTGTGCCGTGCCGGTGTGCTGGTCGCGATCGTGCAGTGGATCGTGGTCGGTTTGGCGATCGCGGTGGCGCGGGTCGGCTAACCATCCGTGACCGGCCGGACGGCCGAGGCCCGGGCCGGTCAAGCGGGTTACGCGTGCGCCGCCCGCTGCGTCCGCATGCGCTTCACCTCGTACATCGCCTGGTCCGCACGTTCGATCAGCGCGTTCATGTCGGTGCCGTCGTCAGGCAGCATCGCGACGCCGACACTGACGCCGAGCCGCAGCGGATGTCCCTCGAATTCGAACGGCTCGCCGACCTGCCGGGCGAGCCGTGCGCGTTGCGCATCGACGTCGTCGCGGCTGCCGATGTTCGGCAGGATCACCGCGAACTCGTCGCCGCCCACGCGCGCGACCGTATCCGAGCGCCGCACGGCGCGCTGCATCCGCGCGGCGATCTCGCGCAGCGCGGCGTCGCCCGCGCGGTGGCCGTAGCCGTCGTTGATCGGCTTGAGTCCGTCCATGTCGATGTTGAGGATGCCGAGCCGGCCGTTCGCGCGCAGCGCCGTATGCATCGACTGGCGCAGGCGGTCGTAGAACAGCGCGCGGTTCGGCAGGCCGGTGAGCGCGTCGTGCGTCGCGCGCAGGTACAACTCGTTGGCCTCGTTGCGCGCCGCGTGGAACATCGCGGCGGCGATCAGGTCGGCCGTGAGCCGCAGCGTCCCGGCATCGGCGGCCGAAAAACCGTCGATGTCCGGCGACATCACCTTCAGCACGCCGACCGTCGTGTCCGCGTGGGTGAGCGGCATCACCAGCATCGAGCGCAGCCCGACCCGGCGGCACGCATCGCGGTCGACGCGCGGGTCGGATTCCGAATCCTTGCAGTGCAGCAGTTCACCGCGCGTCACGCACAGGCCGGACAGGCTGCCCGAACGGCGCAACCGCAGCCCGAGCATCCCGGCGGCGGAGCCCGACGCGGCGCGGTACACCATGTCGTCGCCTTCGGCGAATTCGACCGCCGCGCCGCTCGCGCCCGTAAGCTGCGGCACCTGCTCGGTCACGTAAGCCATCACGCTGCCGAGGTCGAGACCGAGTTTCGCGATTTCGGTTTGCGCGGCGATGATGCGCAGCAGCGTGTCGGGGGACGGGGTGGCGGTGTCGACGATTTGATCCAAGTCAGTTTTCCATGAAGAAAGCTCAGCACGCGGCCCGGGCTTGCGGTAGCATACGCGCCGCTCACGCGGCAGCGCGTTCCGGGCGGCCCGCAACGGGCCGCCGCCGGCATCCGGCCGGTTTCCCGGGGCGCCGGACCGCCGGTTCGGCAGCGCCGGCAGTATGCCGGTCGGTCCGGCCGGCGGCAACGGTGTAACTCTTGCCATTCCATCGCGACGCGCAGCATTTCCGACCGGATTGAGTTGTTTTTCGCTTCGTCAGCACGAATCAGGGTGAGTTTTGTCTTGATTTTGAGATAGTGTGACGAATGTGCGAGCGCCGGTGCCCGGTGCGCGCTGTCCGACGAATCGGCAGCAAAATGATTCGCCGCGTCGTTTCGATAAATGCATTCAGGCCAGACTTTGAGGGGAAGCAGTGGGGATGTGCACTCACGGGCATAGCTGCTTTGCGCGCGTCGGTTGCGGCGCGCTTGATGACCGGACGATCTTGACGAAGCGGGGCCGCGCATGAAGCCGGCCGCGTCGCTGTTCGTCCTGTCGCTCGCCACGTTCGGCGCGTTCCACGCGGCCGCGCTGTCGGCCGCGCCGATGCCGGCTGCGGCCGCTTCGGCGTCCGCCGGCAGTCCGGCCGTGACGGCGACCGCCAGCGGCGCGGCCGCGCCGAGCGCCGCCGGCACGGCGTCCGCCGGCCAGCCCGCGACGACCGTGCACCTGCCGTTCGCGTCGCTCGGCGCGTTCGATCCGGTCCACCTGCGCGGCGCCGACGACGCGCGCACGATCAATGCGGGCGTGCGGCTCGATCGCGTGGTCACCGGCGCGCGGCTGCGCCTGACCTACGCGTATTCGCCGTCGCTGGTCTTCCCGATGTCGCACCTGAAGGTGTCGATGAACGGCGAGGTGGTCGCGACCGTCCCGTTCGACGCGACCCGCGCGGGCCGTACGGTCACGCAGGACATCCCGATCGATCCCCGCTACTTCTCCGATTTCAACCAGATCGGCCTGCGCCTGATCGCGCATTACTCGCTCGACCACTGCGAGGACCCGTCGAGCTCGGCGCTGTGGGCCGACGTGAGCCCGACGAGCGAACTGATCCTCGACGAGTCGCCGGTGCGCCTGCCGAACGATCTCGCGCTGCTGCCCGCGCCGTTCTTCGACCGGCGCGACAACGGGCTCCTGCGGCTGCCGTTCGTGCTGCCGGCGTCACCCGACTCGGCGACGCTGCGCAGCGCCGGCGTGCTCGCGTCGTGGTTCGGCGCGCAGGCCGACTACCGGCAGGCGCGCTTCCCGGTTGCAGCGACGCTCCCGGCCGACGACCAGGCGGTGGTGGTCGGCACGGCCGCGACCTTGCCGGCCGGCCTCGCGCTACCGTCGGTCAACGGCCCGCTGCTCGCCGTCGCCGACAACCCGGCCGCGCCGGGCCGCAAGCTGCTGATCGTGACGGGCCGCACGGCCGCCGAGGTCGACGACGCGGTCGCGGCGCTCGTGCTCGGCCGCGCGGCGCTGTCGGGCCCGGCGGCGACGGTCGCGCACGTGGATCTCGGCGCGCCGCGCAAGCCGTACGACGCACCGCGCTGGCTGCCGGTGAACCGGCCGATCACGTTCCGCGAATTGGTGTCGGACCCGCGCGAACTCGAAGTGCGCGGCACGTCGCCCGACGCGATCCGGCTGAACCTGCGCGTGCCGGCCGATCTGCATTCGTGGAACGGCTCGGGCGTGCCGATCACGCTGCGCTATCGCTACACCGCGCCGACCGTGCAGGACAACTCGACGCTCGCCGTCGAGATCAACGAACAGCTGGTGAAGTCGTACCGGCTCGGGCCGGCCCATGCGGAAGACGCGCGCGGGCGCATGCAGCTGCCGCTGCTGTCGGTGCCGGAAGGGCGCGTGACGAGCGATGTCGACATCCCGGCGTTCCGCGTCGGCAGCGGCAACCAGCTGCAGTTCCGCTTCACGCTCGATTCGCAGAAGACGGGGCTCTGCTCGAGCACCGCGACCGAGCCGCAGCGCGCGGCGATCGATCCGGATTCGACGATCGACTTCTCGCACTTCGTCCATTACGCGCAATTGCCGAACCTCGCGTTCTTCGCGAACAGCGGTTTCCCGTTCACGCGCTTCGCCGACCTGTCGCAGACGGCGGTCGTGATGCCGGACCGGCCGTCGCCGCAGGAGCTGGAAGCCTACCTGACGATGCTCGGCCACATGGGGCAGTGGACCGGCTTCCCGGCGCTGCGCGTGCAGGTCGCGCGGCCCGGCGACGTCGCCGCGCTCGCGGGCCGCAAGGACCTGCTCGTGATCGACGGCTCGCCCGCGTCGCCGCTGCTGTCGCACTGGCGCGCGGCGTTGCCTCTGTCGATCGACCAGCAGGCCGGCACGGGCGCGACGCGTGTCGCGTTCTCGGTGAAGGAACGCTGGCGCAACGGCGTCGGCATGGCCGACGGCGGCGCACATATCGAACAGACGGGCTCGCTCGCGGCGCTGGCCGGGTTCGAGCTGCCGGGCAGCCATGGCCGCAGCGTCGTGGCGCTGACGGCGACCGACCAGGCGCGTCTGGCCGATCTGCTCGACGTGTTCGAGAAGCCGGGCCTCGTGTCGCAGTTGCAGGGTGACCTCGCGCTGGTGCGGCCGGGGCAGGTCGACAGCCTGCGCGTCGGTGAGCCGTACGTGGTCGGCTTCGTGCCGTGGTACGCGCGCGTCTGGACGCAAGCGGCGCGGCACCCGGTGGTGCTCGGCGTGGTCGGCGTCGTCGCGGGGCTGTTGCTCGCGCTCGGCGTGTTCAGCGTGCTGCAGAGAATCGCCGCGCGCCGACGGGGGATGTAACGGATGGCGTGGGCATTCGCAAGGCGACGGGCAACGCAGCCGGCGCGGCGGGTCGGCACGACGCTCGTGCTGGCCGTCGCGGCCGTGTGCGCGGTGGCCGGCGCCGCCGGGGGCGCGCAGGCCGCGCAAGGCGGCGCGGCCGACGTGCGGTGCGGCGCGGCGTGGCCGCGCTGGGACGCGTTCAAGCGCGATTTCGTGTCGGCCGACGGCCGGGTGATCGACGTCGGCTCGACGGATTCGCGCACGGTATCGGAGGGGCAGGCGTATGGACTGTTCTTCGCGCTCGTCGCGAACGACCGGCACACGTTCGACACGATCCTCGCATGGACCGAGAACAACCTCGCGCAGGGCGACCTGAGCGCCCGTCTGCCGGCGTGGCTGTGGGGCCGCGCGCCGGACGGCGCGTGGCGCGTGCTCGACGCGAACGCGGCGTCCGATGCCGACCTGTGGATCGCGTACACGCTCGTCGAAGCCGGACGGCTGTGGCGCGAGCGCAGCTACACGGCGCGCGGCGCGCTGCTCGCGAAGCGCGTGCTCGACGACGAGACGGCCAGCGTGCCGGGCCTCGGCCTCACGCTGCTGCCCGGACCGACCGGATTCAAGCTGGCCGACGGTCGATGGCGCGTGAACCCGAGCTATTCGCCGCCGCAGGTGATCCGCGGGCTCGCCGCGCGCCTGCCGGACGATCGCCGCTGGGCCGCGCTCGCGGCCAGCACCGGCCGCGTGCTGCTCGACACCGCGCCCAAGGGCTTTGCGCCGGACTGGGCGTTGTATCGCGCCGGCGCCGGCTTCGCGCCGGATCCGCAAACCCACGCGGAAAGCGCGTACAACGCGATACGCGTGTATTTGTGGGCCGGCATGCTCGATCGCGCCGATCCGCTCGCCGCGCCGCTGCTCGCGCGCTTCGCGCCGTTCGCCGATTACATCGCCGCGCATGGCGCGCCGCCGGAGAAGGTCGATACGACGACCGGCGTCGCGGGGCCGAACGACGGCAACGGCGGCTTCTCGGCGGCGGCCGTGCCGTTCCTCGACGCGCGCGGCCAGCATGCGCTCGCCGATGCGCAGGCGGCCCGTGTCGACGCGCTCGCGCGCCAGTCGGCGCCCGGTTATTACACGAGCGTGCTGACGCTGTTCGGCCTCGGCTGGCGCGAGGGCCGTTACCGGTTCGGCGCGGACGGGTCGCTCGATGCGCGCTGGGAGGGCCGTTCATGCGCGGCCCGATGAAGCACGGCGCGCGGCGTGTCGCGGGGCTTGCGTGGCTCGCGTCGTCGGTCTCCGCGGCGGCGCCGGCCACGGTCGCCGTCGCGGCGACGAAACCCGTCGCGCCGAATGCCGTGTCGGCGCCGGCCTCGGCCACGTCGCCCGAGGCGCGGCGTCAGCTCGCGACCGCCCGCATGTGGGGCGCCAAGCATCGCGACGACCTCGCGCGCGACGCCCTGCGCAAAGGGCTCCTGATCGCGCCGGACGATCCCGAACTGCTCGCGGAACAGGTGCGCGTGCTGCTGCGGCTCGGCGACGCGCAAGGCGCGCAGGCCACGCTGGCGCGCCTGCAGGCGCGCGCGCCCGCGGCGCCCGACACGCGCCGCGCGGCCGACGAATACCGCGTCGCGACGAGCGGCCGCGGCGAGATGGCGCAGATCCGGCTGCTTGCGCGCAGCGGCCGCGCCGACGAGGCGGCTCGCCGGATCGTCGCGCTGTTTCCGAACGGCGCGCCGTCCGGTGCGCTGGGCGCCGAGTATTACCAGATCGTCGCGAACGCGCCGGGCGGCCGCGAACCGGCGGTCGCCGCGCTGCGCCGCGCGGTCGCGGCCGACCCGCAGGATTCGAACGCGGCGCTGGCGCTCGCGCGGCTCCTGAACCAGCGCGACGACACGCGTGCGGAGGCGAACCGCATCGCGTGGTCGCTCGCGAAGCGGCCCGACGCCGACCATACGGAAGCGATGACCGTGTGGCGGCGCGTGCTGCAGTCCGCCGGCACCGATCCCGCCTATCTCGACGCATTGCGTGCCTATCTCGCGCTCGTGCCGGACGACACCGAATTCCGCGATCGCGCCGCCGCACTCGAGCGGCAGCGCGACGCGCAGCGGCTGCTCGAGCGCGATCCGGGCTACATCGCGCAACAGCGCGGCTTGCAGGCGCTCGCGCGCGGCGACCTGAGCGGCGCCGATCCGCTGCTCGCGCGCGCCGCGCAGGCGCGCGCGGGTGATGCCGATGCGGTCGGCGGGCTCGGCCTGCTGCGCCTGCGCGAAGGCCGGCACGACGAAGCGCGCGCGCTGTTCACGCGTGCCGCAGCGCTGTCGACCGACCAGCGCAGCAAGTGGCAGAGCCTCGCGCGCACAGCGCAGTTCTGGGGGGTGATCGCGCAGGGGCGCGCAGCGGCGTCGGCCGGACGGCCGCAGGATGCCGAGCGCGCGGCGCGCGCCGCGCTCGCGATGCAGCCCGACAGCCCGGACGCGAAGCTTCAGCTTGCCGATGCGCTGCTCGCGCAGCGCGACTGGGCGCGCGCGGAGCCGTTGTTGCGCGAACTGCTCGCCGCACGTTCGCCGAACCTGTCGGCGGTGCGCGGCACCGCGACGCTGTACGAGAACACCGGCCGCGCGGATCGCATCGGCCCGCTGCTCGACGCGCTGCAGAGCCGCGTGACGGGCCGCGACGATCGCCACGCGCTCGACGGGCTGCGCGCCGACCTGCTCGCGAGCGAGGCGCGCGCGCTGGCGGACAAGGGCGAACGCGGGCCGGCCGCACAACGCTACGAAGCGGCGGTGCGCGCGGCGCCCGATGCGCCGTGGACGCGCTTCGCGCTTGCGCGGCTGTATCGCGACATGGGGCTGCCGCAGCTCGGCCGCACGGTGATGGACGACGGGCTCGCGCAAAGCGACACGCCCGAGATGCGCTATGCGGCCGCGCTGTATCGCAACTCGCTCGACGACATCGCGGGCGCGCAGGCCGCGCTCGCGGGCGTCGACGATGCGCGACGCTCGGACGGCATGCGTGCGCTCGCACGCAAGCTCGACGCGGAAGGTTCGCTGGCAGGCGCGCGCGGCGCACTCGGCCGTGGCGATCGTGCGGCCTTCGCCGCGTCGCTCGCCCATGCGCAGGCCAGCGCGCCGGACGATCCCGACATGCTGGCCGCGGTCGGCGCGCAGTGGATCGACGCGGGCGAACCCGAGCGCGGCCTCGCGCCGTTGCGCGACTGGATCGCCGCGCATCCGCGCGAGGCCGATCCCGACGTGCGGCTGCGCTACGGCGACCTGCTCGGCAGCGCGGGGCGCGACGACGCCCTCGCCGCGTGGCTCGACACGCTGCGTCGCGAGCCGGCGCTGACGCCGGCACAGACCGCGCGGATCGAGGACCAGTCGCTGCGGCTCGTGCTGCGGCAGACGGACGACGCGATCGCGCAACGGGACTATGCGCGCGCCCGCACGCTGCTCGATCGGGCGAGCCCGGCCGGCCGCGCGGACAAGCGCTACGCACTCGAACTGGCCGACCTCGAACGCGCGCAGGGCCGTTACGACGCGGCACGCGACGCGCTCGCGCCGGTCGTCGCGCGCACGCCGGACGATGCCGATACGCAGCTCGCGCTCGCGCGCATCGACGAGGACAGCGGCCACCGCGCGGCCGCGCTCGCACGCGTGCAGGCCGTGCTCGCGCGCACGCCGGACGACGACGTCGATACGCGGCTGTCGGTCGTGCGCCGGCTGAACGCGCTGCGCCGCCCGGACGAAGCCGCGCAGGTGATCGACCCGCTGCAGGCCGCGTACCCCGCGCGTGCCGACGTGACGGTCGCGGCGGGGCGCGTGGCCGAGGCGCAGGGCCGCTACGACGATGCCGCATCGCTGTACCGGCTGTCGCTGTCGCAGGAGCGCACGAGCGGCGTGAGCCCTGGCCGCGACGGTCGCACGCCCGCGCAGGCCGCGTTCGCGGATCTTGCGCAGCGGCGCGATCCCGAGATCGAGATCGGCTGGCTGCCCGCGTACAAATCGGGCGACGAAGGGATTTCCGCGTACCGCGCGCAGCAGGTGCCGATCTACGTGCAGATGCCGGTGCGCTACGACGGGCATGCGTTCCTTCAGCTCGACACCGTGCATCTGGATGCCGGCACGCTCGATACGAGCGACCCGAACGCGTATTCGCTGAAGACGTTCGGGACCTACGCGGCGCTCAACGCGCCGATCGGGCTGCCCGCGCCGTTCGTCGCGAATCCCGCGGCCGCCGCGTTGATCGCGCATCCGCCGGGCGACCTGCATCAGCCGATGACGGGCGTCGCGCTCGGCGCCGGCTATCGCACGGACGCATGGCGCGTCGATCTCGGCACGTCGCCGCTCGGCTTTCCGGTGCATTACCTGGTCGGCGGCGTACGCTACCGCTTCGACGCGGGGCCGGCGAGCTTCACCGTGAACGCGTCGCGCCGGCCGGAGACGAGCAGCGTGCTGTCGTATGCGGGGATGCGCGATCCGTGGACCGGGGCCGTATGGGGCGGCGTGCGTCGCGATGGCGTGAACCTGCGCGCGGCGGTCGACGTCGGGCGCGTGAACCTGTTCGCCGAACTCGGCGCGGGCGTGCTGTCCGGCCGCAACGTCGAGCGCAACGCGGAAGTCACGCTGCGCTCCGGCTTCACGGTGCCCGTGTACGAACGCGCGACGATGAAGGTGAGCACGGGGCTCGTCGGCAATGCGTGGCACTACGCGCAGAACCTGCGTTACTACACGTACGGGCAGGGCGGTTACTACAGCCCGCAGCGCTACCTGTCGCTCGGCGTGCCGATCGAGTGGGCCGGGCGGCGCGACGCGCTGTCGTGGGACCTGACGGTCACGGCCGGGATCTCGAACAGCTACGAAAAGGATTCGCTTTTCTACCCGACCTTCGCGAACCAGCGCGCCGCGCAGGAGGCGGCGGGGCTCGTCTACGCGGGCAGTTCGACGCGCGGCGTGTCGTTCTCGTACGGCGTGAACGGCATCGTCGAATATCGCGTGAATCCGCACCTGAGTGTCGGCGCGCAACTGCACATCGACCGGTCGCACGACTATGCGCCGAGTTCGGCGCTCGTGTACCTGCGCTATGCGTTCGACGCACGCGCGGAGCGCAGCTGGCTCGTCACGCCGACGCCGGTGCGGCTTTATTCGGATTACTAGGGTCTGCTTGCATATGGAACGTACATGCGAATGCCCGAAATCGCTCGTAGGGCAAGAAGTGAGGAGCGCCGTTTGGCCGAGCCAAACAAGAGACGAGCGACGCTGCCATGCGGGCGATTTCGGGCGTTCCCCTGGAATGGTTTTTTGGTTTGGGGTTGCCACGAGAACGGCCGCTCGCCGCGTTGTGCTCCTTGCGAATACGGCCGGTATTCGCGGCGTCCCACGCCTCGCGAGCGGCCGTTCTCGTGGCAACGCATGTGCGTTCCATATGCAAGCAGACCCTAGGGGAAGCGCGTGAATACGGAAATCGATGCAACCCGTCCCGCGCTGGGCGCCGCCGGCCTGCTGGGCCGCCTGCGCGCGCTGCTGCGCACCGGGCCGGCCGGTGGCCGCGCCGGCCCGCTGAGCCGGCTCGCGATCGACGGCCTGCCCGATACGTGGACGCAGCTGGAAGCGGGCGGCCTGTACGCGATCTATGCCGCTGCCGGCACGCCGGCGTGCGACGCGCTGGTGTGGGAAAGCGCGCGGCAGTCGCGCACGCGCGACGTGACGGTCGTGCTGTCGCGCGACGCGGCGCGCGTCGCCGCGCAGATGGCGTCGCGCGGTTTCGCGGGCGGCGCGCAGCCGGCCGGCTGGCCGCGCAACCTGAACGTGCTGGCGATGCCGCCCGCGCACGAGCCGGCCGACGGCGATGCCGCGCGCGACCCCGCTGCGCCGCGCCGTGCGGCGCCCGGTCCGTTCGCACGGCTCACGGGTGGCTTGCGCGCGATGAAGCGCTACGGCTTTCGCGCGCGCTCGCTGTATTTCATCGAAGGCGCGCAGCGCTGGTTCAGCTGGGACGATCCGGCGGCACTCGCGGAAGAGGCACACGCGCTCGCCGACTGGTGCCGCACGCACCGGATCGCGCTGGTGCTGCTGGTCGATCCGGAGATCGTGCGCACCGGCGCCGACCTCGATACCGACGATCCGCCGCTCGTGCGCGATGCGAATCGCGCGCCGCGCAGCGGCTTTCACGGGGTGTGCTCGGGCGTCGCGCAGCTGCAGCGCACGCACGGCGAGCTGCTGTGGGTCGTCGATTTCTGGCGTGCCGGCGACACGCTCGCGGCCGGTGAAGTGCGGCCGCTGCGGTTCGCGCCGAGCGGCCGGCTCGCCGCGATCGTCGACGGCGCCGCTGCCGAGCCGTCGCGCCGGATGAAGCTCGCGACCGACGAGGACCGTGTCGTCGTCAGCCGCGCGGTGCTCGACGAAACGAGCCGCGTACCCGCCGGCTGGGAAATCGTCGACGACAACGCGGCGGTCGTCGCCGCCTGTGCGCATGCGCAGGCCGCGACCGCGGTTCTGGCGTTCCGCACGCACGCGCAGCTCGAGGCGCTGTGCGCGGCCGTTCACACGCTGCGCCGGCAATCCGGCGGCGCACTGAAGATCGCCGTCGTTGAGCGCGGCGAGGTGCTGCGCCAGCAGTTCGAGATGCTCGTGCTGAGCGTCGGCGCGAATCGCGTCGTCGCGCGCGACTTGCCGGTGTCGCGGATGCACGCGGCCGTGAACGCGCTGCGCGGGCAGCTCTATGCGCGGCCCGTCGCGGCCGATTATCGTGCGGCGCTCGCGGCCGCGCTCGGCGATTCGGTGCTGGGCTACCTGCCGGTCGGCGCCTTCTGTCTGCGAATTCGCGCGGTGCTCGATCGCGGCGCCGTGCTCGCGTTGCCGCATACGCTCGCGAAGATCGCGCTGCTGCCCGGCGTGTCGCACGTCGATGCGCTCCGGCACTGCCGGCCGCGCCGCGCGGGCGACGTCGTGACCGCAGATGCCGGACACCTGTACGTGTTTCTGTTCGCGTGCGAGCCGGCCGATGCCGATGACGCGCTGACGCGGATCTTCGACGTGCCGGTCGACACGCTGTCCGATCGCGTCGTGTGTCTCGGACAGGGCAGCATCGACACCGAGCTCGATGCGCTGAAGACCGAGAACCGGCGCGCGCCGATTGCCGACTACAGCGACTTGTTCGCGACGGCGAAGCCGGCCGGCGCGGCGCGCGCGCCGATCGAACGCGCGGAGGAAGTCGCGACGCTCGCCGAACCGGACGCCGACGTCGCCGCGGCCGGGACGGTCGACGCGCATGCCGATGCGACGCCGCATGCCGACGACGCAACGCCGGCCGCCGATGCGCCGCCACCATCCGCGGAATTTCCCGTCGCGCGCACGCGCGGCGCCATCCGCAGCGCGATGCCGCTGCGCAAGCCGGAGGGCGCATGATCGCCGAACTCGTCATCGGATTCGTCGTCGGCATCGCGATCGCGGTGCCGGTGTGGATCGTCGCGCAGCACCTGGGCCTTGGCCGCGGTTTTCATGCGCCGCGAGGGTTGCACCGGCGCGACGCGGTGCCGTGCGAACTCGTGCCGGTCGCGCTGCGCGGGCGCCTGCTGCCCGAAGCCGGCCGTACCGACGAGGCCGCGTCATGAAAACGATCGCCGTCACGTCGACGACCGGCGGCGCGGGCCGCACGACGCTCGCCGGCGCGCTCGCGGTGCTGCTCGCGCGCCGCGGCCGGCCGGTCGTCGCGGTCGAGTTCGACGCGCAGAACCTGATGGGCGCGACGCTCGGTCTCGACACGCTGGCCGAGCACGGGCTCGCGCACAGCCTGCGCGGTGACGCCGGCGACGCCGCGCCATGGCACGCGCATACGTGGCGCAATGCCGACGGCGTGCTGTTCGTGCCGTATGGCCAGGTCGACGCAGCGGGCGCCGCCGCCTGCGATGCGCGGCTCGCGGCCGATCCGGCCTGGCTGTCGCGCGCGCTCGACGAGATCGCGCTGCCGGCCGACGGCGTCGTGCTGATCGACACCGCGCGCTATCCGTCGCCGCAGGCCGAGCAGGCGATTCGTCGCGCCGACCTGACGCTCGTCGTCGTGCCGCCCGAACCGGCCGCGTGCGCGACGGTCGCCGCGCGCCTCGACGCGCTGCGGGCCGGCGGCGGCGACCTGCAGATTGTCGTGAACCGGCTGAACCCGGCGCGCGACATGCAGCGCGATGCGCTCGCGATGCTGCGCGCGGTCGCGGGGCCGGCGTCGATGCTCGAACAGCGGATTCACGTCGATGCGGCCGTGCCCGAGACGCTCGCGCGCGGCACCTGGATCTTCGACGACGCGCCGTATTCGCAGGCGTCGCACGACCTGAACGGCGTCGCGAACTGGGTCGACGCGTGGCTCGCGGCGGCCGCGGCCGGCCGCACGGGAGCGCGGCGATGAAGGCCGCGTTCGCGTCGCGCTGGCGTGCCGCGGCCCGGCGCGCGATCGACTGGTGCGCGCGCGGGATCGGGTTGCCGGCCCAGCGCACGCTGCTCGACTGGCTCGTGCGGCTGTTCTTCCATGCACCGCCGCCCGGCCGGCCCGATCCCGTGCGCCGCCGGGCACGCGCTGCCTTCCTGTGGCTCGCGCAGGAGTGGGGCGTGCTGCAGCCGCTGAGCCTGCGCGAATGGTTGTGGCGCGCGATCGTGCGCGCGCCGCGCGCGGCCGACGAGCGGCCCGCGCGCGATCCGCTCGCATGGTTCGACACGTTCGTCGTGCCGGTCTACGTCGCGGCGCGCGCGCTCGGCGCCCGCCTCGACGCGCTGCTCGGGCGCCTGCCGTGGGCGCGCTGGGGCGGCTGGCTCGACGCGCGCGCGCACGGCGTCGGCCGGCACCGCTGGCTCGCGCCGCTGCTGCTGATCGCCGGTGCGCTGATGTGGGCCGCGGCCGGGATGTCGCCGCTGATGCCCGGCGCGCAGTTCGCGTTCTTCGCGATCGTCGCGGTGCTGGCGCTGGCGCTGCGCCGCCTGCCGGGCCATCTGCCGACGCTCGCGCTCGCGTCGCTCGCGCTGCTCGCCACGGTCCGCTACGTGTGGTGGCGCACGACCCAGACGCTCGATTTCCGCAGCCCCGTCGAGGCGTTCGCCGGCTACCTGCTGTACGGTGCCGAAGCCTACACGTGGATGATCCTGCTGCTCGGCTTCATACAGACCGCTTGGCCGCTCGACCGGCCGATCGTGCCGTTGCCCGACGATCCCGACAGCTGGCCGAGCGTCGACATCTATATCCCGACCTACAACGAGCCGCTGTCGGTCGTGAAGCCGACCGTGTTCGCGTCGCAGAGCATCGACTGGCCGACGGCCAAGCTGCGCGTGTACCTGCTCGACGACGGCCGCCGCCCCGAGTTCGAGGCGTTCGCGCGGGAAGCGGGGATCGGCTACCTGACGCGCGACGACAATCGCCACGCGAAGGCCGGCAACATCAACCGCGCGCTGCCGAAGACGCACGGCGAATACATCGCGATCTTCGACTGCGATCACGTGCCGACGCGCTCGTTCCTGCAGACGACGATGGGCGTGTTCCTGCGCGACCCGAAATGCGCGCTGGTGCAGACGCCGCACCATTTCTTCTCGCCCGATCCGTTCGAGCGCAACCTCGGCACGTTCCGCGAGATCCCGAACGAGGGCAACCTGTTCTACGGGCTCGTGCAGTCGGGCAACGACCTGTGGAACGCGACGTTCTTCTGCGGATCGTGCGCGGTGCTCAAGCGCAGCGCGCTGGAGGAGGTGGGCGGCGTCGCCGTCGAGACCGTGACCGAGGACGCGCACACCGCGCTCAAGCTGCATCGCCGCGGCTACACGTCGGCCTACCTGCCGACCGTGCAGGCGGCCGGCCTCGCGACCGAGAGCCTCGCGGGCCACGTGAAGCAGCGCACGCGCTGGGCGCGCGGGATGGCGCAGATCTTCCGGATCGACAATCCGTTCCTCGGGCGCGGGCTCGGCTTCATCCAGCGGATCTGCTACGGCAATGCGATGCTGCATTTCTTCTACGGGATCCCGCGGCTCGTGTTCCTGACGATTCCGCTCGCCTACCTGTTCTTCCACCTGTACTTCATCAATGCGTCGTCGATCGCGCTCGCGAGCTACGTGATCCCGTACCTGGTGCTCGCGAACGTCGCGAACTCGCGGATGCAGGGGCGCTATCGCCACTCGTTCTGGGCCGAGGTCTATGAATCGGTGCTCGCGTGGTACATCGCGCTGCCGACCACCGTCGCGTTCTTCAGCCCGAAGCACGGCAAGTTCAACGTGACCGACAAGGGCGGCAAGATCGACGAAGGCTACGTCGACTGGTCGACGTCGAAGCCGTACCTCGTGCTGTTCGCGCTGAACGTGCTCGCGATCGCGGCCGGCGTGTGGCGGCTCGCGGCCGATCAGGGCGACGAGGCGTCGACGATCCTGATCACGCTCGGCTGGACCGTCTACAACCTTGCGATGCTCGGCGCCGCGCTGGCCGTCGCGCGCGAGACCAAACAGGTGCGCGTCACGCACCGGATCGCGATGCGCGTGCCGGCGACGCTGCTGCTCGCCGACGGGTCGACGGCCGCTTGCTTCACCAGCGACTACTCGACCGGCGGCCTCGGCCTCGAAGCGGTGCCGGGGCTGCCGCTCGCGGTCGGCGACACGCTGACGGTGTGCGTGACGCGTGGCGACCGGCCGTTCCCGTTCCCGGTGCGCGTGAGTCGCGTGACGCCGACGCACGTCGGCGTGAGCTTCGAGGCGCTGACGCTCGAGCAGGAGCGCCAGCTCGTGCAGTGCACGTTCGGCCGCGCGGACGCGTGGCTCGACTGGCACGCCAGCGCGCGCGCGGACACGCCGCTGCGCGGGCTGAAGGAAGTGCTGCGCGTGGGCCTGGATGGTTACGTACGAATGTGGAAGGGCGCGGCGCGCGGCGTGCAGTCGATGCTGGCGCCGAAGCTCGATCGGGCGCGCGACTGACGCGGCGTCCATCACGGAGTGGTTTAAATGACGTTCTGGAATCTGTATTTCATCCTGAAGTTCGCGCTGTTCGCGACCGGCCACCTGCAGCCGCTGTGGCTCGCGAACCTCGCGTTCGCGCTGGCGCTTGCGGTGAGCGCGCCGATCCGGCGCCGCGCGTGGCGCATCGTGAGGCAGCTCGTCGCGATCGCGATCGCGGTGCCGCTCCTCGCGCGCGAAATGCATGCGCCGCCGCTCGCGCGCCTCGCCGAAGCCGCGCGCGAGGTCGGCACGTTCCGCCTCGATTACTGGATGGAGTTGCTGCCGCGCCTGTTGCCGCCCGTGCTGGTGCTGACGGTCGCGGGCGTGCTGATCGTCTATTTCGTCGTCAATCGCTGGGTGCGTGTCGCGACCTTCGTGCTCGCCGTGCTGATCGTGATGCTGCTGTGGCAGGCCGGCAACGGGCTGATGGCTCGCGTCGTCGCGCCGCTGCCGCAGCAGGCCGACGCGACGGGCGGGCGCGCCGGCCAGCCCGAGGATCACAACGCGGCGCTCGCGACGTTCCGCGCGCAGGAGTCGCAGCGCCAGGTCGCGTTCGGTCATCTCGGCAACGACCCGGCCGCGCAGTTCGACGTGATCGTGCTGCACGTCTGCTCGCTGTCGTGGGACGACCTCGATGCCGCGAAGGTGCGCAATCACCCGATGCTGAATCACTTCGACTACCTGTTCAACAACTTCAGCACGGCCGCGAGCTACAGCGGCCCGGCCGCGATCCGCGTGCTGCGCGCGAGCTGCGGGCAGGAAGCGCATGCGGACCTGTACAAACCGGCGCCGCAGCAGTGCCACCTGTTCTCGCAACTCGCGTCCGCCGGCTACAGGGTGCAGTCGCTGCTGAACCACGACGGCCACTTCGACAACTTCCTCCAGGTCATTCACGACAATATCGGCGTGCCCGACGCGCCGATGATCTCGAACGCCGCCGCCCCGGTCGCGATGCATGCGTTCGACGGCTCGGCGATCAAGGACGATTACGGCACGCTCGCGAGCTGGTACGCGCAGCGCGCGTCGGTGCCGGGCCCGGTCGCGCTGTACTACAACACGATCAGCCTGCACGACGGCAACCGCGTGGTGGGGAGTGGGCTGACCAGCATCGATTCGTATCCGCAGCGCGCGACCAAGCTGATGAACGACTTCGACCGGCTCGCCGACCTGATCGCGCAGTCGGGCCGGCGTGCGGTGATCGTGTTCGTGCCCGAGCACGGCGCCGCGCTGCGCGGCGACAAGAACCAGGTCGCGGGCCTGCGCGAGATTCCGACGCCGCGCATCGTCCACGGGCCGGTCGGCGTGCGGCTCGTCGGCTTCACCGGCAATCACGGCACGACGACGGTGATCGACCAGCCGACGAGCTTTCTCGCGCTCGCGCAGCTGCTGTCGAACCTCGTGTCGAACAGCCCGTTCAAGCCGGGCGCGACGCTTGCACAATATGCGGCCGACCTGCCGCGCACGCGGATGGTCGGCGAGAACGAAGGCACGGTGACGGTGCAGACGAGCGCCGGCTATGCGGTCAAGACCCCGGACGGCGTATGGATCGACGAACAGTAAACATCGGCGAAGGCGACGACGATCGCCTGTCGCAACCGAACGACGTGCTCGGCCTCGCGCGGCACTTGCCCGCGCTGGACCCGGCACGCTACGTCGACGAGCAGGCGCGGCGCGCGTTCGTCGAATCGCTGGACCGCTGGCCGGTGCTCGCGAAGCTGATGGGATTGAAGCGGTAAACGCAACGCGGCCGGCGTGAATGCCGGCCGCGTTGCATCGATGATGCCGACTACTGCCGGCTTACTGCGCGCGGCGCGCCGGCTGGCGCGTCCACTCGTTTTCCTCGCCCGGCACCTTGCCGAAGGTCTGCGCGGCCCACGCGTCGCGGGCCGCCTCGATCTTCGCGCGCTCGCTCGACACGAAATTCCATTCGATGAACCGCTCGCCCGGCAGGTGCGCACCGCCGAGCAGCATCACGCGCGCGCCGTTCCCGCTGGCGAGCGCGACGTTCGCGCCGGGTTCGAGCACGGCCATCGTCGCCGGTGCGAGCGGCGTGCCGTCGATCGTGAGGTCGCCGTCGACGAGATACACGCCGCGCTCGTCGTGTTCCGCATCGAGCGCGAGTTGCCCGCCCGCGGCGAATTCCGCATACGCATAGAGCGTCGGCGAGAACACGGCGACCGGCGACGTGAGCCCGAATGCGGTGCCTGCGATCACGCGCACGCTCGCGCCGTCGCGCGTGAACGACGGCAGCGTGTCGGCCGCGTGATGCACGAACGCGGGCGCGGTGTCCTCATGCTCGACCGGCAGCGCGACCCAGGTCTGGATCCCGTGCACGGGCTGTTCATGCGGGCGGTCCTCGTCGGGCGAGCGCTCCGAGTGGACGATGCCGCGCCCGGCCGTCATCCAGTTCACGTCGCCGGGCACGATCTTCTGCCGGAAGCCGAGGCTGTCGTGATGCATCAGCGTGCCGTCGAACAGGTAGGTGACGGTCGCGAGGCCGATGTGCGGATGCGGCAACACGTCGATCCCGCTGCCGGCCGGCAGCACGGCCGGCCCCATTTCGTCGAAGAAGATGAACGGCCCGACGAGGCGCGCGGCGCGCGCGGGCAGCACGCGGCGCACGACGAGGTTGCCGATGTCGCTCTCGCGCGGCGTAAGCAGGGTCTTGATCGATGCGGACATGGTGGGTTTCTCGGTGTCGGTGAGTCAGGCGATGGCCGTATCGATCGTGATCGGGTGCGTGAGGATCTTGTGCACCGGACACGCGTTCGCGATCTGCATCAGGCGCTCGCGCTGCTCGTCGCTCAGGTCGCCGTCGAGCGTGATGCGGCGCATGATCGTGCTGCCCGCGCTGCCCGATTCGTGCGCGAGCTTCACGTGCACTTCGGCGAGCGGCCAGCCCTTGCGTTGCGCGTACATCTTCAGCGTGATCGCGGTGCAGGCGCCGAGGCTCGACAGCAATAGCGCGACGGGCGTCGGTGCGGTATCGCCGCCGCCGAGCGACGCCGGTTCGTCGGCGCGCCACTGATGCACGCCGTCGGTGAAATGGACCAGGTAATCGACGGAGCCGATGCTCGCTTCGACGGACAGTTCGCTCATTGCAATTCCATGTGGGGAAAGGGGAGACGGGCCGGCCGGGCATGGCCGGGCAGGCGAGGCGTTACGGTTCGAGCAGGCGCTGCAGCCGCAGTTCCTCGAAATCCAGCTCGGATTCTATGCGGTGCAACACCGCATCGTCGACCCGGCCGTCGCGATGCAGGCCGAGCAGCGCGTCGCGCGACACGCCGACCAGTTCCAGCTCGACGCGCAGCATTCGCGCGCGCACGTCGGCCGGTTCGGCGCCGTCGCGGTGCGCACGTTCGTTGAACGCGACGCGGCTGCGGTATTCGGTCAGCAGCCGGTCGAGCGATGCGCGTTCGATGCCCGCGCCGCGCTGTTCGCGAGCATCGAGTTCGGCGAGCGCCGCGCCGAACGTGTAGGCGCGCACCGCATGCTCGGACATCGTGTGCCGCGCGGCCGGGCGCAGCTTCAGCACGCGGATCAGCGGCGCGAGCGTGCCGCCTTGCACGACCAGCGTCGCGATGATCAGCAGGAACGTGCTGAACAGGATCAGGTCGCGGCCGGGGAAGTCGTTCGGCAGCGCGATCGCGGCCGCGAGGCTCACGACGCCGCGCATGCCGGACCAGCCGAGCACGACGGCCTCGCGCCACGACCACGGCGCGTGGCCCGCGCGCGGGGCGCGCAGGCGGCCCGGCAGCCACATCGCGGCGAACACCCACACGACGCGCGCGGCGATCGCGGCGGCCGTCGCCGGCAGCGCGACGCGCAGGCCGGCCATCAGCACCGCGCCTTCGTGGTTCACGCGCGCGAGGATCGCGTGCAGCGCGAGGCCGATCAGGATGAACACGAGCGCGTCGAGCACGAACACGATCGCTTCCCAGGTCGCCTTCGCCTTGATCCGCATGTCGGCGTCGAACACGCGATGCTGGCGCACGCCGAGCACGAGGCCGCACGTCACGACCGACAGCACGCCCGAGCCGTGTACGGCTTCCGCGATCCCGTAGCTGCCCCACGCCATCGCGAAGGTCACGACGATGCCGAGCATCGGCTCGCGCAGGCGCTGCAGCACCCAGCACATCGCATGACCGCATGCGAGACCGACCGCGATGCCGATCAGCGTGAGCGAGAAGAACAGGCCGGTGGCGCTCGCGGTCGTGATCGTGACGGCGAGCGCGGCCGACACGGCCATTTGATACAGCAGCAGGCCCGACGCATCGTTGACGAGACTTTCGCCTTCGAGCACCGCGACGAGCCGGGCGGGCAGCGGATGGCGCTGCAGGATCGCCTTCGCGGCGACCGCGTCGGGCGGCGACACGATCGCGCCGAGCGTGAAGCACGCGGCCCACGGCAGCGCCGGATTGACCGCATGCACGGCGAGCGCGACCGCAATCGTGGTGAACGCCACCGCGCCGAGCGCGAGCGACGCGATCGACCCGAGCTCGTGCCGGAATTCCTTCCATGCCGTATAGAACCCGCTCGACATCAGCAGCGGCGGCAGCACGGCCGCAAGCAGCAGCGCCGGGTCCATGTCGGGCACGCGCTTGCCGGCGACGGCCACCACGCAGCCGCCGAGCAGCAGCACGACGGCCGGTGGAATCGAGATCCGCTCCGCGAGCCACGTGAGCGCGCCCGCGCCGCAGATCAACAGCAGCAGGTAATGAAACAGTTCGACGTTGTTCATGAGCCGTGCATCACGACGGCTTGCGGTCGTTCGCGGCGCCGCCCGGCAGCGTGCCGAACATGTGCTGGCTGCATTGTGCGTCGCGCCACGCGGTATTCAGCCGGTAGCCGGACAGCATCCGGCGCGCGAGCGGCAGGATCTGTTCGCCGGCCAGCATGCCGAGCAGGCCGAGGAGCGCGATGATCGGCGGTGCAGGCGAATTCACGCCGAGCGCGCCGTAGATGACGCCGGCGAGGATGCCTGCGAACAGCGACAGAAAATACGGTTTCATGATGAAAACCTCTCGTGATAGGCTGATCGGGGGCGAAGGGCGCGCCTTCAACGTGCTGGAAGCGTATCGGGTTTACGTGTGGAACAAAAGGGCGGATGGCCCTTTGAGAGCCCTCTCTTTCGGAATTCGATCGATTCCATTTCTTGGATGTTCGAGCCGCGACTTTTCCGATTAAATGGCTGCAACCGGAAGACGCCGTTCCGGGGTAACGCACAGTCGGCTCCTCCCGGTTTCCGGTCGAGGCAAGCCTCAAACGTTTCCTGTCCAAAGGATGATTCGCGCCATGAGCAACCCGAAGCTTGAAGTCCTCACCCCCCAGAACAGCCAATTGATCTTCATCGACCAGCAGCCGCAGATGGCGTTCGGCGTGCAGTCGATCGATCGCCAGACGTTGAAGAACAACGTCGTCGGGCTGGCCAAGGCCGCGAAGGCATTCAACATCCCGACCACGATCACGACCGTCGAAAGCGACAGCTTCTCGGGTTACACCTATCCCGAGCTGCTCGACGTGTTCCCGAACCAGAAGACGCTCGAACGCACGTCGATGAACTCGTGGGACGACCAGAAGGTGCGCGATGCGCTGGCCGCGAACGGTCGCAAGAAAGTCATCGTGTCGGGCCTGTGGACGGAAGTCTGCAATACGACGTTCGCGCTCAGCGCGATGCTCGAAGGCGATTACGAAATCTACATGGTGGCCGACGCGTCGGGCGGCACGTCGAAGGACGCGCACGACTTCGCGATGCAGCGGATGATCCAGGCCGGCGTCGTGCCCGTCACCTGGCAGCAGGTCGCGCTCGAGTGGCAGCGCGACTGGGCCCGCCGCGACACCTACGACGCCGTGATGGCGGTCGCGAAGGAACATTCGGGCGCGTACGGCATGGGCGTCGACTACGCGTACACGATGGTTCACAAGGCCGCGCAGCGCACCGCGACGCCGCACGAGTCGATTCCGGCCGTCCCGGCGAAGTAACGGGCACGGGCCACCCGTTCAGACGGGCGGCAGTGCCCACGGCGCGTGCGACAGATGTTCGACGAGGAACTCGAGCAGCGCCGTCACGCGCGCGGCACGCAGCATGCCGGGCGGCGTGACGAGATTGACGTTGATGTCGGCGATTTTCCAGTCGTGCATGACTTCCTCGAGCTCGCCGCTTTGCAGTGCGTCCCACACCAGGAACGTCGGCTGCAGCGCGAGACCGTGGCCTGCAAGAAGCGCGGGGCCGATGACGTCGGCGTTGTTGGTGCGGATGCGGCCGCGCACGGGGATGCCGATTTCGTCGTTCGACGCGGTGTGGCGAAAGCGCCAGTAGTCGGGTGTCGGGATGTTCGTGTAGGTCAGGCACACGTGCCGGTCGAGTTCGCTCGGATGGGTCGGCCGGCCATGCCGATCGAGATACGCAGGCGATGCGACGAGCGGCCGGCGCACCGCACACAGACGACGCGCCCGCAGCGAGGAATCGTTCAGCTCGGCGATCCGGATCGCGACGTCGAAGCCGCCCGACACGATGTCGACGAACTGGTCGGACAGCACGAGATCGATGTCGACGCGCGGGTAGCGTTCGAGAAACGCGGGCAGCACCGGCGCCAGGTGGTGTAGCCCGAACGACATCGGCGCGTTCACGCGCACGAGGCCGTGCGGTTCGAGCGCGTGCGCGGAGGCCTCGTCCTCGATCATCTCGGCGTCGGCGAGCAGGCGGATCGCGCGATCGCGCAGCAGTTCGCCGGTCGGCGTGAGCGACAGCTTGCGCGACGTGCGGTACAGCAGCATCGCGCCGAGGCGCTTTTCGAGGCGTGCGATCGCTTTCGACACGGTCGGTTGCGAGATGCCGAGCAGGTCGGCCGCCTTGGCGAACGAACCGGTCTCGGCGACGCGCGCGAAGATGGCCCAGGCTTCGAGATCGGGAAGATGTTGCATGGCTGGAGAGCGTGGCGGCGAAGTGAAGCGAACGAGGCGGAAACGGTTCGGGCTGCCGACGCACGGCGCCCGGGCGGCACTGCGGCACATTCTAATTCAGTCGGGAAGGGCGTATGGAATCGTATCTGGCTTCATTGGGCGCCGGCGTGTTGATCGGCGTCGTGTACAGCGTGATCAAGGTGCGCTCGCCCGCACCGCCGCTGATCGCGCTGGTCGGTCTGGCCGGCATGCTGATCGGCGTGGCGGCCGTCGCACCGGTCCGTCACTGGCTCGGTTTCTGATTGCATCGAGGACATATTGATGAGCACGACCGACAGCCAACCGGATCTGATCCTCCATAACGGAAGATTCACGACCCTCGACCGCACGAACCCCGTCGCGACTTCCGTCGCGATCAAGGATGGCCGCTTCGTCGCGGTCGGCCACGACGCGGACGTGATGCCGCTCGCGGGCCGCGCGACGAAGGTGGTCGACCTCGACGGCCGCGGCGTGCTGCCGGGCCTGATCGACAACCACTGCCACGTGATTCGTGGCGGCCTGAACTACAACATGGAGCTGCGCTGGGACGGCGTGCCTTCGCTCGCCGTCGCGATGGAGATGCTCAAGCGTCAGGTCGCGATCACGCCCGCGCCGCAGTGGGTGCGCGTGGTCGGCGGCTTCACCGAACATCAGTTCGTGGAGAA
>NZ_CADFEC010000029.1:0-72121 GCF_902833195.1 Burkholderia sp. BCC1638
TCGGCGTCGTATCGTCCGTCGTCCCGTGGTTCACGATCGTGCCCTGCACTGCACCCACGTCGTCATGCGCCGACTCGATCGTCGGCCGATCCGGCGCCGTCACGTCCACCGTCAGCTCGAACGGCTCCGTCCGCGCGCTCTCCATCCCGTTCGTCGTCGACGACGCCGCGATCTCGTGCGCCCCCTCCGACAACGGGGCCGGCAGCTTCAGCGACCACTGTCCGTCGCCGCCCGCCTGCACCGAGCCAACCACCTCTCCGTCCACGTACACCTTCACCAGCGAGCCAGGCTTCGCCTTGCCCGTCACTTCCGGCTGGCGGTCGTCCGTCGTCTGTCCAGGCTGCAGCGGACCCTGCACCGTGCCAACGTGGTCGATCACCTGGTCCAGCGCGATCGACATCTTGCTCGTGTCCACCGTGAACTCGTGCGCATCCCCTCGCTCGCTCGTGTTCCCCGCCTTGTCCGTCACCGTCGTCGACAGTCGATGCGCACCGTCCGACAGCGGCTCCGACGGCCGGAACGTCCACCGTCCGTCCTGTCCCGCCACCGTCGAGCCGATCGCCTTCTCGCCGTCGTAAATCGTCACCACCGCGCCGGCCTCAGCCTTGCCGCTGTATACCGGCGTCGCGTCGTCCGTCGTCGTGCCATTCGCGATCTGGCCCGTCACGTTACCAACGTCATCCAGCAGCGTCTCGTCCTTCGACGCTTCCGGCGCAATCGTGTCCACCACGATCGAATAGTCGCCCGTCGACGGGCTCACCTTGCCATCCGCCGTTTGCGCGGAGGCCGAGAAGCTGTGCGAGCCCTCCGTAAGCGGCGTCTCAGGCCGGTAGTTCCAGCGGCCGAATCCATCAGCTGTCACGCTCGCGACGATCTTGCCGTCGACGAAGATGCGCACGATGCTGCCAGCAGGCGCGGTACCCGTTACGGTCGGTTGCGCGTCGTTCGTCACGCCGTACTTCTCGACGTTGCCGATGTGCGGTTCGACCGCGTCGAACACGCCCGTGATCGACGGCGTAACCGGTACGCCCCCGATCTGCAGCGTAAAGTCGAAGCCGTCGCCGAGCTCGCTCTCATTACCCGCAGCGTCGCGCGCGATCGCGCTCAGTTCGTGGTCGCCCTCCGGCAGCGGCGACGGCGGCCGGAACGACCAATGGCCGTCCGCATCTGCGCGCACACTGCCGAGCAACACCTGTTTGCCGAAGACCGTGTCGTAGATCAGCACGACACTGTGTGCTTCAGCGCTCCCCTTGATTTCCGGCCGCGCGTCGTCGGTCGTATCGTGCGGCTTCAACGGCCCGGTCACGTCACCGGCGTTGTCGATCACATCCGTGATAGCCGGCTTGGCCGGCGGCGTGGTGTCGACGTCGATCGTAAACGGGTCGCTCGCTTGGCTCGTATTGCCCGCCTTGTCCTCTGCGCGCACCGTCAGTACGTGCTCACCGTCCGCGAGCGGCTGGCTCGGCGTGAATGACCAATGCCCCCCCTGGTCGGCAACGGTCGAGCCGATCGCCTTGCCGCCGTCGTAGATCGTCACGATCGAACCCGCTTCAGCATTGCCCGACAGCGCGGGCTTCGGATCGTCGGTCGAGCTGTGATTGTCCAACGGCCCCTGAATCGATCCGACATGATCGACGACCTCGCCGATTGTCGGCTGCTCGGGTGGCGTCGTATCGACGACAATCTGGTATGCACGCGAAGGGGCACTCTCGCGGCCCAAGCGGTCCACCGCCTTCGCAGTGATACTGTGATTGCCGTCCGAGAGCGATTCGGGCACCTGGAACGACCAGGTCCCGCTGTCACCGATTGCAACGCTGCCGATCGGCGTCGCGCCGCCGTTGTCGTAAATATAGATAATCGATCCGATCTTGCCGCGCCCTTCGATCGTCGGTCGATCGTCGTTCGTCACGTCCTGGCGATTGACGATGCCGACGTGCGGATCGGCGTCGTCGATCACGCGGTCGATCAGCGGACGGCTTGGCGGCGACGTGTCGACCGTCAGCGAATAATCGGTCGAATCGCTGGCACGACCGGATGCATCGATCTCGACGATCGAGAACGTATAGTTTCCGTTGGAGAGCGGTTCGCTGAGCGAAAGCGACCATGTGCCGTCCGCACCGACGGTGGTCCGGCCAACGATTTCGGTACCGAGCCGGATTTCGATCGTATCGCCGGCCGTCTGCCCAGTGCCTTTGAATACCGGGGTCTCGTCATCCGTGTAACCCCCGTCCGGAATCGACTTCAACTCGGCGCCATTGTCGTCGTAGACGCCGGCAAGCGATGGTGCAGCGGGCGGAGCAGGCTGGTCCTCCTGCTTCAATTCCGACTGATCTCCGCTCGAGCGCCCGCCTGCGCTGGCCGCGATTCCGCCCGCAAGGGCCGCCACGGGGACGGCAAACGCGGTGCCCAGCGCGCCCAGCGTGCCGAGACCAAGCGATCCCGCCCCCTGCGCAGCCGCCATCGTTTCGGCGAAACCCGGCACCAGACCGGACTGGCTCAGTCCGACCGGCGCATCCACGTTCGCGGCGAGCGCGCCCAGTTCCGCTTCCCCGTCCGCGCTCGAGGAAACGACGTAGTCGTAGTACTGGCCGCCCTCTGCTTCGCCGACCAGTTGGCTGCTCGATCCATAGTAATCCTCGATGATGACCTGCGGCTCGTCCGCACTCGCACCATCCAGGCCAATATGCAGATCCTTACCGACGCGTTTGACCGTGACATGCCGGGGTGCCAGCCCGGTCGATTCGTCGATCAGCACGTATTTTCCGTTGGGAACCGCCTCGAGGACCTTTGGCGCCCCCGCCACACCAGGATTCAGTTCGACGGTTTTATTGATCGCCTTGCCGCTGACGACAGCGAGTTTGATGACACGAGTACTCACAAGCGCTTCCTTGGTTTATTGTTTGCCAATGACTTGAAAAAAAAGACGCACACGGCATTCGCTCCGCTTCCCCAGCAAAGACACAACCATCCACGTCTAAAACAACAGCCAATTCTTGCCATGAACCCGACTACCATCAAGTTGACTCGTCAGAAAATCACATATTTTTTATAGGTCGCCTTGAATCTCAATCAATCTAAATGTTATTCACAATTTATTCCGCAAAATCCTAAGAAAACTCTTAATTATTCAATTCAACAAAGATGAAGCACGGCAAATTAAATCTCCCTGTTACTGTCCGGAAAGCACCTCCCCAATCCCGATCCTCCCGCGAATATCTCGAAATAAGGGCATGAAAAAACCGACTCGTCATGCAATGACGGCCGGCTGTCGAATCACGGCCGTCCCAACGGCCTGACCTGAGTTTCCTACACGGGCTCGGACGCGCCCGCGTGCATCACGTCGATGCGCAACTCACCCTTCTCGAATGCATCGATCAGGAAGAACGGCAAATCGAGCGACCAATGCCCGTCGCGTACGATCGCGTCGTAGCGAAGCGGCCCGTCTGCCCCGCAGGTCATGATGACGGGCTGCGTTTCACCGTCGCCACGCGCGCTCGGGCCTCCGATTCGCCGGTAGCTTGCATTGCTGCCCACATGAAATTCGGCCGTGCGCCAACGCACGGGAGGATGCGGAGGAAACGGCCGGGCGTCGTGAAAACCAAACAGTTCGTCGTGGTTCAGCACGCTGTCGCGAATCGTCGGCCAAAGGACTTCACGCAGAAAGTGCTGGTCGGTGAAGCGACGCTCATCCGGATGTTGCCGTACATAGTCGGCCATCAGCTGCGCCACGGGCGGGAACACGCCACCGCAGCCTGCCCACATGCCGGCGAGCAACAGCTCCGTGTGCGTGAAGTAGTCGCGCATGTGATGAAACCAGCGGTCGCTGCCGATCCATGCGGCAATCGCTGATGTCTCACGCTCGGACAGCAGCGCGTCGGCATCGCGCACCATGAAGCGAGTCACGGACGGATCGTCGAGCACGAGAAAACGCCACATCGTGCCCGGTATTGCACGGCGGGTCACGGCGTCGACGGTCACCACCTGCGCCCCTCCATCGCGTAGACGCGTTCGTACGTGATCAGGCACCGTGTCATCGAGGTACACGCGACAGATCCAGCCCGGGAACAACTCGGCCGCCGTTCGTACGTTCATCACGGCCGTCTCGCCGTAGCGCGGATCGGCGCCGTACAAACTGTAGGCAATCACGTTGCGAGCAGGTTCGCTCGCATCGAAGGACGGCGGCGGCGCAACGGGCACCGTCCAGCGACGATTGCCAGAAAAACGGGCATCCGCGGCCGCGAGCGACCGATATCCGTAATGACGCAGCTCATCGGGCTTGTGCAGCCAGCCGCATACCTCGGCCAATCCGTCTATCCAGGTCGGAGAGACGAGGTTCTGTCGCGCCGGCGGCAGCGCGTCGATGCCTCGATAGACACGGTAGGCCGCATCATGGCGCCCTTCGCGCATCAGGCAAAGTGCGTAATCGCCCAGCACGGTCGGGTTGCCCGGCGCAATCGCGAGCGCGCGCTCGGCGAGACGGCGCGCCGCGCCGTAATGGCATGCGGCCATCGCCACACGAAATTCGTTGGCCAGCGCATGCATGCGCCTTTCGGCCGCGCCGGGGACGTTTGCAGCACGCGGGCCGCGTCCATAAGTAATAGGGGGTCTTCTGCTCATTGCACGAATCGAATGACTGGTCATGGTTTCCGTTACGACGCATACGCGGCTGGAAATGCGTGCTTGCGGCAGTATCTCCGTTCGCAACGCACGAACCAATTTGATTAGTCAGATTTTCACTGCACCGCCTGCGTCCATGCCTCGTCTGCGTGCGCATAGCGTGCATACAGGCCATTGACCCTCACGACGTAGCGTCTCGTTTCGTCGTAGGGCGGGATGCGGCCGCCGTAGCGATCGACCGCCCCCGCGCCCGCATTGAAGGCGGCCAGCGCGAGATCGCGCGAGCCGTAACGTTGCAGCAGGTCGCCCAGAAAGCGGGCGCCGGCCACAATGTTCTGTCGTGCATCGAACAGATCGGTCGCGCCGTATTCTGCGCCCGTGGCCGGCATCAACTGCATCAGGCCGGTCGCGCCTTTGGGTGAAATCGCGCGGCGATCGCCCGCCGATTCGGCATGGATGACCGCCATCAACAATGCCGCGTCCAGCCGAAACGCGTGCGCGATCTCCGCCACGAGCGGCGCCAGCGCCTGCATGCGCCGGTGTGCGTAAGCAGTCACCATCGTCCGCGGCTGCGCGCCGGCGACCGCGAACGTGAGCACCACGCCGCGTCGCGCGGCGGTATCAGGCGCCGCCGCCGTTTGCGCACCGCCGACGATCATCGCTACGCCGTGCGCCATCACATCACCGGCGGCAGCCGCTGGCGGGGCCACGGCGATCATCGCAACCGCCACGCTGCCCCAACACAGTGCACCGACCGGCCGCGCACCCTGCCTATGCGGGCGCGGCCGCCATGCATGCGGCGCGCTCATCGATCCATGACCTGTCCGACCGCACCGCGATAGGCCGACTGCATCCGCACGACGACTTCCGACTCCAACGCGATCGGCCAGCGCCCTGTTGTGCGCCCGTCTTCCAGCTTGCGCCTGCACATGAAGTCCGGCGTGGCGGGCGCACCGTACGGATCCTGGTTCGAATCGACGGGCTCGGTCGGTGACAGGCCATCGCGCGACACCGCTCCGATTGCGTTGACCGCGTAATACACGGCGCGATTCACAAACGGCACGACCATGTCATAGCAGTAGTGCACGCGAATCTTCAACAGGTTGGCGTCCTGGATGTCCGTGCCCGACGCGCGGCCGATTTCCGTCCGGCGATAGCGCAGCAGATCGTTCGGAATTTCAACGACCGTCGTGCGCGTCCGCGGGTCGTAGCGGGCCTGTCCGAAATCGTCTAGTTGCGCACGCGTCGGATTGACGATCGCGATCCGCGCATGCGCCAGCACATCCTGCCTGGCGCGCGCGAGCGCATTTTCAGCACCTTTAGCGCTCGCTTCGTGTGCGTAAAGGGGCGCAAGGCCGCGCGCGAGCGCGCGCTGCATCGGCGCGAGTTCGGCATGATTGACCGCGCCGTCGCGCGCTGCTTCCAACGCCGCCGAATCGAGCGTCGCCTTGGCTTGATACATCAATGCGTATTGCAGCAGGCCGAAGCAGAAGAACAACAATACGGGTGCAACGATCACGAACTCGACGAGAGACTGACCGCGCTGACGCGCACGTTTGAGACGAATCGCCATCGCGTCACGCATCCCACTCAAGGTCCATGCCGACGCCGATCCCATGACGCGCGGCGGCACCGGACGCCATCTCGAGCGTCTTCGCGCCGCGCCAGTGCATCAGGATGCGGCCCGCGCACACCCCGCGATGGACGGCGACGACCCGGTTCGTCCGGCTCACGAACAGCACGTCGATCGCAAAGCGCATCCCGAAGGTGTGCACGGCCCCGCATCGCGCAAGCAGCAATGCTTCGTCGGGGCCGAGCGCATCGCGCCCCAGCAGGCCCTTCATACGCTCGCGCGCCGATTCCGTAACGGCCACGCGCACGCCGGTTACGCGCCCCCCCACGACTAGTACGCGTTGCCTCACAGAAATCCTCCTTGCATGAACTTCATCGCGATCGGGAACCCGAGCACGACGAACGTCACGGGAAAAATGAACACCATCAACGGAAACACGAGCTTGACAGGCGCTTCCATCGCCTGCTTCTCGGCACGCTGGAAGCGCTCCGCGCGCCGTTGCTCCGACTGGAAACGCAGCGTGCTCGCGAGACCCGCGCCCATCCGCTCGGCCTGAATCACGGCACCGACCAGATTGGTGATCTCCTTGATCCCCTGCCGTTCGTCGAAGCGCCGCAGCGCATCGGCGCGATTCAAACCCGACTTGAGGTCGCGCATCACATGTTCGAACTCGCGCCGCAGCGGCCCGTCCGGCCCCTTTTCCACCGCCTTCTGAATCGCGCCGTTGATGTTGAGGCCCGCTTCGACCGCGAGCGTCAGGAAGTCCAGGTAAACCGGCAGCTGCTTCTGGATCGCGGCGATCCGTGCGCGTCGTACGTCGCGCATCCAGATGCGCGGATAGTAGTAACCCAGGAGCACGACAATGGGCGGCGCAAGGAACGAGAACACCCCGAGCACCGCCATCGCAGACAGCGCGAACGACGTCGCCACGGTGGCCGACACGACGCTCAGCGCCACGAACTGGCGCGCCGACATCAGGAAAATCAGGTGCGTGAGCCGCAATTGCAGATCGACCCGCTCGACATAGGCGGTACCGAGACGGTCACCCATCCAGTGCTCGACAACGTTGACGAGCGGCCAGATGACCCTCAGCCCCTTGGGCAACGGGTCGAGATACGCACGGTCCTCTTTCGGCACTGCCTGTTGCACTTGCAAGGCAAATCGCGTCAGCAGGAACAGCACGAACATCGCACCGAAGCCGACAAGCGCCGACATGAACAGAATCATCACTTCACTCCCGGATGACGACGCGGCACGCCCGGCTCATACGTCGATATTGGTAATCTTGGCAATCGCCTTGTAACCGAGGAACTCCATCACCCCGATCACGCCGAGCGTCATCCACCCGATCCGTTCGTGGAACAGAGGAGCCATCGCCTCCGGCTCCATGAAGTCGAGCACGAACATAAGCCCGACCGGCAGCAACGTCATCACCACGCCCTGCATCCGGCCCTGCGACGTCAGCGCACGGATCTTTCCTTCCATCTGCAACTTCGCACCCAGCGTCCGTGCGACCGATTCGAGGGCCTCCGCGAGGTTCCCTCCCACTTCACGCGAAATGGTGACGGCCGCCGTGACCATCAGGAAATCGGGCACCGGAATGCGTTTCTCGATGTTTTGCATGGCGATGTCGAGATCGATGCCGAGACGCAGCTCTCGTACGAGCAGTTCAAGCTCCTGGGAAATTGGCGCCGGCGATTCGGACACGACACTTTCGAGCGCGACCGCGAAGCTTGCTCCCGCGCGCAATGCGCCGGCCATCATCAGCAATACGTCCGGCAGTTGGCGTTCGAGTTGTGCGGTGCGCCGCTTGCGCATGACCGCGAACACGCGGCCCGGCGCCATCAGCGCCACGACGAGTCCGAGGCCCGCGAAGAACACGCTGTCGAACAGCTGATAGGCAAGCAACGGCAGCAGGACGATGGCCAGCAGCGACAGAAAGGCGACGCGCTGGCGGTTCGCGAACACGAATGCCTCCGCAAGCGATGCCTCGAGCTCGTTGACCACGCGCTTCGAGCGCGTGGTGACGGCACGCCGTCCGAGCTTGATCGCCACGACCAGGAAAATCGCAAGCCCGGCGAACACGGCCGCGAGCAGCACGACGATGTTCATGGGTGCGTGAGCTCCGCGCCGCCGGTGAATATCGTCGTATCGACCGGAATGCGCCGGCGGATCAGCTCCTGGTAGAAGTCGGGGACGTAAGCCGTCGGGCGGAACGTGCCCTGCACCTTGCCGTCCTCGCCGAACCCGTCCTGCTTGAATACGAACACGTCCTGCAGCTGGATCACGCCCGACTCCATTCCGCTCACCTCCGTTACGTACGTGACGCGCCGCGAGCCACACGAGAAGCGCGTCTGCTGGACGATGATGTCGACGGCCGAGCAAATCTGCTCTCGGATAGCCTGTACCGGCAAGTCCAGACCGGCCATCAGCGTCATCACTTCAAGTCGCGCGATGCAGTCGCGCGGTGAGTTCGCGTGCGCGGTCGTGAGCGAACCGTCGTGGCCGGTGTTCATCGCTTGCAGCATGTCGAGCGCTTCGCCGCCACGACACTCGCCCACCACGATCCGGTCGGGACGCATCCGCAGGCAGTTCTTCACGAGATCCCTGATATGGACCGCGCCCTTGCCTTCCATGTTCGGCGGACGCGCCTCCAGCGACACGAGGTTCGGTTGGGACAACTGAAGCTCTGCTGCGTCTTCGACCGTCACGATCCGCTCATCATCCGGAATGTAACTCGACAGCACGTTGAGCAGCGTGGTCTTGCCCGACCCTGTCCCGCCCGAGATGATGATGTTCGCGCGCTGCTCGACGGCCGTTTGCAGGAACTCGAGCATATCCGCCGACATGGAGCCGAAATCGATCAGGTCCTCGCCCGTCAACTTGCGCTGCGAGAATTTTCGGATCGTCATGCTCGGCCCTTTCAGCGCGAGCGGCGGAATCACTGCGTTGACACGGGATCCGTCCGACAGACGCGCGTCGACCATCGGCGAGCTTTCGTCGATGCGGCGTCCGATCGGCGCGACGATGCGTTCGATCGCACCGAGCACCGCACGATCGTCAGTGAAGATCACCGGCGACCGCGTCAACTTGCCACGCCGCTCAATGAAGATCTCGTCGTGGCAATTCACCATGATTTCACTAACGTCCGGATCGGCGATCAACTCCTCGAGCGGCCCCAGCCCGATCACTTCGTCGAATACGCTCTTTCGCAACGCATCGAGCGACACGTCGGGCGACCGGAAGCTCGGATCTCCGTTCAGGATCTCGTCGAGCGCGCTGCCCACCGTGCGCCGCAATTCATCCTCGTCCATTCTCGCGACGTTGAGACGGCGCAGATCGAACTCGGCGATCAGGCGCATATGCACCTGCTTTCGCAGTTCGATGCCGGCACGACTGTTGATCGACGACGTCCGTTGATCCGGCGCGACTGACGCGCGACGCGCCGGGCGCCGGTCCCGCCGCTCGGCACGTGTGGACGACGGCGACTCAGCGTCGAACACGGGGGCGGCATGGGCCCCCGGTTTCGCTTGCGCGGATGGCGTGGCCTGTGGCGCGGCTTCCTCGCTCGCCGCCGCCGTGGGCCGCGCCGCAGCGTCCGGCGCACCGCCAGCCGCACGGGGCTGCGTCTCCGTCACCACGCGAATCCTCGTCGTTCCTACCTCGATTTCGTCGGAATCCGTCAGTGGACCGAAATTCTCGACCGGTGAGCCGTTGACGAGCGTGGTGACGATCCCGCCCTGATCCTCGAGATACCACGCGTTGCCGTGTAGCGCGATGCGGGCCTGGATTCGGCCGATCAGCATCCCCTTGACCACGATGTCGCAATCCGGTGACTTGCCGATCGTGCAGACATCCTCGACCTGCACGATCCGCGGCGCGCCGTGACGGGCCTGTACTTGCAAACTCAGCATAACGTTCTCTCCTTTCGAGCGGTCGTCACGGCGCACCGGCAGCCGCCGCGCGGCCGGGCGCCTCTGCATCGACAGCGGAAGCCGGCACTGCCGGACGCCACGTCACCGGCGTTGCGAGAATTGTGTGCAACGGCCGCGCAGGACGCGCGGCCTCGTCCTTCGTGTCAAAGTCGCCCCGCGCGTTCTTTAAGTTCCGCTCGCCCGTCGTCGCTCGTTCGTCCGCCGTATCGGCCGAAGCCGGCCTGGCGTCGGCGCTACCGTCGCCGCGCCCGGCTGGTCCCGATGCGCCCGCCTCGTCGCCGCCCGGCGCAGCATGTAACGGTGCCGGCTGCACTCGAACGGGGCCGAACTGCTGCGGCCGGGTCGGCCCGATCGGATTCAGCGTGCCGTTCGAGCCGCGCGAATCGTCGGCAAGCGGACTCGGATCGCCGTGCTTGTCGTGGAATCCGCGGTTGATAAGGTTGGCGCGCGCGAGCATGTCCGTATTCGGTGCGAGCGTCGGATCCGAGATGAGCGGCGTGACCAGGATCACGAGATCACTGCGCTTCGAACGAAACTCGTCGGACCTGAACAGGCGCCCGATGATCGGTAGCCGCCCGAGAAAGGGCACGCGGCTCGCATTACCAATCGCGTCCGCATTGATCAGGCCGGAAATCGCCATGGTCTCCCCCGCTCGCAACGAGATATCGGATCGCGCGCTACGCGTCAGAAAGCCCGGGTAGCCGCCATAAGACACGGATGGATCGATCTGGCTGATCTCGGTGTCGATCTGCGCGGAGATCACGTTGTTCGCGTCGACGACCGGTTTGATATTCAGTTTGATCCCGTAGTCCTTGTACTCGACGTCGGTCGTACCCAGCGCGCCGGCGCGCGGAATCGGCACCTGCCCGCCCGCGAGGAAGCTCGCCGTGCCGCCGCTCTTCGTATTGAGCTCGGGGGACGCCAGCACGTAGGCATCGCCGTTGTTGACCATCAGGTTGATCATCGAGGTGATCTGCGTCGATATTCCCGCGAAAACCATGCCCGCCGCCGTGGCGGCCTGGCTTCCGATGAACCCTTGCGCACCCGCCTGCGGCCCGGCAATTTTCTGGTCCCACTGAATGCCGAGATTCTCCTGCGCATTCCGCGTGAGTTCCATGATCTGCACCTTGAAGTGGATCGTCTTCTTCAGCGCATCGCCTTCATCGACGATCGTCGCATCGAGCAGATTCGGCACGTCGACGGTCGCTGCCTTGATGCGGCCGAGCATGTCGCGGTGCACCGTGCCGGTCAGCACGATGTTCGGGCCGGATTCCACGACCTGCACGCCGGGGACACCGACCAGGACCAGGCGCAGCTGCGCGGCGGTTTCGTGCACGTTGCCCTTCGCGATGCGCACCGTCGTATTCACTGCGACGCCGTTCGTCGTCCAGACGACGAGCGACGTGATGCCGGGCTTCTCCGCCAGCAACATCAACCGACCATCGACGACATTCGCCGTCACCAGAGTGCCGTCACCGATCGCGATGCGCTTGATCTGGCCCGGTACGTCGATCATCCGGATCTCGCCGCGATACAAATCGAGTACCGCGGCACGCGCCGGCGCGACGTGCTCCTCGTGGTTGATACGTGGCGCGGCGAACGCTTGTGGCATGCCCTGGGCAGCAAGCACGCCGGCCAATGCGCACGACAACACCCTGCTGCGGCGCTCCGCCGCACAATCTATGACTTTCATGAACAACCCGTATTGCGTTCTCGAACGTTACCGCGGCGCGCTGGACGCACTCATTTCGGCTTGCAGGCGGTCTGCAAGCGCGTTTGCCTGCTGATAGGCTCCGCTCGCCGCCCGGGGCCGTGCGGCCGGTTTCGACACCGGAGCCGGCACTGGCGCGCTGCCGGGGATACCGGCATCGGCCGGCGACGCAGCGATCCGCGACAACGTCGCGCTACCTCTGCCGCCGGTGATGATTTCGACGACGTCGCTTTCGGCGACGGCACCGTCCGGCGCGGCCGCGAACAACCCCGGTTCATCAAGCCGCTTCGGCGGCGGCGCGGCACGATCCTCGCTGTTACGGAGGATCAGGCGCAACATGCCGACCTTCTGCGCGAGCACGATGCGGGCGGCCTCCGCGACCGGCACCTGTAACGTGACCGTCGCGTAGCTTTCGCGCTGCGCGCCGTCGGCCATGTCTCGCGCTGCCTCGCCTGCGTCGCGCGGTCGCACATCGTTGCCGGTCGCGAGCACGAGCACATCCGGCATCAATAGCAGGATGGACTGGGCGCCGCCAGCCGCGTCGTTGCCGCCGCTCATCGTCGAATCCGGGTTCTGGCCAATCCAGTAGAGATCCACGTGGTTGCCGGGACGCAGCATCGCATCGGTCGAATTGACCGTGTCGATCTGCAAGGTGAGCGCGCGCGTGCCGGACGGCAGGATGTCCGAGAAGTCGCGCGCCCGCAGCGCATCAATATCCTGCGCGCGCAACGCCCGCCCGCGCCTGACTGGCTTGACGAGCGTCGCGAGCCGGAACTGGTTGAAATCGGCCGCGCGCAGCATATCGTCATAGACGAGATCCGCCGGAATGTCGCGAGCAACGAACACGTCGCTCGTCAGCGGCGTACCGGCCGGTACGTCGGCACGCGGCACGACCACGGAGACGCCGCGCCCCTGATGACGTGTCTCGGCCTCGGCCTTTATGCGGGCCTCGCTGGCCGTGATGTAGCGGTACGTCATCCAGGTGATGCCGCCCGCTGTGATCATGGCAATGCTGACCAGCAGCCAAGTGTTCGCGAACAGCGAACGATAGTTGATTCGACTGAATATCACTGGACTATCCTGACGCGCTTAGGGCAACGACAACGCATAGCTGTATGCGCCGAAGAACGACTTCATCGCGACCAGAAGCGTATTCATGACCGACGTATCGCCACCCACGACGAGTCCTGCAATAATCAATCCAGCGACCACGAAGTACTCCACGTAGGCTTGGCCGCGTTGACGCCGCATGCGGCCAGTCAAACGTTGCATATCAACCACTCTCCATCACATTGATCACCGCCGTGGCTTGTCCAGCCTGTCCGGAAAACACGGCGTCCAGCTTGTACCTACCCTTTTGCATCGCGAGCCCGACATCGGGCGCACGCCGCACGTTCGACTGCGCAACCGTCGTACTCGACATCGTCCGCCATCCGGCACGCACCAGCGCGTCGCGATAGCGCGCGGCATGCTCGTCGGCGCGACCCGGCAACGCGATCACCCACGTGCGTCCCGCTCGCCCGGGATCGCGGCTTTCGAGGTCGGACAGAACACGGCCGGCCGGCAGTGCAGCAACCGACACCGGAATTGCATTCCGCGCCCCGGCAGAGTCGAGCTGCATCACGCTCAGGACGCCGCGGGTCGTGTCGCCGTGCTGGCCGGCCGGCAGTTCGAGCACGTATTGGCAAACGCCGTCGAGCCCGCTCATCGTCCGGCCGCGCGGGCCCGACATCCCGATCGCGGGCAATTCCGCGCGCTCCCAATAGGCGCGGAACGCGCGCTCGACCTGCTCGACCGTCATGTCGAACGTCAGCGCCCAGACCGCGGCCGGCATGCCGTTCAACAGCATGTCGCCGCCGATCGACTGCGCGCGAGCCGCAGGCACCGGCATTCGGTCGCAGGTCTGCGCGCTCGCGTGCGTTCCCGCCCAGACGGTGCCCACCAGCACCCAGCACCGCCACCATGACGCCGCACTCACTTCAGCACCCCCGCAGGCACCACGTCTGCCTCGATTCGGCCCGGCTTGAGGTACGCTGGCCCCAGCACGGTGCCTACACCGTCCATGGCCTTGACGAGCGTCTGCCGATCACGCGTCTGCAGCATCGCGTCGAGCTTTGCCGCCGGCGCCGCCACCTCGGGCCCGATCGCCGACACCAGGCCGAGCCTGCCATCCGGTGTCCAGGTATTGGTCACGAGCGTGGTCGTGTCCTGGAACGTCAGCTGCGCGAGCGACGGCCACAGCCGCTTTGCGCTCTCGCCGCGCAATCCGACATGCACCGATACTCGCCCGTCCTGAGCCGTGCGCGACGCCATCTGCAATGCCACCTCCTGGCGCACGCGCGGCGACTGATAGACGCCGATCGTCTTGTTTGCGAGCTTCGTCGTTCCCGCAGTCAGTCGATCGGTCGCGCGCGTGGATACCGCGATGTCGCGCGCCGATTCGACGAACGCCGCGCCACCCGGGTCGCGCCACGCGGCCGGCAACGCCGCCGACAGCGCAACACTGCCGTCGCTGCTTGACAAGGACGTGCGACGCGGCGCAACGACACGCGCAAGGAACTCGTTCAACAGCACGTCGTCCGTTTTGGTCACGGTTTGCGCACCCGCGCCGAATTTCTGATACCACCAGCTGTCGGAGCCCGTGCCCGCGTCGTCCGGATTCGTCCATACCGTGCGCTCCCATGCAACGTAGCGCGAGCCAACCAGCACCTTGTTACGCACGTCGTTAAGCTTGCCGAGCATCGCCATCGCGAGGAACCCGGCGACGAACACCAACCCGAGCCCGGCGACCATTTCGACCATCGCCTGCCCGCGTTGACGGCGCACGGAAGGCCTCCTGTACCGACGGTTCATCGCCCCCCTCCACTCGCCCGCGCTTCCTCCGGAACCGCAGCCAGCCGCGCTTCCCAGTACGGACTGAACAAGCTCGGGTACTCGGTTCGCCGGTCAGTGCGCGACCAGTTGGAGGGGTAACGCAGCAATCCGTAGACAGACCGCAGCCCCTTCTCGTCCGGCCTCACGAAATACGCCTCCCCGGAGGCGACGGCCATCAGCGGGCGCGGATCGTGCGAGAGCGCGAGTCGCCCGCCGCCGAGCAGGCGCGAATCGCTGATCGTCGAGCCCTGCGCGCGTGCCACGCGGATCGTGATGCGTGGCGCAGCGCTCGCCACGCCTTGTCCAGCCAGATCCCGATAGGGTTGCAAACCGCCATTCATGCTCATCGTCATGCCCGGCCCCGCTGCGTACTGCGATCGCATTGCCGACGACACCCATCCTGGCGAACCGCTTGGATAGCCGAAATTCAGGTACCCGCCATAGCCATACCAGCTCTGATAGCTCATCGCATTGCCGTTCCCCGCGCCCGCCCGGCCTTCCGTACTCGTGTCATCGATGCCCGCCCTGACGATCGTCTCTTCCCGACGTTCCCAGTGCCCCTTGGGGACAGGTAGTTCGCCATCACCCTGTTCACCCGCTTCGGTTGCCTCGCCCGCTTCGCCCTCTTCACCCACCTCGCTCTCGGGCGGCTCGTCCTCGACCCAGACCCATTTCGTGTAAATCTCGATGCAGTCGTGCGCGGTCCAGACGCGCGTCATCGCGCCATCGATGGCCTGCCACCCACTGCGATCGGGCCGCAATTGCGTGCCGCCATCCATCCTCGAACGACGACCGACGCTTCCCCAGCACCCCGGTACGAACCCACTCCCAAACTCTTCCACCGGCCGACTGCGCACGAAGTCGCCAAGCGTGCGGGCGTCAGCCACTACGTCGGCGAACCGATCGTCGTAGCCCGCACGCGGGTTGAACGTTGTCGAATGCGTCCGCCACGCGGCGAATTCCGTTCGAGATAGCCGATCGTCGAACGATCCGTCCATGACACGCGTATTCGGTTCGTTAACACGTGCGATCTCATCGGCGAGGTTGGGTGCACCGGCAAGCACTGCTTCGTGATACGCACGCTGCGCGCTGCTCAACGCCGCGATGATCGTGTCGAGACTGCGCGCCATACCCGGAAGATCGGAATCCAGGCGCTGACGCACCGGATGAATCATGTCCCTCGCCCGGCTCTTTTTCACGAACCAGTCATCCGCGCCACCACTGTATTGATCCGCCAAACGATCCGAACGCGAGCCGGGAGCAACATGTTCGTCCAGCATGTCGACGAACGATTTCAGACTGACCATCTGCGCGACTGCAGCTTGATTAGCAACCATGGCGCGATTGGTGTACGCGGAAAAGTTGTAGTCGCGCGCCTGCATCAACGCGACCGCATACGCCCCCGCATCCGCCGTGTTCTGCAACTTGATCTTGGCACTGGTCAGCTGGAGCGAATTGAACGCAAGGTTGAGCGCAACGCCGCCCACGACCAGAAACAGCAATGCGGGAACGAGTGCCTGCCCGCTCTCGCGGGCAGGCACCACTCCGCCTGAACAGGTACGGAACACCATTGCTTATGAGAGACGGCGTGTGTTACTTGCCACCCGAACTGTTGATCGAGTCGTTGGTGTAGCTGCCGAGGCCCTTCGTCTTGCCCGCCTCGGTCGTCGCCGTTCCCGCGTCAGCCTGCGCCGAGCTGATGTTGGACTGGCCGCTCTTGCCGGACAGCTCGGTTGCGAGACCCGCGGTCTGATCGCGCACCGTCTTGCCGAAGAATGCATACACGGCAATCGCCGACACGGCGATCAGCGCAACGATAATGATGTACTCGGTCATCCCCTGACCCAGCTGTTTACGAATTCGACGACGATTTTCCGCATTAAATTGTTTCATCAAAGGCATAACAGTATTTTCCAATCAAAAAATAAACGACGACCACCGACATATAAAAAACTCGCCACGCGCGGAATCACGAAAGCACCGATACTGCGATTCCAGCGCCCGGAATTCGACCAGTAACTGGCGCCACACTCCCCCGACTCGCGTGATGAGCAACATCAATCCACGCCGACGGCATTGATCGACCAGCGCAGTTCGGACTCGGCCCCACCGCGGCCACCCGGCATACCTCGCCGACGCATCTGCCACGAACAGCAGAATGCTATCGCCGCGATCCCTTGAATGACAGTTGATTAGTCAGATTTTTTGTCTCGATAAAAATTTATTACCGCTCGCGAGACCGCATCAGCCTAGGAGTTATAATTTCATTCATCCAATCGACAGTCCTGTTTTCGTCGCCATGGAATCCATCAATTTCTGAATTTTTCATTCGCCGGTTTCTCCACCGGTTTGTCTTGTTCAAGACGATCCGCAGCCATTCGGCTGAAGATTCTTTTTTCGAACCGCTGTCAATTCGCGATCGCGGCAATATCCCTGCGCCATCCTCGGGCCAGACACATCCCAGGCATTGGCGCCCGTCCAAATGAGTTCCCCATGACGTGGCTGCTTTTCATTTTGCTTGGCGGTGTGTCGGGCCTGCTGGCGACGTTCGCGGTTGCATATCTGCCAGGTGCCCTCGAACGCGACGGTGTACCAGTGCCCACTAGACCCGCGCACGGCACAAGTTGCGACCACTGCGACCGTATGCTGACACCGCTGGAGCGCGTCATATCGATCCGACTGCTGCGTCTCGCACCCAGTTGTTTTCGCTGCGGCGAACGTCTCGCGACACTGCTACCGTGGGTCACCGCCGCGTGTACGTTTTCGGCGGTTCTCGCGTGCTTCGCTTTTGGTCCGACGTTCGCGGCGGTGGCCGCGTGCGGATTCAGCGTGTCGCTCGTTGTGGCGAGCATCATCGACATACGGTATCGGCTGCTGCCCGACATGATCACCTTGCCGCTGTTGTGGGCTGGCTTGATAGTGAATCTCGCGGGCGTGTTCACGACGGTATCTAGCGCAGTGATCGGCGCAGTCTGCGGGTATCTGGTGTTGTGGACGCTCTACTGGCTGTTCAGGCTGCTGCGTGGTGTCGAAGGAATGGGATATGGCGATTTCAAGCTGCTGGCCGCGCTCGGTGCGTGGCTAGGATGGGCGTCACTCCCATGGATCGTCGTCATATCGTCGGTTGCCGGCGCAGTCGCCGGCATCATACTGATCGCCACCGGGCGCAATCGCGCCGACACGCCGATTGCATTCGGCCCGTTTATAGCCCTTGCGGGCATGGCGGTGCTCTATTCACGCTGCTTGCCGGCATGACGTGCGGAATGAAGGACATGCACTGTCACGTTGTTAGGAGCGATCGCGTAGGACAACGGAATGACGAGTGACGTCACTCTATCGCGAACACCATTTCCCAGCGGGGGTTATCGTGCAATGCGGCACCGTCGCTAAGCCGTTCAGACCGCCGGCAGATTCCGAAAGGCATCCGAGGACAAATGCGGGCGGACGCGTATACAAAGCGCTTCATTGACACCCGCGGTCGACGATACCCATCGGGGACTGTCTCACTCTCCAGCCGTCACGATTGTTCCCGGCACCAACTCACGCCCCGCGGAAGCAGTCGGCTCGAATATCAATACCATGTCTCCGCGATAACTGGCATTGGCTGGCGACGCCTCGCTGATGGCAAGTACTTTCGCGCTGATCTTCACTTGACGGACTTCGTCGAAACCACCGAAACCGTCGCATGCGGGTTTTTCCAGCGTTAGCACGCGACCGGCATTGGCAACAATTTCAACGTCGCCCGACTTGCCCATTAACTCGACTTTCGCATTGGCCAGATCGCCGCGGCCATTCGATAACCGCAGTGGCTGCTGCAGCGTGACGCGCACGTCGGGATCCGTCGTGCGGATATGGATCGGCACGGTCGCCGTCAACGCCGGACCCGAACTGCCAATCGCGGTCAACTCCACCACGCCATACGCAGTGCGGTCAAGTTTCGTTACGAACAGGCTGTCACCGATATGGGTTACCAGTTTGACCTGCTTGACGACCGTGTGCGATGTCTCCGGACCCGCATGGGCGATCATTGTCAGCGCTGAACACAGGCCAACTACTGCAACACATCGGCCGAATCTCATCTTTCACCCCGATTTGAGGATAGGCTGAATTCATTCTCGTTCACCCGCATCCATTCCAAACTGCCCAACAGCGCGGCGAACAACGCTCTTATCTCAGTATTAAGATTCATAAGCGCTCCGTCAACTGACATCCGGCAGAGAAAGAGGGGCTCGAACGACAGCTAACGGCATGCCTCGCCCCGTACCGACTGACAACTCGCATTCCGCGCATATCGCGACGCATGCACTTGAGACATCACCCGCGAATGCCTTGGCGATCGAGATCGGTGCCAGCCTTCGTTCAAAGGATGTGATCCTGACGCTGTCGAGAATTATGCGACTACGCGGCAGGGTCGCGTTCATATGTTCGGACATCCGAGCTGTTTTGAATCGGTTCTCGACCATATCTTGGAGGCATAATGCATCGCTCCAGCGCGACCTCGGTGACCACGGAAGCCTCAACGTCGGGTTTCTTCGAAATAACGATGCAAGCTAGATTGCACGGCGAGCCGCCGGCGTTCGGCTGATGAACGTAAGCGCTCTGCCGGTTCGAGCGAGGCACTTCGATGCTGAATGATGGAAGTCAGCAGCACTACGCAGCAGGCACGCTGGTTTGGACGCGAGGGCGCCTGTAACACTCGGTGCGATTCACATGAAGATGTGGTCACTTCGCAAGGCGCGTAGATGTGTTTAGCAAACCTCACCGAGAACAACTACTTCGACGCCGGGGGGACCTCGATAACGACGACAACAGTCTGCGCGTCAGCCATTCGGCGAAATACACGAGCCCGCTGATCTCCGGCTTCCAGTTCGCCGCGCTGTACGGCTTCGGCGGCGTCGCGGGCGCGACCGGCAGCGGCCGCACCTACAGCTTCGGGCTGAGCTACGCGAACGACACGCTGTCGTTCGGCACCGGCTATTTCTTCGCCAATGACGGCTCGACGGTCGCGAGCGGTGCGATCGTGAGGCCGCGACATCGGTCGGCTCGTATGGCGTGAACTCGGGCACCGATACGCAGGAACGCTGGGATCGCCGGCATCCGCCACAAGTTCTGACGGTACCGTCCCGTCGCATTGACCCGGCGCCGGCACACCTTGATGTGCGTCGACTCAATGCCGGCGCATTCCACCGAACCCGTGCTCCCCGCCGACAAAGGCCGGGCCACGATGAAAGCCGCTGCCCATCGGAACGCCGACGCGGCCACGCATGCCCCCGTCGAAATGACCGACGTGACCGAAGTGGTCGAAGTGATGGCGATGATGGAAACGGTCGATGAAGACGAAACTGACACCCGTGCCGACGAATACCGCCGGCCCCCAGTACCATGGGTCGGCGTACGGATAAGCGGTGTCCGGATACCACACGATGGTACCGTCCTGGCTTTGCATCATCTGCCAGGTGCCGTCGCTTTGCCGGCACGCGCGCCCGACGATCTGCTGTTCCGTGCCGTCGATTTCCGCTTGCACGACGACCGCACGGCAACGGGCGCCCTCATCCGGCGTGTCGTCGTACGTTTGCGCAAGCACGCACATGGAGCAGCCGAGACAAACGACGCCCATCCCGACCCGAAACAAGTTGCACATGATCGGCTCCCGCATGATTGCCCCGACCACCCGATCCTTGGCATCACGAACGACCCGCGGCTTCGTATCGGGTCACCCGACCATTAGACGATGTAGCGTGCCGGATTATTCCAGGGGTCGGGATGCGAATGCGCGACGGAGGGACCGTCGGCGATCATGCGCGCGGCGAGCGCCGGACGATGCAGTACACGCCCGCCGCAACGACACCGAACGCCACATGGGCGACCAGCGTGATCGCGCCGCGCACTGCGGCGAACCACGGGAACACCGCGGTCAACACATGCAGGTTGATGCCGTAGAGAACGCATCCGAATGCGCCGCCAGCAAGCAGCGCGACGCCCGGCGACAGGCTGCGGACCATTCTCGCCAGCACGGCCGCATAGGCAAGCGACAGCGCGGCATGCACCAGCGTCGCCACGCCCATGATCGTCGGATCGAAGCCCGCTGACGCACCGAGCACGGATCGCCCCATCACGAGGGCGGCCGTCAGGCGCGCGTCGCGAAGCAGGTTGTGAAAGGCGTCTTCTCCGGCGATCGGCCAGAGCAGCAGCTCGACGACGGTCGAGCCGAACGCCGCGCCGAACGCTGCCCAGAGAATCGGGACCGCACCGGTCTGTTTCAATTGCCCTCCGCGGCGACGGCGCGCCGTGCGCGCCTTACAACGGGCGTTCGCAATCCGTCCAGTACGCGAACGGATCGCGATGCTTCGGGTAGTGCTCGTCGAGCCATTTCAGCAACGTCGCACGCGCGTTGTCCAGATCGGCCTTCGACGACGACGTCGTCATCTCGTGCACTTCGACGGACTTTTCCCGATCCATCACGTAGCAGTTCCAGTCGGGGCCGTCGAGATCCGGATCGTCGGACGCCTTCGACGACTTGCGCCAGCCGAACCCCTTGCGCGCATCGATGTAATAGCGCGGATGCACTTTCAGATACGACATCTCGCCGCCCTGTAGGCTGCTTTCCGCGCGCAGCACGTCGCGTTCATCGACGATCTGCGTGACTTCCGGCAGCCGGCGCGAGCGCCAGCCGGCCGGCAGCGTCGCCGTCGCCCGCACGGCGTCGTACGGGCCCCACGCGAGGCCCCAGGCTTCGGCCATGCGCTTCATGAACGCATCCGCGCCCGGATAGCCGCGCAACTGGATTCTCGTCGACAACGTGACTTCGACGCGGCCGTCGGCGCCCGCGGGGTCGCCTGCCGCTTCGAACGGATTGCCCGGACGCGACGCGCGCTGCTGCGCGTCTGCGGGCGCCATGCCCGAAAACAGCTGGTCGAGCGCCGCACGCGCTTTCGACGACTTGTCTGGTCTATTCATTACTCACTCTCTCCCTCTGCATCCGCACGTCTGCAAAAACTGTCGATTCTCGTTCATCTTCGGATCTCGCGGTTTTCCGCGGTCGCATTGTCGACGATCCCATGGCCGCGGTCGAGCACCAGCGGCGTCGACGCACGTTGTGTCGCCGGTCCCGACGCTGCCGTCGCCTACGCCAGCGCCGCCCGCATCCGCTCCATCAACGCAAGCACTTCCGGACGATTCTCGCCCTTCGCATGCACGAAGTGATACCTCAGCAGCGACTCGACCTCATGCCGGCTCACGCGCACGAGCGCGCTGCGCTTGAGATACGCATCGGCGAGCGGCATCCGCGCCAGGGCCACGCCGAGCCCGGCTTCGGCCGCCGCGAGCACCAGGTTGTAGTCCTCGAAGCGGCGATCCTGCGCGCGCGGCTTGAACGGAATGCCGAGCGCGTCGAACCAGGTACGCCAGCCCGTCACGTCGGAGTCGTGCAACAGCGGCATCTCGAGCAGCGCGGCGTCGCCGTTTCGACGGCGCAGCGCGGCCAGTTGCGCGGCGAGCCGCGGATGCGCGACCGGATAAAGCGTCTCCGGCATGAACTCGCGCGTCTCGAGCCGACGCCAGTTGCCGCGCCCGTAACGGATCGACAGATCCGCTTCGCCGGCGGCGATATCCACGTTGCGAACCTCGATGCCGAGCTCGATGCGCAACGCAGGCGCCTCGCTCTCGAGCGCATGCTGACGCTCGAGCAGCCAGAGCTGCGCGAACGCCGGCACCACACTCATCCTGACCAGTCGCGGCGTGCGTGGCGAGCGCCACTGATCGGCCGCGCCGTCGATGATCGCGAACGCCTGTTCGATCCGGCCGATGAAGCGCTGGCCATCCGGCGTCAGCCGCACGCCGCGCGCATGACGTTCGAACAATGCCATGCCCAGCCAGTTCTCGACGGCCGCCACGCGCCGGCTGATCGCGCCATGCGTGACGCCGGAGGCATCGGCCGCCGCCAGAAACGAACCCTGGCGCGCCACCGTGCAGACGGTCTCCAGACTGGCCAGCGGCGGACGCGGGCCGGGTGCCGACGCGAGGGCCGGCAGCGCGTCCGCCACACGCTGCCGCATGCGCACCGAGCTGTGAGCCATATTCATACCCGCATGTTGATCTGTGCGCTAGCTTAACATCTGACCACGCCGCACCATTGCCGCATGAACACGCTTTCTTCCCCCTCGTCGCGCGGCGCGCGACTGCCGCTCGTCGCGGCCGGCGCGGTGGCGTTCACGATCGTCTCGTGGGCCTCCGCCTTCCCGTTCATCCGGATCGGCCTGCACGGGCTGGCCCCGCTGCAGCTCGCGGCCGCACGCTTCGCGACCGCGGCCGTGCTCGTGATCGCATGGCTCACGTGGCGGCGGCCTCGACTGCCGGCCACGGGCGACGCGGTGCGCTTTCTCGTCTGCGGCTTGCTCGGCATCGCGCTCTACAACGCGCTGCTCAATACCGGCGAGCAGACCGTGTCGGCGGGCGCCGCGAGCTTCATCGTGAACACGCTGCCGATCTTCACGGCGGTGCTGGCCGCGGTGTTTCTGCGCGAACGCTTCAATCGCTGGGGATGGCTCGGCTCGCTGGTCAGCCTGGCCGGCATCGCCGTGATCGCGCACGGACAGCCGGGCGGTCTCGTCCTCGGCTCCGGGAGCACGCTGATTCTCGGCGCGGCACTGTGTTCGGCCAGCTATTTCGTGTTGCAGCGGCGGCTGATTCCCGTGTACGGCGCGCTGCCCTGCGCCGCCTATACGCTGCTGGCGGGTGCGGTGCTGCTCACGCCATGGTTGCCCGGCGCGCTCATGTCGCTCGGCGGCGGGGCTTCGCGCGACACGGTGCTCGCCGTCCTGGTGCTCGGCGTCTTTCCCGCCGCGCTGGGCTACGCGACGTGGACCTTCGCGCTCGGCCACTTCGGCGCGGCACGCGCCGCCAATTTCCTCTATCTGACGCCGGCGGTCGCGACGGCATTGTCGATGGCGCTGACGGGCGAGCGCCCCGGCATCGAGACGGTGTGCGGTGGTCTGCTGGCAATTGCCGGCGTGATACTCGTGGCCTTGCGCGGACGGACATAGGCGAGCGGTTTCGTCGGACGGCAAGACTTGCTCGAGGAACGACGGGGGCGCGGTTCCGCGAAGCCGGGCCCCGTCGGCTGCAAAACTGGGCACACATGCAGTTCGACACCGCGCGCCAATTCATCGACGCTGGCGGACTTGACCGTTAGTTGCACCAATCGGATGGCCGATTTGCTGCGGCGTTCGTGACGATGAAAGTGTGCAGACAAACCGACCGAACAGTTCTCGATTGATTGCATTGCACTGTCCATGGTCATCGGTGGCGGTCCGGTCGAATAATCGGAGCATTCGACGGTACAAAACAGCCACATCTGCGCGAAAAGCGGCGCAAGCGCATCACATTTGCGCAAGGCTGGGCAATTCGCGCAAGCGGGCACAAACGGGTTCGGATATATTCATACCAATTACATGTCGTCAGACGAAATCGCCGGCCTCGACGGCCCGGCGACATGCAAGCCGAACCCGTCATGGGTCACGGAGACTTGTCCGGCTCGCCGATCGCCTCACGAGGGCGCGCGGCCGACCGGGCGGCAATAGAAATATCAATCAACGGAGATGGCAGATGGAACGAAGCATTGTCGGCATGCGCTGCAAACCCCTGATGACCGTCGCACTTGCCGCCGCCGCATTCGCGGCCGCATCGGGCGCGATGGCCGACCAGGTCGTGAAGATCGGCAGCGTCGAACCGACGACGGGCGGCATTTCGCACCTCGGCAAGGACAACGAGAACGGTGCTCGCCTCGCGGTCGAGGAGATCAATGCGAAGGGCCTGACGATCGGCGGCAAGAAGATCACGCTGCAGCTCGACGCGCAGGATGACGCGGCCGACCCGCGCCAGGCCACGCAGGTCGCGCAGAAGCTCGTCGACGACAAGGTCGTCACCGTCATCGGCCACCTGAACTCGGGCACGTCGATTCCGGCGTCGAAGATCTACAGCGACGCCGGAATCGTGCAGATCTCGCCGTCGGCCACGAACCCCACCTACACGCAGCAGGGCTTCAAGACGACCTACCGCGTGGTCGCGACCGACGCGCAGCAAGGTCCGGCACTCGCGAGCTACGCGCAGTCGAAAGGCGTGAAGAGCGTGGCGGTGATCGACGATTCGACCGCGTACGGCCAGGGCCTCGCGAACGAATTCGAAAAGAAGGCGAAGGCGCTCGGCCTGAAGGTGCTGTCGCACGATGCGACCAACGACAAGGCCGTCGACTTCCGCGCGATTCTGACGAAGGTCAAGGGCGAGAACCCCGACGCGATCATGTACGGCGGCATGGACGCCACCGGCGGCCCGCTCGCGAAGCAGGCGAAGCAGCTCGGCCTGCGCGCGAAGATCCTGTCCGGCGACGGCGTGTGCACCGACTCGCTGGCCGAGCTGGCCGGCCCGGCGGCCGACAACGTGCTGTGCTCGCAGGCCGGCGCGGCGCTCGAGAAGATGCCCGGCGGCGCGGCGTTCCTCGCCAAGTACCAGAAGCGCTTCAACCAGGGCATCAAGTTCGACGCGCCGTTCGCGTACGACGCGGTCTATATCGCGGTCGACGCGATGAAGCGCGCGAACTCGACCGACCCGGCGAAGATCCTTGCGGCGATGCCGTCGACGAAATATGAAGGCGTGATCGGCACGACGACGTTCGACGCGAAGGGCGACCTGACGCACGGGATCATCTCGATCTACGGCTACAAGAGCGGCAAGAAGACCTTCCTCGACCAGGTGAAGATGTAACGCCCCGCGACGCCGGCACGACGGGAACGCCATCCGTCGACGCCGGCGCCGCGCGGAGCCGATTCAAGTTTTGCGGAGATGAAGCGACATGTGTGCAATGGCGTATGCGGAATTTCAACAGGAGTTGAAGAAAGCGCAGTTGACGGCTCGGGAATTCGCCCGTCTGATCCGTATGAACGAAAGTTCCATCACGAACTATTCGAGCAAGGGCACCGTCCCTTCCCACCTCGCGGTCATCGCGACCCTGATCGGCGCGCTCGCCGCGCACGAGATCGATTTCCGGCACGTCATCGGTAAAACGGGCATCGAGCCGAAACGGCCGCGCGGCGTCGGCGCGTTTCCGGCAGCGCGCAAGCCGCGCGCCCGGAAGACCGCGAAAGCCGGCGCCTGAGCCAGGGCGGGCGTCAGTCGCGGCATCGCACGTGCCGCTCGATCCGACGCGTGCGCTGCCGCATCACACTCACCACCGCCCGTCACCCCGCCGCAGGCACGTGATCGAGCAGCGCCTGCAGCGGATGACGCAGCTGCCGGGCGGACATGCGCTTCACCTGGCTGCGGCACGAATACCCGGTCGCCAGCGCTTCGCCCGCCTCTTCCGGCGCATCGACATGCGCGGCCCACGATTGCGCATAGATCGCCTGCGACGTCTGCAGGTTGCGCGCCTCGTGCCCGTACGTCCCCGACATCCCGCAGCACCCGGCCGCCTGAACCACCAGACGCAGCCCGCGACGCGCGAACACCTGCGCCCACTGCTTGCCGCTGTCCGGCGCGTTGGTCTTCTCGGTGCAATGCGGCAGCAGCCGATACGCCGCCGATACGTCGCCCGAACCCGCGCCCGCCGCGGCTTCCGGCAGCGCGTGCAGCAGCCACTCCTGCGGCAGCGCGACCTTCGGCACGTCGGCGAGCCCCGTCACCTTCAGGTATTCCTGCCGATACGTGAGCGTCATCGCCGGATCGAGGCCGACGAGCGCGACACCCGATCGCGCGAGCGCGGCCAGTTGCGTCGCGTTGCGAATCGCCGCCTGCTCGAACGCGCGGAGGAAGCCCTGGACGTGCAGCGCCTTGCCGTTCGGCGCGAGCGGTGCGAGCCACACCTGGAAGCCGACGCGCGCGGCCAGCTCGATCAGCGTCGCCAGTTGCTCGGTGTCGAAATAGCGCGTGAAGGTATCCTGAACGATCACGACGCTGCGCGTGCGCTGCGCATCGTCCAGCGCGGCGAGCGCCCGCGGATCGGCCGGCCGCACGTTCCACTGCCGGATCACGGCCGCGAGGTCGAAGCGGCTCAGGAGCGGGCTGTCGACCATGCCGACGTGCCGCTCGAGCAGCGTGCGCACCCAGCCGGCACGCATCAGGCCGTTGTACAGCGCGGGCACGCGCGCCATCCACGGCATCGTGAATTCGAGCGAGCCGATCAAATAGTCGCGCAGCGGCCGCTGGTAACGCTGGTGATACAGCTCGAGAAAACGCGAGCGGAGCTCGGGCACGTTGACCTTGACCGGGCACTGCCCCGCACACGACTTGCACGCGAGGCAGCCGGCCATCGCGTCGTACACCTCGTGCGAGAAGTCGGCTTCGCCGTCGCGCGCGGCGCGGCTGTTGCGCCAGCGCGCAACGAGGCCGGGCAGGAACGGCTGTCGCGCGCGCGCCGCCGCGACGACGTCGACGCCGGCCTGTCCTTGCAGACGCAACCATTCGCGCATCAGCGACGCGCGCCCCTTCGGCGACTGCACGCGCTCGCGCGTCGCCTTCCACGACGGGCACATCGCGTCGTCCGGGTCGAAGTTGTAGCACGCGCCGTTGCCGTTGCAGTGCATCGCCGTGCCGTAGCTCTGCCACACGCGCTCGTCGATCTGCCGGTCGTGGTCGCCGCGCGTCGGCACTTCGTCGATCTTCAGCAGCCGCAGCGTGTTGTCCGGCGGCGTCGCAATCTTGCCCGGGTTGAACTGGTTGTGCGGATCGAACGCGGCCTTCAGTTGCTGCAGCGACGGATACAGCTCACCGAAGAACGCCGGTGCATATTCGGAGCGCACGCCCTTGCCGTGTTCGCCCCATAACAGGCCACCATGCCGCTGCGTGAGTTCAGCAACCGCGTCCGACACCGGTCGCACCAGCGCGGCCTGCTTCGGGTCCTTCATGTCGAGCGCCGGGCGCACGTGCAGCACGCCCGCGTCGACGTGGCCGAACATCCCGTATTGCAGCCCGTGGCCGTCGAGCAGCGCGCGGAATTCGGCGATGTACGCGGCGAGATTCTCGGGCGGCACCGCAGTGTCCTCGACGAACGGCTGCGGGCGCGCCTCGCCCTGCACGTTGCCGAGCAGGCCGACCGCGCGCTTGCGCATCGCGTACACGCGCTTCACCGCATCGTCGCCGGTCGCGAGCGTGTGACCCAGCCGCTCGACGCTCGTGTCGGTGCGCAAATGCTCGACGAACGCGCGCACGCGCGCATCGACGTCGTCGGCATCGTCGCCGCTGAATTCGATCAGGTTGATGCCGAGCGTCGGACGCGCATCGTCCTGCGGAAAATACTCGGCCACGCTGCTCCACACGAAATCCTTCATCGCGAGCATCAGCACCTTCGAGTCGACCGTCTCGATCGACAGCGGCTTGAGTTCGAGCAGCGCACGCGCATCGCGCAACGCGTCCATGAAACCGGCGTAGCGCACGTTGACGAGCACCGAATACTTCGGGATCGGCAACACGTTCAGCTTCGCCTCGACGACGAAACCGAGCGAGCCTTCGGCGCCGCACAGCACGCTGTTCAGGTTGAAGCGGCCGTCCGGTTCGCGCAGATGCGCGAGATCGTAGCCGGTCAGGCAGCGATTGAGCTTCGGAAACTTCGCGTCGATCAGCGCCGCCTTTTCGTCGCTGATACGGCGCGCGGTGCGATACACCTTGCCGATGCGGTCCTGCTGCACGCAGCGGCGTTCCAGTTCGTCATCGGCGAGCGCGTCGCTGTGCAGCTGCTCGCCGCCCATCAGCACGAAGTCGAGCGCCAGCACGTGGTCGCGCGTCTTGCCGTACGTGCAACTGCCCTGCCCGCTCGCATCGGTGTTGATCATTCCGCCGACCGTCGCGCGGTTCGACGTCGACAGCTCGGGCGCGAAAAAGAGGCCATGCGGCTTCAGCGCGGCGTTGAGCTGGTCCTTGACGACGCCCGCCTGCACGCGCACCCAGCGCTCGCCGGCGTTGATTTCCAGGATCCGGTTCATGTTGCGCGACAGATCCACGACCACGCCGTCGGTCAGCGACTGCCCGTTGGTGCCCGTGCCGCCACCGCGCGCCGCCACGGCGACGTCGCGGTGCGCGGGCTCGGCGAGCAGGCGCGCGAGCAGCCGCACGTCGTCCGCATGCGCGGGACAGATCACCGCCTGAGGCAGGCGCTGGTAGATCGAGTTGTCGGTCGCCTGCACGGTCCGGTTCGCATGGTCCGAGCGGATTTCACCGGCGAATCCGGCCGCCTGGAGGGCGGCGAGAAAGTCGCGATAACGCCCCTCGGACGGGCTGACGGGACGGGGCAACGAAGCGATCGACATGGGATGAAAGCGCAGTGTGGATGGAGCGGCGCGTGGCTTCGCTCGGAAACATGAGTTTTGAGCAAGATTCCCCGCAACACTGAAATCCAGTATCTTGCGAATCATCGCGAGAAACAAACGAATTCTCACCCGGCAAAACTTGCATAAAACTCATGAATTATCGCCGCCTGACTCCGTCCATGTCGTTGCTGCTGGTGTTCGAAGCCGCCGCGCGCCACGAAAGCTACACGCGCGCGGCCGACGAGCTGTCGCTGAGCCAGAGCGCGATCAGCCGGCAGGTCCAGACGCTCGAGGATCAGCTCGGCGTGCCACTGTTCCGGCGTGAGGGCCGCTCGGTGAAGCTGACGGAAGTCGGACGGCGCTACTTCGTCGAGCTGAGCGGCGCACTCGGGCGCATCCGCGGTGCGACGCTGCAGGCGATGTCGCATCAGGCCGGCGCCGGCACGCTGCGGCTCGCGACCTTGCCGACTTTCGGCTCCAAATGGCTGCTGCCGCACCTGCACGATTTCTACGCCGCGCATCCGGGCGTGACCGTACACCTGCATTCGCGGATCGGCGGCATCGACTTCCACACCGACGACCTCGACGCGGCCATCACCGTCGGCGCGGGCGACTGGCCCGGCCTGCACGCGCACCGGCTGTACAACGAGTTCCTGATCGCGATCGCGAGCCCCGATGCGGCGGCCGGGCGCCGCAAGGCCGGCCCGCGGGCGCCTGCGTGGGCGGTGGGGCAGACGCTGCTGGGCGTGACGAGCAATCAGCACGCGTGGGCCGAATGGTTCTCGCATTTCGGGCTCGATCATCGCGAGATGCGGATCGGCCCCAGTTTCGAGCTGACGTCGCACCTGATCCAGGCCGTGCGGGCCGGGATGGGGATCGGCCTCGTGCCGAAGGTGCTGGTGGAGGACGAGCTGAGCCGGAACGAACTGGTGTCGATCGGCGACGCGATCACCAGCCAGCGCAGCTATTACCTCGTGTATCCGCCGGAAAACGACACGTTGCCGTCGCTGGTGGCGTTTCGGGAATGGCTGCTGAAATCGTGCTGACGCGCGGGCGGACGGACAGCGCGATCACGCGCGCCATTCATTGAGAATCTGTTCGGCGAGGTAATCGCACGGCGGGCGCGCCGACTGCGCGCTGCGCGCCAGCACGACGTCGAGCGCGTCGAGCGGCGGCAACCCTTCGTTCGGCGACAGTTGAACCAGATGCGCGGGAATACTGCAGCGCGCGAGCGGCGCGACCGCGAGGCCGGCCTCGACCATGCTGAGCAAGCCGAGGAAGCTCGGGCTCTCGTATGACATCCGGAACGGAATCTTCTGCCGGTTCAGCGCCTTGATCGCGTGATCGCGCGCCATGCTGCCGCCGTGCGTGAAGAACGCGACCGGCAGCGGCCGCTCCTCCCACACGTTCCGTTTCGCCGAGCCCGTCCACACGATCGGCTCGCGCCGCACCAGTTCGCCGGTCACGCCCTTGATGCGCGTGAGGCAGGCAAGGTCGACGGTGTTGTCCCTCAGCATCGGCACGAGCGCGCTGCTCGGCTGGCCGATCACGCGTACTTCCACGCGCGGATGCATCGCGGCAAACTTGCCGAGCACCTGCGGCAGCAGCGACGAGATGTAGTCGTCCGGCACACCGATCGTCACGCGCCCACGGATCTCCGGGCGCACGACCGACGCCCACGCCTCGTCGCGCATCGCCAGCATCCGGCGGCCGTATTCGGCGAGCATGCGGCCGTCGTCGGTGGCCGTGACGTTGCGCGTGTCGCGAATGAACAGCGGCTTGCCGAGCGCATCCTCCAGCGCCTTGATCTGCATGCTCACCGCCGACGGCGACCGGTGCACCGCTTGCGCGCCTTGCGCGAACGAACCGGATTCCGTCACCGCCACCACCATTGCCAGCACATCGAGATCGAGCTTTTTCATGGTATTCAGAAAATCTGATCAATCGATTCAGTTTATCCCGTTTTACTGGCCACCTCCATCGCTGGAAAATGAATGCCATCGACATTCATCGCGGGAAGCAGCAACCATGCACACCTCCGGCTCGCTCTACGGATTCCTGGTCATCGGCGGCATGCTCGCGATCACGCCGGGGCCGAACATGGTCTACGTGATGTCGCGCTCGATCGCGCAGGGGCGCACCGCCGGGCTGATATCGCTGGCGGGCGTGATGGTGGGCTATCTGTTCTACATGTTCGGCGCCGCGTTCGGGATCACGACGCTGTTCCTGAGCGTGCCGTACGCGGGCACCGTGCTCGGCGTGGTGGGCGCCGCGTATCTGCTCTACCTCGCGTGGCAGGCAGTCCGGCCGGGTGGCCGGTCGCCGTTCGAGGTGAAGACACTGCCGAACGAGCAGCCGCTGCGGCTGCTCGCGATGGGCGCGACGACCAGCGTGCTGAATCCGAAGCTCGCGATGCTGTTCGTGTCGCTGCTGCCGCAGTTCATCGATTACCGGCAAGGCAGCCTGTTCGGCCAGTCGCTCTTTCTCGGTTCGTTGCTGATCGCGGCGTTCGCGTCGGCGAACGGACTGGTCGCGATCTGCTCGAGCGGCATCGCGAAGTACCTGCATGGGCGTCCGGCGCTGCTGCTCGCGCAGCGCTGGGCGATGGGCGCGGTGCTTGGTGGCCTCGGCGTGCAGATGCTCGTCGAGGCGTCGAGAATGGCGGGTGCGGCGTGACGCGGGCGCCAGGACGCGGATCGGATGAATTCACGCCCGGCCCGCGCCGCTCGTCGTGACGCAGCGATCGTTGTTGGCCGGCGGCACGCGGCGCCGGCCGTGACGTTCATGCGATCGCCACGTCCTGCACACCCGCGCGCATCACGCGGCAACCGCCTGCCGCTGCGCTTCGAGCTCGCGCACGAGCGGCAGCACGCGCTTGCCGAAATACTCGACTTCCTCGATGAAATGCAGGAACCCGGCGAGCACGAGATCGACGCCGATCGCCTTCAGCGCGACGATCCGCTCGGCGATCTGTTGCGGCGTGCCGATCAGGTTCGTGCGGAAACCGTCGTTGTACTGCACGAGATCCTCGAACGTGGATTTCGCCCAGTTGCCCTCGCCTTCCGGTGATGCCTTGCCGGCCTCCTTCACCGCATCGCCGAACGCATGCACGGCCTCGACGTGTGCGTGCCGGACGATGTCGTCGAGCACGGCCCGCGCCTCTTCCTCGGTGTCGCGCGCGAGCACGAACGCGTTGACGCCGATCCGCACGCGATGGTCGTTCGCGGCGGCCTTCGCGCGGATGTCGTCGATCTGCGCCTTCAGGTTCTCCGGCGTATTGCCGTTCGTGAAGTACCAGTCCGACACGCTCGCCGCGTTGTCGCGCGCCGCGCGCGAACTGCCGCCCTGGAATATCTCCGGGTGCGGTTTCTGAACAGGCTTCGGGCTCAGCGTGTAATCGTTGAAGCGGTAAAAGTCGCCCTTGAACGTGAAATTGTCCTGCGTCCAGATGCCCTTCAGCGCCTGGATGAATTCCTTCGAGCGCCGATAGCGTTCGTCGTGCTCGAGCCACGGCTCGCCGATCGATGTGAATTCGCCCTTGAACCAGCCGCTGACGACGTTGATCGCGATGCGTCCGTTGGAAATGTGGTCGATCGTCGCGAGTTGCTTCGCGACCACGGCCGGATGCCACGGCCCCGGCAGGATCGCGGCGAGCACCTTCAGTTTCGTCGTCGCATGCAGCAGCGCCTGGCTGAACGAGACCGACTCGTGCTGGTATTCGGCGCCATAGCCGGCCGTGAAGCGGATCTGGCTCAGCGCGTAGTCGAAGCCGGCCGCCTCGGCCGTGCGCGCGAGCTTCTGGTTGTACTCGAGGCTCCAGTCGGTACGCTGCTCGATCGTGCTGACGACAAGGCCGCCGCTGACGTTCGGCACCCAGTACGCGAATTTGACGCCGTCGGCTGCTGGTTCGTGAATGCTCATGAGAGGTCCTGATCGAATGAAAAAAACGAAAGACGGGCTACGCGGCGGCGACAAGCGCGCGGATGCAGGTCAGGTTCGCAAGGAGCGTGCCATTGTCGACGGATGCACGATCGCGCATATCATCTGCATCACGAAGTTTAAATCGATCGCCCATCGGGTATGGCTTTCGCGGCCAAATAATCGGCCATGGAAAGCGTTTCGCCAGTCGCATCGCATCGATATTCCGCAGCGCGATGAACCGACGGAAACAGCGTTGCTGATGCGCTGCTGCTCGATCAGCAGTTTCGCGCCCGCCATTCGGCGGATCGCCGCGACCGGACGCCATTGCATCGAACGCGATGACGTCGAATCCGCTGTCGCGACGGCGCGCTTCCGCGCCGTTGCATCCTGCGCAGCAATCCGGCTTTCGTTATCAGAAATCGATGTTTCCCGTGCGACGCAAAACACTGAACACTCTGCTGACCAGGCAGCAACCGGACCGCGGCGCCAGTCGACGCTGGTTCGAACCGTTCGATCGACTCACGCCTTCATCGCCATGACCTCCCTGTTTGCCACGCCGCGTCCGGTCAACCTTCGTGTCGTCACCGCGCAGCCGGACGAATCGCGCGGCGCGCCCGTGTTCGTCGATCCGCGTTCGCTCGCGCTGCTCGAACGCGTGCGGCTCGTCGCGCCGAGCGACGCGAACGTGCTGATCGTCGGCGAGACCGGCACCGGCAAGGAGTTGATCGCGCGCCACGTGCACGACGTCAGCCATCGCGGCGGCGGCCCGTTCGTCGCCGTGAACTGCGGCGCGCTCTCCGACACGCTCGTCGACAGCGAACTGTTCGGTCACGAGAAAGGTGCATTCACGGGCGCGGTCGGCGCGAAGCACGGCTGGTTCGAAGCCGCGAACGGCGGCACGCTGTTTCTCGACGAAATCGGCGACCTGCCGCTGTCGATGCAGGTCAAGCTGCTGCGCGTGCTGCAGGAGCGCGAGGTCGTGCGGCTCGGCTCGCGCACGGGCATTCCGATCGACGTGCGCGTGGTGGCCGCGACCAACGTCGACCTGCAGCAGGCGGTGGCAGACGGACGGTTTCGCGCCGACCTGTTCTACCGGCTCAACGTCGTGCGGCTCGACGTGCCGACGTTGCGCGAACGGCCGGGCGACATCCTACCGCTCGCACGCCACTTCCTCGACGAATACCGCAGCCGCGTCGGCCACGGGCCGCGCAGCATCGACCCGCGCGCGGCGCGCCGCCTCGAAGCGCATTCGTGGCCCGGCAATATCCGCGAACTGGAGAACGTGATCCATCACGCGCTGCTGGTGAGCCGCCACGATGCGCTGCAGGAAACCGACCTGAACCTGTCGACGTCATGCGTGCGGGCCGTGGCTGCCGGCGCGCGGGAAGCGGCGGGCCGCGTGCCCGGTCAGGAAGCGCTCGAACTGGCACTGTGCGCGCTGTTCGACGAGCCGCACGAGAACCTGTTCGAACGCATCGAGGACACCGTGATGCGGGTCGCGTTCGACTTCAGTCACCACAATCAGGTGCAGGCTGCTCGACTGCTCGGCATCAGCCGGAACGTGCTGCGTGCGCGGCTGATTCGCGCGAAGGCGATCGCGGCGGTCAAGTAATCGCGAGCGCGGCTGCACGCGGTGCCGCGCGTCGGCGATGCGGGCGCCCGATGCTTCGGCTTGTGGCAATTCATCGACGGCATGGACCGGTAAAGCCGATGCGCTGCTCGCCTTCCTCACGGCGAGCAGCGCGTGGTCCAGCCGCTCGCCGTGCGGTACGCCGCTATTTCCCGACGCCGCCCGTCACGCCGCCGAGCAACGACGTAACGGGCGCGAGCGGATTCGCCGAGGAACCGGCTCCGCCCGCCGCGCCACCGAGCGTGCCGGTGACCGTCGACACGAGATTCGTCACCGGCGCCAGCGGGCTTGCCGCACCGGCACCGGTCGTGCCGCCGAGCGCACCGGTCAGCGACCCGAGCGGCGTCGAGCCGAGCCCCGACAGCACGCCGCCGAGCGGGCCGGACGCGCTCGAACCGTTCGACGGACCGTTCTGCACGGTGGTAATGGAAGCGCCCGCGAGACTCACGATCAGGCCGGGAATCGGCGCGACGCCATTCGGGCCGTTGTAGTTCACGAGACCACCCGCGTTCGTGACGGTATTGCCGAGCGCGCCGACGAGCGCCCCCACCGCGCCGACGGCCGGCTGCGACGAAACGGACCCCATTCGCGAGCCCGTCGTCGCCAGCGGGCTGCCGACTTGTCCGAGCAGACCGGCCACCGGCTGCCCGAGGCCCGTGGTCGCGCCAATCTGCTGCGTCGCCTGGCCAGCCGTGATGACGAGCGGCGTGACGGCCGAGCTGAGCGGCTGCGTGACCTGTTGCACGGCGCCCGTCGCCAGCGTCGCGCCGACCGTATTGCCTGCCGTGCCGAGTCCGCCGGCCACGGTGTCGAGCACCGCGCCGACGGGTGTCGTCACCGGCGCGAGCGGCGCCAGCGGCCCCGAGCCGAGCGCGCGGACGGTCTGCGCGAGGCCCGCGACCGGATTCGCCGTCGCGCCGACGACGTCGCCAAGGCCGGCGACCGTCGTGCCGACCGGGTTCGACGTCGAACCGATCTTGCCGAGCCCGTTGCTGAGCGCATCGGTCGCGGCGCGCGAAATCGTGCTGACGCTCGAGATCGTGTCGCCTGCGCTACGCGTCACGGTATTCCCGAGTACCGGCAACGATATCGCGCTGACGGTCGAGCCGACGCCGATCGCGAGCGCGCCGGCGGTGCTCACGACGCCACGGGTGCCGGGGGCGCCGCTGGTGCCCCAGCCACCGTCCGAGGTGTCGCTGCCCGGCGTATTGCCGCCGACGGTTGCGCCGCTGGTGCTCGCGTTCGCGCTCGACGGTGCGGCGACGTCGTTGCCGCCACAGGCGGCCAGCATGCCGGCGGCGGCGAGCAACGCCGCGGACGTGACAATGCGGGTTCGATACATGGTGGTCTCCTCGCGGTCCGGGCGATGGAAATGTTCGGTTGAGGACCGGGAGAGAAACAGCATTTTCCATGCCATTGGCGCCAGGCGAACGGGCCTGCCCGCCGCAACGCCAGCCTCAGCGCGCCCGTGCGAGTGCTGCCCGCAATCATGCTCGATACGTTTCGGCCCCCATGAGCGGCTCTGTTTTCGTTACATTCGTGCTACGAATGCTTCGATGTTACGTAACGCCGGCCACGCGGCGCGCCACCTTCGGGGTGCGCCGTCTACTATCTAAAGTTCGAAGCCCGGCGGCACGGCATGCGTGCCGCCGGGCTTCGTCCCACCGTCAGGAACCCGTTGCCATGAAAAAGCTCGTGAACCAACCGTCCGATGTCGTGCGCGAAATGCTCGAAGGCATCGCGCGGCAGTCGCCGCATGTCGCGATCCTCGGCGACGAGCAGGTGCTCGTGCGCCAGCCGTTGCCCGAGCCGTCGCAGCGCCCCGTCGCGATCCTGTCCGGCGGCGGCAGCGGCCACGAGCCCGCGCACGGCGGCTATGTCGGCGAAGGGATGCTGAGCGCGGCCGTCTGCGGCGAGGTATTCACGTCGCCGCCGACCGACGCCGTGCTCGCCGCGATCCGCGCGTGCGCCGGCCCGAACGGCGCGCTGCTCATCGTGAAGAACTACACCGGCGACCGCCTCAATTTCGGGCTGGCCGCCGAACTTGCGCGCGCCGAGGGCATTCCCGTGGAGACCGTGATCGTCGCCGACGACGTGTCGCTGCGCGGCCGCGTCGAACGCGGGCAACGACGCGGGATCGCGGGCACCGTACTGATCCACAAGCTGGCCGGCGCGGCCGCCGCGCGCGGGTTGCCGCTCGCCCGCGTCGCGGCAATCGCGCGCGACGCAGCCGCCGAACTCGGCACGATGGGCGTCGCGCTCGACGGCTGCACGATCCCCGGCGCCGACAAGTCGGGGTTCAGCCTCGCCGATCACGAGATCGAGCTCGGCCTCGGCATCCACGGCGAGAAGGGCGTCGAACGCACCGCGCCGCTGCCGGCCGACGCGCTGGTCGAGACGCTGCTGTCGAGCATCGTCGCCGACCTCGTGCTCGATCGCGGCGAACGCGTCGCACTGTTCGTCAACGGTCTCGGCGCGACGCCGGACATGGAACTCGCGATCGTGCTGCGCGCCGCGTACGACAACCTGAGCCGGCGCGGCATCACCGTCGCGCGGGCATGGGCCGGCACGTTCCTGTCGGCGCTGAACATGCCCGGTTGCTCGATCTCGCTGCTGCGGATGAACGACGAACGCGCCGCCCTGCTCGACGCGCCGACGCAGGCGCGCGCATGGCCCGGCGGCGGCGCGGTCAACGCGCAGATCCGGGTGGCCGCGGCAGCCGCGCCCGACCAGCCGCTGCCGCCGCCCGATGCGGCCGGCCACGCGTGGGCAGCGCGGCTGCAGCCGGCGCTGCACGCGGTCGCGCAAGCGTTGATCGACAACGAAGCGACGCTGACGGAGCTCGACACGGCCGCCGGCGACGGCGATCTCGGCGCGAGCATGTATCGCGCCGCGCAGGCGATCCTCGCGTTGCCGGAAGCCGCGTACGGCACGCCGGCCGGCACGCTCGCGGCGCTGAGCACCGCATTGCGTCGAGCGATCGCGGGCAGCTCGGGACCGTTTTATGCGACCGCGCTGCTGCGCGCGTCGCGGCGCCTCGCCGATGCCTCGGATATCGCCGCACCGTCGGCGCGCGACTGGGCTGCGGCATTGCGCAGCGCGGTGGATGCGATCTCCGAACTGGGCGGCGCACGTGCCGGCGACCGGACGATGCTCGATGCGCTGGTGCCGGCCGCCGATGCGTTCGATCGCGCGCTCGATCATGATCGCGACCCCGCTGGCGCATGGGCGCAAGCCGTCGAGGCGGCGGAACACGGCGCGCAACGAACGGCCGGCATGACGCCGCGCGCGGGGCGTGCGAGCTATCTCGGCGAACGCGCGATCGGCACGCCGGATGGTGGCGCGGTGGCGGTCGCGTCCTGGCTGCGCGCGTTGCTGCCGCACGTGCGGTAAACAGCGACCACGGCACGGGAAAACCCCGATCCCCACATCGTCCTATGACATCGGGCATCGCCAATTGGCGGGATTACTTTGATCCTCGTCGGCGCCCATCCGGGCGCATGCTGATAGCGAGGACCCCTCATGCGATATGTGCCATCGTGGACTTCCGTTTCCGCTGCCACGTCCGTTCCGGACGAGACGGCTTCCCGCGGCGACGAGCCGCACTGCCTGCCTCGGGTCGCGATCGCGGCCGCCGCCCTCGGCAATGCGACCGAATGGTTCGATTACGGCATTTACGCGTACGGACTCGCCTACATCTCCGCCGCGCTGTTTCCCGGCAACACGGCCAGCGCGACGCTGTTCGCACTCGGCACCTTCGCGATCTCGTTCCTGATCCGCCCGCTCGGCGGCCTGTTCTGGGGCCCGCTCGGCGACCGCCTCGGCCGCAAGCGCGTGCTCGCGCTGACCGTTCTCACGATGTCGGGCGCGACCCTGCTCGTCGGCGTGCTGCCGACCTACGCGAGTGCCGGCTGGCTCGCGCCGGCCGCGCTGATCGTGCTGCGCATGGTGCAGGGCTTTTCAACCGGCGGCGAATACGGCGGCGCGGCGACCTTCATCGCCGAATACGCACCGGATTCGCGACGCGGCCTGTGCGGCAGCTTCCTCGAATTCGCGACGCTCGCCGGGTTCTCGCTCGGCGCGCTGCTGATGCTCGGCTTCGCGCTGCTGCTCGGCGACACCGCGATGCATGCGTGGGGCTGGCGCCTGCCGTTCCTCGTCGCAGCGCCGCTCGGGCTGATCGGCTTCTATCTGCGTTCGCGCCTCGAGGAAACGCCTGTGTTCCGCGAACTCGAGGAGCAGGCGCATCGGCGCGAGCAGAACACCGCCGCGACCGCGCTGCCGATCGGTCAGCTGCTGGTCCGTTTTGCGCGGCCACTGCTGCTGCTCGGCGGGCTCGTCGTCGCACTGAACGTCGTCAACTACGTGCTGCTCGCGTACATGCCGACCTACATGCACAAGGAGCTCGGCGTCAGCGAGAACATGTCGTTGCTGATTCCGCTGATCGGCATGCTCGCGATGATGGTGCTGCTGCCGTTCGCCGGCTGGCTGTCGGATCGCGTCGGCCGCAAAGCGATGTGGTGGATCTCGCTGGTCGGGCTGTTCGTCGCGGCCGTGCCGATGTTCACCTTGATGACGCACGGCGTGCTCGGTGCATTCGTCGGCTTCGCGGTGCTGGGCCTGCTTTACGTGCCGCAGCTCGCGACCATCTCCGCGATGTTCCCGGCGATGTTCCCGACCCACGTGCGGTATGCGGGCATGGCGATCGCGTACAACGTGTCGACGTCGCTGTTCGGCGGCACCGCGCCGATCGTCAACGACTGGCTGATCGGCAAGACCGGCAATGCGCTGATTCCCGCGTATTACATGATGGCGGCCTGTGCGATCGGGCTGGTGGCGCTGTCGGGCGTGATCGAGACGCGCGGATGCTCGCTGCGCGGCGAGACGGTGCCCGGGCGACAGCCGGGTTGATACCGGATGCGGTGCGCACGTCGCTCCCATAAACGGCATCCCTTGCATCGCCCGCGGTCCGACGACGGACGGCGGGCGATGTGCATTTCAGCGCCATGAACCTGCCGGCGGATTGTTGTCGCGAGGACAACACGATGTTCGCAGGCGCGGTGCTTCAGGCGTTCGCCGGGCCTACCTACAATCGCCGACATGCTCGATCGGCATGCGCGCGACACGAAAAGCGCGTCATGCACGATCGCGCGCGAACCGCGCTGCGCAGCGTGGAAGACCCCACTCGATGAAGAGGACGATTGAACATGAACGGATCAATCCACAACGTGCGGCCGGTAACGACCCCTCTTGGCAAGGAAGCGGCTGGTGAGCTCGTTCCATCCCGCTACGCGGTGCGCATCGGCGACGTCGACGTCGTGCTGATCAGCGACGGCGTTCTGCCGCTGCCGACTTCCACGATGTCCACCAATGTGAGCGAAGCGGACCGCAACGAATGGTTCGACGGACGGTTCCTGCAACGCGACATGTTCGACTGGGCGCTGAATATCGCGCTGGTGCGCAGCGCCGATCGCCTGATCCTGATCGACTCGGGCGTGGGCGACGGCTTCGAATACTTCACGCGCGCGGGACGGTCGGTGATGCGTCTCGAGTCCGCCGGCATCGATCTCGCCGCGATCACCGACATCGTGATCACCCACATGCATATGGATCACGTCGGCGGCCTGAACGTCGACGGCGTCAAGGCCCGGCTGAGCCCCGACGTGCGCATTCACGTGTCGGCCGCGGAATTGGCGTTCTGGAAGAATCCGGACTTCAGCAAGACGGTGATGCCGGAAACCGTCCCGCCCGCGCTACGCAAGGCCGCGGCGCGATTCGTAGAGCTGTATCGCGAGCACATCGTACCGTTCGACCACACCGTGGAAGTTGCGACCGGCGTATCGGCGCGCGTGACCGGCGGCCATACGCCGGGACACTGCGTAGTCGATATCGCATCGGACGGCGAACGACTGACGTTCGCGGGCGACGCGATTTTCGAAGTGAACTTCGACCATCCTGACTGGCAAAACGGCTTCGAGCACGATCCGCAAGCGGCTACTGACGTCCGGATCGCACTGTTCAACGACGCCGCCGAAACCGGCGCGATGCTGGCCGCGGCGCATGTCGCGTTTCCGTCGATCGGCCACATCGCGAGAGACGGCGACGGCTTCCGTTTCGTCCCTGTCGTGTGGGACTACTGAGTGATTCGGGGCACGCAGCGGGCGCCGTGCGGACCGTATTGACGATATTCGAGCGATCGCAGCCGTTCTTGCAGCGATGGTGATGCGTCATGGCAAGAAGCACCGCTTTCGCGACTGATCCCCCGTGAAGCAAAAACGCCGCCGCACTTCCGTGCGACGGCGTGACTTCGCGCGCTTGCGCGCGCATCGGACCCGCAGGAGACTCAGGCGACGCTCGAAACATTGCGCTCCGCGACCTCGTCCACCGCTTCCTTCACGATACCGACGATCTCGTCGGCTTCGGCGCGCGTCATCACGAGCGGCGGTGCGAAGCCGAGAATGTCGCCGTGCGGCATCGCGCGCGCAATGACGCCACGCTGCAACGCCGCGGCCGATACCTGCGCGCCGATCTTCAGCGCCGGATCGAACGGCGTGCGTGCATCCTTGTCGGCCATGAATTCGAGCGCCGCCAGCATCCCGACGCTGCGGACCTCGCCGACGAGCGGATGCGCGCCGAACGCGTCACGCAGCTTCGCGCCGAAATACGCGCCCACTTCGGTAGCGTTGCCGACCAGGTTCTCGCGTTCGAGGATCGCGAGGTTCGCGAGTGCGGCGGCCGCGCACACGGGGTGGCCCGAATACGTCCACCCGTGCCCCATCGGCCCGTGCACCTGCGAGCCGCGCGCGATCACGTCCCACACCTTCTCGCCGACGATCACGCCCGACAGCGGCGCATACGCACTCGTCAGCCCCTTCGCGACCGTGATCAGATCGGGCGCGATCCCGAAGTGCTGCGCGCCCATCTTCGACCCCAGACGCCCGAACCCGCAGACGACTTCGTCGGAGATCAGCAGGATGTCGTGCTTGCGCAGCACGGCCTGGATCGCGGGCCAGTAGCCGGCCGTCGGCTCGATGATGCCGCCCGTGCCCATCACCGGCTCCGCGATGAACGCGGCGATCGTGTCGGCGCCTTCGCGCGCGATCAACTTTTCGAGTTCGTCGACGCAGTACGCGACGAACTGCGCTTCGCTCATGCCGGCCGGCGCCTTGCGATACCAGTGCGGACACACCGTATGCTTCACGCGGTCGATCGGCAGGTCGAAATGCTGGTGGAAACTCGGCAGGCCCGTGAGGCTGCCCGTCACGATGCCGGAGCCGTGATAGCCGCGCTCGCGCGAGATGATCTTCTTCTTGTTCGGGCGGCCGAGCACGTTGTTGTAGTACCAGACGATCTTAACCTGCGTCTCGTTCGCGTCGGAACCCGACATCCCGTAATAAACCTTCTTCATCCCGGCCGGCGCCCAGTCGATGATGCGCGACGACAGCTCGATGATCGCATCCGACGAGTGGCCGACATACGTGTGGTAGTACGCGAGCTGCTTCGCCTGCGCGTACATTGCGTCGGCGACTTCGGTGCGGCCGTAGCCGATGTTCACGCAGTAGAGGCCGGCGAACGCGTCGATATAGCGCTTGCCCTGGTGATCCTCGATGTGAATGCCGTGCGCACCGCGCACGATCTTGCCGGGCAGCGCGCCGGTCTCATGGTCGTATGCGTGCGTCGACGGGTGCATGAAGTGGGCACGGTCCTCGCGCAGCAATGCGTCGATCGATTGTTTCATGATGGGCTCCTTTGAATGGATCAGGCCGTCGCCGCGACGGGCAGGCCGAGATTGCCGAGGCAGAAATACTTGGTTTCGGTGAACGGTTCGAACCCTTCGGCGCCGCCTTCGCGCCCGAGGCCCGACGCCTTCATCCCGCCGAACGGGATCGGCGCGCCGGTGAATTTCACGCCGTTGACCGACACCATCGCGAAGTCGAGCCGCCGCACGAGCTGGAAGATCGTATCGATGCGCGTCGCGCACACGTAGGCAGCGAGGCCATATTCGGTGTCGTTGGCCTTGTCGACCACTTCGTCGAGCGTGTCGAACGCACACACCGCCGAGATCGGCGCGAAATTCTCCTCGTCGTACACGCGCATGCCGGGTGCGGCATCCGCGATCACGGTCGGTTCGTAGAACCAGCCGCCGAGCGCGTGCGACCGCCCGCCCGTGACGATGCGCGCGCCGCGTGCACGTGCGTCGTCGACGCGTGCCGCCGTCGCATCGAACGCGGCCTGGTGCATCAGCGGACCGACGTCGACGTCCGGCTCGAACGCCGGGCCGGTTTTCAGTTCGCGCACCGCGTTCGCGTAGCGGTTGACGAATGCTTCATAGAGCGGGCGCGCGACGAAAATCCGGTTCGCCGCGCAACAGTCCTGGCCGGAGGTCTGGAACTTCGCGCCGACGGCGATCCGCACCGCCTGCTCGAGGTCCGCGTCCTCGGTCACGATGAACGGCGCGTTGCCGCCCAGTTCGAGCGCGACCTTGCGAATGCCGGCCTTGGCGGCGGTCTCGGTGACGAGCCGCCCGACGCGCGTCGATCCGGTGAAGCTCACCGCGCGCACGCGCGCATCGCCGACGAGCGTTTCCATCGCCATCTGCGGCTCGCCGAGCACGACGTTGAACACGCCGGCCGGGAAGCCGGCCTCGTCGGCGAGCTGCGCGAGCGCGAGCGCCGAAAACGGCGTCTCGTGCGCGGGCTTCACCACCACCGCACAGCCGGCCGCGATCGCGGCGGCGGCCTTGCGCGTGATCATCGCGGCGGGGAAATTCCACGGCGTGATCAGCGCCGCGACGCCGACGGGCTCCATCAGCGTGCCGAGATGCGCGCCGTCGATGTGCGTCGGGATCGTGCGGCCCGCAACACGCTTCGCCTCGTTCGCGAACCACTCGACGAAGCTCGCCGCATAACGGATCTCGCCGCGCGACTCGGCGAGCGGCTTGCCCTGTTCGAGCGACAGCAACGCGGCGAGATCGTCGAGATGCCGCAGGATCAGCGCATGCCAGTGCAGCAGCGCCGCGCTGCGCACGGCTTGCGGCGTCCAGCGCCACGTGTCGAACGCACGCTGCGCGGCGTCGACGGCCGCGACGATCTGTGCGCGCTCCAGCATCGGCACATGGCCGATCACGGCCTGATCGGCAGGGTTCACGACGGCGACCGTCGCGGCACTGTCGCTGTGGATCCAGCGACCGTCGACGTAGCACGTCGACTTGAACAGAACGGGGTGTCCGGGCAGCATGCTGCGTCTCCTCGTTTGGGTGGGCACGAGCTTCATTCTGTCGTGCCGCCGGGTGCGGAAATTTCGGTTTCGGCACCCACGCCTTGCGGTTTTTTCCGTATTGGCCCGCGTTCGCACGAAGTTTCAGTGCCAGTCCGGCGCGCCGCCCGATTCGCACTTCACGACCTTCGTCACGATGTACGTGAAGTAGCGCTCGATGCCGAGGTCGTCCATCAGCAGTCCATCGATGAAGCGCTGGTAGTGGTCGATGTCGCGCGCGACCACGTGCAGCACGTAGTCGACGCCGCCGCCCGTCGCATAGCACTGCGCGACTTCGGGCGCCGCGCTCACCCGATCCTCGAAGCGCCGCATGTCGGGCGCGGTATGACGCGACAGCGTCACCTCGACGACGATGCGGCTGCCCGAGAACGTGCCGATCCAGTCGACGTCCGCGCGATAGCCGCGGATCACGCCGCTTTCCTCGAGCTTGCGCACGCACTCCCACGCGGGCGAGATCGACAGGTTCACGGCCTCCGCGAGCTTCGACTTCGTGATGCGCCCGTCGCGCTCGAGAATGCGCAGGATCGCCAGGTCGTATCGGTCGAGCTTGATCACGTCGTGCGCATCCTCATGCGGCCACCGGAATGTTGCGTCCGACGATGTCGGCGACCACCGCGATCGTGTCGCCGGCCTGCACGATGCCCGGGAAGTGCCGCGCCGCGAGCAGGCCGCGCCGCCGCGCGACGTATTCGACCGGCGCGATGCCCGTGCGGTCGATGTCGTGCACGCGCGCGAGCACGTCGCCCGCGTCGACCTCGCTGCCGAGATCGCGGCACATCTCGAGCAGCCCGCGATGCTCGCTGGTCGTGAAACACGAGCCGTCCGGCATGTCGAGCAGCGTGGTCGTGCGTGGCGCGCCGCGCGTGCGGCCGCGCTCGCCGTCGCCGCTCGCGAGCACGCCCGCATGCGCGAGAAAGCCGCGCACGCCGCGTTCGGCGATCGCGACGCTCGCGGCCGTCGACGATCCGCCGCCGCCGAGCTCGGTCGACACGAACACCTTGCCGGCCGCCTCGGCCGCGGTGTCGAAGAGCCCGACGCTGTCGAGCTCCAGCATGCGCATCGAGTACGGCGCGCCGAACGCGCGCATCGCGCGTTCGCAGCGTGCTTCCTGGTCGCGATCATCCAGCACGTGGATCGCCGCGAACGGCACGAAATCGAGCGTGCGGCCGCCTGCATGGATATCGAGCACGTGCGTCGCGAGCGGCAGCAGATGCCGCTGGAAGTAGTCGGCGATCTTCTCGGTGACGGTGCCGTCCGGACGCCCCGGAAAACTGCGGTTGAGGTTGCCCGCATCGATCGGCGACGTGCGGCAGCCGGCGCGAAACGCCGGGTAGTTCATGAACGGCACGACGATCACGCGGCCGGTCACGTCGGCCGCCTTCAGCGAGCCGGCAAGCTTCGACAGCGCGACCGGCCCTTCGTATTCGTCGCCGTGATTGCCGCCGGTCAGCAACACCGTCGGCCCGTCGCCGCGCTTCACGACGGTCACCGGAATCATGATTGCGCCCCACGCAGAATCGTCGCGCGAGTAAGGCAGCTTCAGAAAGCCATGCTGTTCGCCGTCCGCGTCGAAATCGACGGTCGGCGTGATCGGAGAAGCACGCATCGCTCTACTCCTTCACGAACAGCTTGCGCGGCACGTTGCAGAACGTCTCCACGCCGGTCTCTGTGATCAGGATGCTTTCGGTGATCTCCAGCCCCCAGTCGTCGAGCCACAGTCCCGGCATGAAATGGAACGTCATGCCGGGTTCGAGCACCGTGCGATCGCCCGGGCGCAGGCTCATCGTGCGCTCGCCCCAGTCCGGCGGATAGCTCGCGCCGATCGGGTAGCCGCAGCGGCTGTCCTTCTCGATGCCGGCACGGCGCAGGACCGCGAAGAACGCGTTCGCGATGTCTTCGCATACGTTGCCGGGCTTCGCGGCGGCAAGCCCCGCCTCGATCCCCTCCACCACCGCGCGCTCGCCTTCGACGAAGTGCGCGGGCGGCTTGCCGAGATAGACGGTGCGCGACAGCGGGCAGTGATAGCGGCGGTAGCAGCCCGCGATCTCGAAGAACGTGCCCGCGCCGCGCGCGAATGTCGTGTCGTCCCAGGTGAGATGCGGCGCGGCCGCGTCGGCGCCGGTCGGCAGCAGCGGCACGATCGCGGGATAGTCACCGCCGAAGCCGTCCGCGCCGCCGATCCCGGTCGCATAGATCTGCGCGACGAGATCGCTCTTCTTCATGCCGGGCTCGATCGTGTCGACGATATGCGCATGCATGCGCTCGACGATCCGCGCGGCGACACGCATGTACTCGATCTCGCGCGGCGACTTCACCGCGCGCTGCCAGTTCACGAGCGCCGTCGCATCGACCCAGCGCGCGGCCGGCAAGTGCTTCTGCATCGACGCGTACGCCGCCGCGCTGAAGTAGTAGTTGTCGAGTTCGACGCCGATGCGCAACATGCTCCAGCCGCGCGCGGCGATCACCTCGGTCGACAGGAAGTCCATCGGGTGGCGGGCCGTCGACTGCACGTAATGATCCGGATAGCCGACGATGTTGTCGTGCGCCATGAACACGGTGCGCTTCGCGCCATTCGCGTCCTGGCCGCGGCCGTACCAGACGGGCTCGCCGTCCATCGGCAGCAGCACGCACTGGTGCACGTAGAACGACCAGCCGTCATAGCCGGTGAGCCAGGCCATGTTGGTCGGGTCGGTGACGATCAGCAGGTCGATGCCGGCCCGCTGCATCGCCGCGCGCGTTTTCGCAATGCGCGCGGCATACTCGCTGCGCTCGAACGCGAGGCGCGGCGCGGCTTCGTGGGTTTCGATGACTGCGGACATCTGTCTCCTCTCAAGTCGTGAGGTCGTTGTGAAAAATCGTGCCCACCTCGGCCGCGCGGGCGCGCTGCAGCGCGAGCACGGCAATGGCGGTGTCCTGCGCGCCGGTGCCGGTCAGGTCGCAGATCGTAATGTCGTCGCGATGGGTGCGGCCCTCGCGCTGCCCGGCGATCACTTCGCCGAGTTCCGGAAACACCGCGTCGGGCGCGACCACACCGGCGGCGATCGCGTGCGCAAGTTCGCCGGCCGCACGGGTCTGCTGCAACCGGTCGCAGAAGTAGCGCGCCGCGCCAAACACCGACGGCGCGAGTTCGGTCTTGTAGTCGGCGTCCGAACCCATTGCCGTCACGTGCAACCCCGGATGCAGATCCTCGGCGTGCACGAGCGGCTCGCGGCTCGGGGTGGTCGTCACCGCGATGTCCGCGTCGGCGAGCGCCGCATGCACCGAGCGCGCGACAACCGCGTCGATCCCGTGCGCGGCTCGCACGTCGGCCGCGAAGCGCGTGGCACGCTCGGCGTCGCGCGCCCAGACCGTCACGTGCACGATATCGCGCACGAGCATCAGCGCGTCGAGCTGCAGCCGCGCCTGTTCGCCCGCGCCGATGATCGCCGCGCGGCGTGCATCGGCGCGCGCGAGCCGGCGCGCGGCCACCGCGCCGGCCGCCGCGGTGCGCACTGCGGTCAGGTAGCCGTTGTCGAGCAGCACGGCCTCGGTCAGGCCGGTGCGCGCGGACAGCACGAGCATCAGCCCGTTCAGGCTCGGCAGCCCGAGCGACGGGTTGTCGAAGAAGCCGGGACTGACCTTGATCGCGAAGCTGTCGAAGCGCGGCAGATACGCGGTCTTCACGTCGACCTCACCGTGCCGCGCCGGCAGCGCGAGATTGAGGATCGGCGGCATCGCGACCGCATCGGTCGCGAGCGACGCGAACGCGGCCTCGACCTGGTCGATCGCGGCGAGATCGAGCGGGACCAGTGCGCGCAGTTGCGCCTGTCCGAGCAGCGTGACGGGATGGGCCATGTCAGTTCTCCGAAACGAGCCGGCGATGCACGGCCATGTCGATGTTCGCGCCGCTGACGATCACGACGATCGGGCCGCCGCGATCTCTGTGCGCGATCCGTTCGTCCAGCAATGCGGCAATGCCGACCGCACCCGCGCCTTCCACGACCAGGCGCTCTTCGCGGTACGCATGTGCGATGCCGCGCGCGATCGCCGGCTCGTCGAGCAGCACGACGTCGTCGGCCAGCGCGCGCGTCATGTCGAACGTATAGCGGTTGTCCAGGCCGATGCCGCCGCCGAGCGAATCGGCGAGCGTCGGCTGTTCATCGATGTCGACCGGTCGTCCGGCCGCGAGACTCGCGTGCATCGCGGCGCCGCGCGCCATCGACACGCCGATCACCTCGATCGCGGGCCGGATCGCCTTCGCGGCAAACGCGACGCCGCTGAACAATCCGCCGCCGGACAGCGGCACGACGAGCGTGCACGTATCGGGCAGCGCTTCGAGAATCTCGACGCCGATCGTCGCCTGTCCGGCGATAATGCGCGGATCGTCGAACGGCGGCACGTACGCGTAGCCTTCGTCGCGCACGAGGCGCCGCGCCGCGGCCTGCGCATCGTCCTGGCTGTCGCCGGCGATCACGACCCGCGCGCCGAGCGCGGCGACCGCGTCGACCTTGTTCGCCGGCACGAGCGACGACATGCAGACGGCGGCCTCGATGCCGAACGTGCGCGCCGCATGCGCGACCGCACGGCCGTGATTGCCGGTCGACGCGGTGACGACGCGCGTCACGCGCCGTGCCGCGAGTTCGGCGAGCGCGTTGGTCGCGCCACGCAGCTTGAAGCTGCCGGTCGGCTGCAGCGTTTCGAGTTTGAGGTGGACAGAAGCGCCGACCCGCGCGGACAACGCGGCGGACGCGACGAGCGGCGTGACGCACGCATGCCCGGCGATGCGTCGGCGCGCGCGGTAGACGTCGGACAGCGACAGAAGGGACATGGATCGCACGCCTCATCATTGATGTAGTGCGATCCAGTCTAATGTTCCAAATTGCGCTTTCGAATGTCCTGATACATTGTGCGTCGCTGGCACGACGCCCGCTTCGCTTCAGTGAAAGTCGTGCACGTGCGGATACTGCTCGAACACGCCCGCGATCGTCGCGAGCGCGGCATTGCATGCGGCATCCGTCGTCTCCGCACCGATGCACACGCGCACCGCGTTCGGCCGCTCGGTACCGCCGACGAGGAACGGATCGGGCGACGTCACGGCGATCTTGCGGGTCCGCAATTCGCGTACGAGCCGGTCGGCCTGCCAGTAGTCGGGCACGCGCAGCCACGCGGACAGCGCATTCGGATGCGCACCCAGCACATACGGGCCGAGCGTGGCCTTCACCATGTCCTGGCGCACCGCGAGCCGTTGCCGCTGCAGTTCGACGAGCCGTCGCGCGGTGCCGTCCGCGATCCAGCGCGTCGCGATCTCCGCGATCGGTGACGTCGCCATCCAGCTGCTCACGCGCAGCACGCTCTCGACGCGCAGCGCGAGCCGCCTCGGCATCGCGAGATAGCCGGTTCGTAGCCCGGTCAGCACCGATTTCGTCATGCTCGTGCAGTAGAAGCCGAGGTCCGGAATCAGGCTCGCGATCGGCGTGGCCGTCTTCGCGGGCAGCGGGCCGTATACGTCGTCCTCGATCACATACACGCCGTAGCGCGACGCGATGCGCGCGATCGACTTGCGGCGCGAATCGGACATCATCGATACCGTCGGGTTATTGAGGGTCGGCGTGCAGACGAGCGCACTGATTCGCTCGCCGTCGCACATTTCCTCGAAATGTTCGGGACGGATCCCGTGTTCATCCATCTCGAGCCCCTTCAGCGTAAACCCGAGCACGTTCGCGGAGCCGATCACGCCGTGGTCGGTCAGGCTCTCGCACAGCACGGTGTCGCCCGGCCCGACGATCGACGCGAGCGCGAGAAAGATGCCGTGCGCGGCACCGTTCGTGATCAGCAACGATTCGGGATGAATCGGCAGATTCAGCGACGCGAGCCATGCGGCACCGGCCTCGCGATGCGCATCGAGGCCCGCGATCGGCCGGAACGAGCGGATCCACGGCTGGTCGTCGGCATCGGCCAGCGCCGCGCAGACGGCCCGCCACGCGGCGTCGTGCTCCGGCGTGTGCACGATGCGCGCGATCGAGAAGTCGACCAGTTCGCGCTCGGCCGTATCGAGGATGTAGTTCGACATCGATTCGGTCACGCGCGCGGCCACGAAGCTGCCGCGCCCGACTTCGCAGCGGATCAGGCCCTGTCTTTCGAGTTCCTTGTAGGCATTGGTGACGGTCTGCACGCTGACGCCGAGGCTCGACGCCACGTCGCGCTGCGGCGCGAGCCGCGCGCCCGGTGCGAGGGCACCGCTTTCGATGTCGGCGGCGATCGCCTTCACGAGCCGCTTGTATTTCGACTCGATGCCGTGCACCGCGCCGATCGCGTCGTGCCAGCGCGCCGATACCTCGGTCCGTCCCATCTCGATGTCTCCGTCGTTGCTTCCGCATGGTCGCTCAGAAAGACACCCGGAGATTATTGTCCTAGTGCAATCGCGTGCGGAGCCAGGACGGTACGACGCGCATCGCGCGATCCCGGTCGGTCGGCACGGCCGGTACGCGATCATCCGAATCGCATCTTTCTTACAACGCCCCTACAACCCACGCCTGACCGCCGACCCGCCACGTGCGATCGCCGCGTTCGATCCGGATTGCACGCGACACGTAAGGATCCGCCGCTCGCTTGCAATTTGACAGCTTGACCGGCGCCGGACCGACCGCCTAAATTGCTCGTTGCAGGTCGGCGCCCGGGCGTGCGGCATGACATGTGAGTGACAAAAACGATAGTTTGCTATCGAATGTTTTTGCCCCTATCATCTCGCCCATGACCAATCTGCACGACCTCCGCCTCGCCGTCAGCAGCCTGCTGGTGCTCACCGCGCGCAAATGGCGCCGCACGAGCGACACCGTGCTGACCGCGTACAACGTGTCCGAAGCCTGCGCGACGCCGTTGCTGATTGCCGGCCGCCTCGGCGAAGGCGTGCGCCAGGGCACGCTCGCCGAACACGTCGGCATCGAGGGGCCGTCGCTCGTGCGCCTGCTCGACCAGCTGTGCGCGGCCGGCCTCGCTCGCCGCGACGAGGATCCGCACGACCGCCGCGCGAAGACGATCTCGCTGACGGCTGCCGGCCGCGCGGTCACCGCGAAGATGGAGGAAGACCTGCGCGTGCTGCGCGCCCAGGTGCTCAAGGGCGTCACCCGTGCCGATCTCGAAGCGACGCTGCGCGTGTTGAACGCGTTCAACGCGGCTGACGTGCAGCATCCGGCGTCGCGTCCGTCTCACCCCGCCGATTCCGCGCCATGACCTATCCGAGCCTTCGCGACTGGCTGTTCTCGGGCAAGACGTTCGCCGCGTCGATGCTGGCGTTGTACCTCGGCCTGTATTTCCAGCTGCCGCGCCCTTACTGGGCAATGGCGAGCGTCTATATCGTGTCGAACCCGTTCGTCGGCGCGACGCGCTCGAAAGCGCTGTATCGCGCGCTCGGCACCGCGCTCGGCGCGGCCGCCGCGATCCTGTTCGTGCCGCCGTTCGTCGAGACGCCGTTCCTGTTCAGCATCATCGTCGCGACGTGGTGCGGCACGCTGCTCTACCTCGCGATCTCCGACCGCACCGCGCGCAGCTACGTGTTCATGCTCGCCGGCTACACGATGCCGCTGGTCGCGCTGCCGACGGTGACCGATCCGTCGACGATCTTCGACGTCGCGATCGCGCGGACCGAGGAAATCGTGCTCGGCATCGTGTGCGCAAGCGTGGTCGGCAGCGCCGTGTTCCCGAACCGCCTCGCGCCGACGCTGATCGAGCGCACCGACGCATGGTTCAAGGACGCGGCGTTCTACGGTCGCGAGACGCTGTCGGGGCACATCGCGGGCAAGGCGCTGTCGGCGTGCCGGCAACGCCTCGCCGCGACCATCACCGGCCTCGAATTCCTGCTGAGCCAGTTGAGCTACGACCATGCGCACCCGCGCGTGCTCGCTCGTGCGCAGGCGCTCGCGGGCCGCATGCAGCTGTTCCTGCCGCTGATGTCGTCGCTCGCCGATCCGCTGATCGCGCTGATGCGCGACCTGCACGTGCGGCCACCGGCACTCGACGCGCTGCTCGCCGACGCGGCAAAGTGGTTCGACGCGCCGCTGCCGGCCGTGAAGACCGGCACCGACGGCGACGTGGCCCACGATCCGGTCGCGGACAATCTGCGCGAGCGCATCGCGTCGATGCAGCCGTCCGACAACGCGCTCGCGAGCTGGGACGGCGCACTGCTGTCGAACGCGCTGTGGCGGCTGCATCAGGTCATCGACATCTGGCAGGACTGCCGCTCGCTGCGCGCGCTGATCGCGAACGAGTCGGGCGTCTGGCAGCCGCGTTTCCGACACTGGCGGCTCGGCGGCACCGAACGCTTCTTCGATCGCGGGATGATGCTGTTCTCCACGCTCACCGTCGTGCTCGCAATCGTGGTCGCATGCTCGCTGTGGATCTCGTCAGGCTGGCACGACGGCGCCGCGGCCGTCACGCTCGTGGCCGTGTCGTGCAGCTTCTTCGCCGCGCTCGACGAACCGGCACCGCTGGTGTTCAAGTTCTTCCTGTCGACGGCCGCGAGCGTCGTGTTCGCCGGGCTGTACCTGTTCGTCGTGCTGCCGCACGTGCACGACTTCCCGATGCTCGTACTGATGTTCGCAGGGCCGTTCATCCTGATCGGCACGCTGCTGCCGCGCCCGCAGTTCAACATGGTGACGATGCTCGTCGCGGTGAACACCGCCACCTTCATCAGCATCCAGAGCGCGTACGACGCCGATTTCTTCGTGTTCCTGAACAGCAACCTCGCGGGCGTCGCCGGGCTGCTGTTCGCGTACGTCTGGACGCGCGCGACGCGTCCGTTCGGCGCGGAACTCGCGGTGCGGCGCCTGCTGCGTTCGGGCTGGGAGGACGTCGCACGCTCCGCATCCACGCAGCCGCTCGACGACCAGCGCAACCACGCATCGCGCATGCTCGATCGCGTCACGCAACTGCTGCCGCGCCTCGGCGCGTCGGACGATCACCGCCATCCGTCGATCGAGAGCTTCCGCGACCTGCGCATCGCGCTGAACGCGCTCGACCTGCGCCGCTCGCGCCGCAAGCTGACGGGCGACGTGCCCGACGCGATCGACCGCGTGCTGGCCGGCGTCACCGATCACTACGCGCGCTGCGCGGCCGCGAATGCGCGACAGCCTGCACCGCCGGCGCTGCTCGCATCGATCGACGACGCGCTGCAGCGCGTGGCCGGCCGCAACCTGCCCGGCACGGCCGCCGCATCGGCGGGCGACGGCACGACGCACGCCGCTCCCGCAGCGCCGACCACGCCCGCGACACACCGCCGGTTGCGCGACACGCTGCACGCGCTCGTCGGCCTGCGCCTGTCGCTGTACCCGGCCGCGTCCGCGCAGCCGCCGCGTGCCGCACCGGACGGAGCGCCCGCATGATCCCGCTTTCCAACCTGTCTTTCCGACCGCGACCATGATCGGCGAAATCGACATCTTCGGCGTATTCGTGCCGGCTCCGCTCGTGCTGATGCTGATCGCCTATCTGATCAACATCGTCGTGCGCGCGCTGCTCGAACGCGTCGGCTTTTACCGCCTCGTCTGGCACCGTTCGATCTTCGACCTCGGCATATACGTGTTCGTGCTTGCCGCAGTCGTCATCGTGTCTCACCATCTCGTGGCTAGCTAACCGTGAAAAAAACCTGGCTCTCGGCAGGGCAGATCCTGCTCACCCTGATCGTCGTCGTCGTGGCCGCCCTCGTACTGTGGCGGATCATCAACTACTACATGTTCTCGCCGTGGACACGCGACGGCCATGTGCGCGCCGACGTGATTCAGGTCGCGCCCGACGTGTCGGGGCTCATCACCGCGGTGCAGGTCGCCGACAACCAGGAGGTGAAGCGCGGCCAGGTGCTGTTCGTGATCGACCAGGCCCGCTACACGCTCGCGGAGCGGCTGGCCGAAGCGACGCTCGCGCAGCGCCGCGCGACGCTCGCTCAGGCGAAGCGCGAATATGCGCGCAACCTGCAGCTCGGCAACCTGGTCGCCAGCGAGCAGGTCGAGGAAAGCCGCACGCGCGTCGAACAGGGCGAAGCTGCCGCCGCCGATGCACAGGTGTCGCTCGACACCGCAAAGCTCAATTTGCAGCGCACGACGATCGTGAGCCCCGTCGACGGCTACCTGAACGATCGCGCGCCGCGCGTCGGCGAATACGTGCCGGCCGGCCGCGCGGTGCTGTCAGTCGTCGATCGCAATTCGTTCCGCGTCGACGGCTACTTCGAGGAAACCAAGCTGCGCGGCATCGGTATCGGCCAGCCGGTCGACATCGTCGTGATGGGCGAGCCGCATCCGCTGCGCGGCCACGTACAGAGCATCGTCGCCGCAATCGAGGATCGCGACCGCACGCAGGGCGCGAACCTGCTGCCGAACGTGAACCCCGCATTCAGCTGGGTGCGGCTCGCGCAGCGCGTGCCGGTGCGCGTCGTGCTCGACGAGGTGCCCGACGACTTCCGGATGATCGCCGGCCGCACCGCGACCGTCGCGGTGCGAACCGACACGCGCCGCGATGACAATGCGAAGTCGGCCGCAGGCGCGTCCGCGGCATCCGCACCCGCGGCCGTCAGCGCGACGGGAGCATCGCAATGAAGCGGCACGGCCTGCGCCTCGCGGCGGCACTCGCGCCGCTCGCGCTCGCACTCGGCGCGTGCAAATCCGTCGGCCCCGACTACAAGCTGCCGCAGCAGGCATACGTGAATGCACCGCTCGCAAATCATGCGCTCGACGACGCGAACGGCGCGCTCGTGTCGCGCGACGCAGTGCCCGGCAACTGGTGGCAGCTGTACGACGATCCCGTGCTCGACGAACTCGTGCGCAGTGCGCTGAAATCGAACACCGACCTGCGCGTCGCCGCGGCCAACCTCGCACGTTCGCGCGCGGCGCTGGAAGTCGCGAACGAACAGGGCGGCTTCTCCGGGAGCGCGGAAGCAGCCGTGCAGCGCGCGCAGGAATCGGCCGAGCAATATCTGCTCGAAAACAAGTTGCCGGTCGTGAACGAAGGCGCGGTCGGCATCAGCGTGTCATACGAGCTCGATCTGTTCGGCAAGCTGCGGCGCGGCGTCGAGGCCGCGCGCGCGGACAGCGAAGCCGTGCAAGCGGCCGCCGACCTCGCGCGCATCACCGTCGTCGCGGACGTCGTGCGTGCATACGTCGAATCGTGCTCCGCCGGTGACGATCTCGCGATCGCGAAGCAGTCGCTCGCGCTGCAGCAGCAGCGCGTGAAGCTGTCGCAACGCCTGCGCGACGCGGGACGCGGCAACCAGACCGACGTCACGCGCGGCGTCACGCAGGTACGCACGCTCGCGGCCGACATCCCGCGCTTCGAAGGCCGCCGCAAGATCGCGCAATACCAGCTCGCCGCGCTGCTCGCGCGTTCGCCCGCGGACCTGCCGAAGGCGGTCGCCGAATGCGAGCGCCTGCCGAAGCTGCGCCAGCCGATTCCGATCGGCGACGGCGCAGCGCTGCTGCGTCGCCGTCCCGACGTTCGCGAAGCCGAGCGTCAGCTCGCCGCCTCGACCGCACGGATCGGCGTCGCGACCGCCGCGCTGTATCCGTCGATCAGCATCGGCGCGTCCGCCGGTTCGGTCGGCGTCGCCGCCGATCTGTTCTCGTCCACCACGAATCGCTGGTCGTTCGGACCGCTGATCAGCTGGTCGTTCCCGGTCAACGGCCAGCGCGCGCGCGTGCGCGAAGCCGAGGCGGCGACCGGCGGCGCGCTCGCTCACTTCGACGGTGTCGTACTGAATGCGCTGCGTGAAACGCAGTCGAGCCTCGCGACCTACGCGGCCGACGTGCAGCGCACCGATGCGCTTCGCACGGCCTACGAATCGGCGCGCAGTTCCGCCGACGAAACGCACCGGCTGTATACGGCCGGCCGCGAGTCGTTCATTTCGGATCTCGATGCGACGCGCACGCTGACGAGCGTGCGCGCGCAGGTCGCCGCGGCCGAAGGTCAGGTCGCCGCCGACCAGGTGAAGTTGTTCCTTGCGCTCGGCGGCGGTTGGGAAGGCGATATAACGGCCGCGGCGGTGCGGCAGACGTCGGCGGCGGGCGCGCCGGCTGCTGCGTCGGCCGCTGCGAAGTAAGCGCGCGGGGCGGCACGGCGTGCACGAGACACCTGCTGTCGCGCAGCATCGTGCGCCGTTTCGCATGTCCGGTATGTCGATGCCGACGTCGCGCTTCACCTGCAATGCCGGTAAACTCGTCCGCAGTTTCCGCCGTTCGCTCGCCGCCCGCCGGGCGGCCCCTTTCCTGGAGAGTCATCATGCGCACCAGCGCCCGTAATCAATTCGCCGGCCAGATCAGCGCCGTCAAGCCCGGTGCCGTCAACGACGAAATCACGCTGCGTACCCAGGACGGCCTCGACATCGTCGCCGTGATCACGCACGGCAGCGTCGCATCGCTCGGCCTCGCGGCCGGCGCGAAGGCCTTCGCGCTCGTCAAGGCATCGTCGGTGATCGTGATGGTCGACGTCGACGGCAGCAAGGTGTCGGCGCGCAACTGCGTCGCGGGCACCGTGTCATCGATCGCGAAGGGCGCGGTCAATTCGGAAGTCGTGATCAAGGCGGCAGGCGGCGCCGAGATCGTCGCGATCGTCACCAACGACAGCGTCGATCGTCTCGGCCTCGCAAGCGGCAAGGCCGCGTCCGCGATCTTCAAGGCGTCGAGCGTGATCGTCGGGGTCGAGTGATCCTCCGGTGATTGCAATGACGTCCGCGCTCGAGCATGCGCATCGACGCATATTGCAAGCGCTGCTGTCCGGCGCGGCCGATACCGATTCTCCGGATGCACGTCTGTTCGGTGAACTCATTGCGGCACGCGCATGCCGCAACGAGCTCGCGCTGCTCGGCCTGTCTCCCGCCCGGTTGAACGGCCTGCTTGCCCGCCAGTTTCCGCGCCTAAGTTCCGCCGATGCGTCGGCGCTCGCGCCGACGGCCACCGTCGCACCGCTGCCGGCCGCGCACGCGCAATTCGTCGAGACGCTGCACGCGCTGCTGATGCGGGATGCATATCCCGCCGTCGCGCACGACGACGCCGACTGCGTCGCTGCAATCATCGCGCATGCGTGCCTGCGCCCCGATCACCTGTGGCGCGATCTTGGCCTTGACGGACGCGACGCGGTAACCGCGATGCTCGATCGCTATTTCCCCGCGCTTGCCGCACGCAATGTCGCGCAGCTGCGCTGGAAGAAATTCCTCGCGCAGGAAGTGGCCGCATCGCTCGGCCGGCCGCCCGGGCCCGCGCCCGGATGCCCGGGCTGCGAGGATTTCGGATTCTGCTTCCCCCCGGGGCGATAATCGCGACGGCGGCATGCGCAGCTTGTCGGTGCGCATCGTTTGACCGATGATGCGCGACATCCCGTCCGCGCGTTTTCCCGCGCGTTCGTTCGACCGCAACGCTCACTGGAGAACCAGCCTTGACCGACTTTGCGAGTCCCAATCTGCCGTCGCGCGATTTCGAAGCCACGTCGCTGTTCTACGCGAAGCTCGGGTTCGTCGAAACTTGGCGCGATGACGGCTGGATGATCCTGAGACGCGGTGATCTGCTGCTCGAATTCTTTCCGCATCCCGGTCTCGACCCGGCCACGAGCTGGTTCAGCTGCTGTTTCCGGCTCGGCGACGTCGGTGCGTTTTGCGACGATGTGCTCGCCGCCGGCATTCCGGAACAGACGACCGGCTGGCCACGCGCGCATCGGCCGAAGCGCGAGGCATGGGGCGGCACCGTCGGCGCGCTGATCGACCCGGACGGGTCATTGATCCGGTTGATTCAGATGGAAGACTGAGTCGCAATCGAACGACGTCGATGCGCCCCCGCGGGCACCCGATAACGTCCCCATAAACAGCTACTTTGCGATGCGCATTGCACGCCGCGCGCGTCGTTCTCCTTTGCCGCGCAATCAGTGCCGATGGCGGTGATGAATGTCCGGGAAATGCGCGTGACTGTGCGTGATCGGCAAGTGCACGTGCGGATGCGTGTGCGGTTCATCACCGTCATACGGAAAATCGTGCGTGTGCTGATGATGTTCGTCGTGCCGATGCCGATGCGTATGCTCGAGTCGTTCATGCGCGTGCTCGTGTTCGTGCCGTTCGCGCACGTGCAGCCAGATGCCGAGCGCCATCAACGCGGCCGCGATCCAGAACGTGACGGACGGCAGCGCCGGCCAGATCAGCAGCGACAGCACGACGCCGAACAGCGGCGCCACCGAAAAATACGCGCCCGTGCGCGCACTGCCGAGATGGCGCAGCGCCACGACGAACAACACGAGACTGATCCCGTAGCCGCCGAGGCCGGTCAGCATCGCGGCGGCCGCGGCCGGAATGGCGGGCAGCGCCGCGCCGGTCGCGAGCGCGATACCGATGTTCACGGGCCCGGCGACCAGGCCCTTCGCGCATGCGATGACCATCGCATCGTTCGCGGCGACCTTGCGGGTCAGGTTGTTGTCGATCGCCCAGCACAGGCATGCGCCGGCAATCAGCAACGCGCCGACCGGCGCGCCCGCGCGCCCCGGGCCCCACGACAGCAGCGTGCCGCCGGCGACGATCGCGACCATGCCGAGAAACACCTGAAGATCCACGTTCTCGCGAAACACGACCCACGCGATGACCGCCGTCAGCACGCCTTCGAGATTGAGCAGCAGCGCACTTGTCGCAGCCGGTGTGCTCGACAGTCCGAGCATCAGCAGCGCCGGACCCGCGACGCCGCCGGCCGCGATCGCGCCGGCGAGCCACGGCAGGTCCGAGCGTTGCAGCGGCGCGGCGTTCTCGGCCGGCGCGCGGCGGCGGCGCAGCCCGCGCAACAGGATTCCGACGCCGAGGCCGATTCCGCTACCAAGATAGAACAGGCCGGCGACCATGAACGGCGACATCGCGCCAATCAGCGCCTTGGCGAGCGGCGTCGCCGCGCCGAACAGCGCGGCAGCCGTGAGCGCGACGAGAATCGCGGAATGTCTCGGATTCATGATGCGGTCTTTGCGTTTGAGCGTTGTGCGTATGGAATCGGCAAGCTTCGTGTGACGCGGTGACGCGTACGCCTTGCCGGTGCCTTTCAATTTTGGGGAATGTCGGACGAATTGCGCCGGCTTTCAGGTAGCTGTCGCGTCATGCGCTACCGGCAACGCGCCGGCCCGACGATTCGTGCCGGGGAGATTATCGCGTGTGTGTGACTGGTCGCCAACTGACGGGCGGGCGGCCGCGCGGTGCGTCCGGACATCACCCTGCGGTCTTTCGAATATGGCCGCACTTCGCGTTTGTGCTGCGGCCCACGTGCGATAAATTCGTGTGGGAGCGCATCCGGGGTTTCATCTGAAATCCGATTACATTAGGAAAACGAATTATCGTGACGAAACATGAGCGATGTGGACATGGGTCACGATTGGCAGTTCGATGAGGATTGGGTGAGGCTGACTGGCTGTGCCGCCAGCGGAGGCAGTCCCGACCTGCCCCGGAGGACAGGTCGGTCTGTCATGTGTGCGCTGCATGCGTGGTGCAGGCAGGCCGTCACCGCGCGGTCGCGCAGTGACACATCGCGTGTTACTCGGTCGCGGCCGTTTGTTGCTCGGGCTGCGGTGCTGCGTCGGCCGGTGCTTCCGCGGTCGCCGGCTGCGGCGCGGCAGCAGCCTGCGCTTCCACCTTCGGCTGCTGCGGTGCGCCCTTCGCCGCTTGCGCGCCGCCCTTGTTGCCCGGACGGCGCGACTTCAGCCGGCGCGCACGCGCCGCGTCGTCGTGCGTCACGCGCCCCGCTTCGTTACCTTGCAGATCAACCCGCACCGCGTCTTCGACGAGACACGACCAGTAACGATTGCCGCGGCACCACGTGGACATCGCCTCGCGCAGCTCGGCCTCGCTCAGGCCGACAGCTTGCGCCTCGCGAGCGAGGTCGTCCCAGATACCGACCTTCAGCGGCACCTTCGGAGCCGGATTCTTGGGGAATGCGCGCGGGAAGCGGCGCTGCAGTTTGCCGATCGCGACGATGACCGGATCGACCGGCGTCGACGGCTTCGCCGAAGCGGGCTTCGCGCCGGACGACGCTTTGGCCCCGGCACCCGATTTGGCCCCACGAGCGGGCCGGTCGCCGGACTTCGGCTTCGCGCCTGCGTCCGGTTGCGTAGCCGGTCGCTTCGCGTTGCGCTCCTGCTTGGCCTTTGCTGCGAGCTGCGCCCGCAATTCGGCAAGTTGTTCAAAACCCATAAATTCAATCCACCAGGAATATAAGGTGTGGTTCGTGCAGCCATTCCGCACATCGGCGTTCGCCGCATCGCCTGCGGCTCGTCTGCCACCGACGCGGATCATTGCGGGGCCGCATCGCCACCACCACTGTTTCAGGCACCCGGCCACGATGCCGGATAAAGGCAGGAGTGGAAGTATACCGGTACGCGCGGCAGTCGGTTGACTCACCGGTTCGCATTTGACGGATCCGATGGAAAGGCAATGCGTCCGCGCGGTCGTGTTGCGCATTATGGCGGCGTTTTCGCGGTGGATCGAGACTCGCGTTACGTAGTGTCGTTACGGGTCTTTCGGCTTCAGTGCGCCAGTCATGCGATGCATCGGTTATTCCACAGTACGAAATGGCGAGCAATCGTACGGATAGCGAAGACGTCAGATTCTGCCGATTCGCATCGTCCGAAAGACCGGGCTTTCGCATACGATGAGCGTGGCGTGGCGAGTGTGCATCGATCTCTGCCGTCAGGCTATTAGTTGCGACCGCATCGATCGTCGAGCGCATGCCGGCATCGGAACGTGCGTAGTATTGGCCGGATCGACAGCGTCGGCGGTTCGCCGTGGCCGGCTTCACGACGCGCTGTTCAGCCGACGACATCGCGGTCGAATGCAAAATGACCCCGGCCGTACGACACGGAGCGAATACATGAATCCCCGACACGACCTCCCGCACGACGGCATCACGCGCGAAGAGATTCACTATCGGCAGATCGACATGCGCGGCTATCGGCGCAGCGACGGTCTGTTCGAAGTCACGGCCTGTCTCGCGGACCGCAAGACGAGCGATTTCACGCCGCCCCGCGGCACGCGCACCATCGCGGCGCTGGCGCCGATTCACGATCTCGGCGTAACGCTGGTCTTCGACACCGACATGATCGTGCGCGCGATATCCACGTTCATCAGGTCGCATCCTTATGCGCAGTGTCCGGGCGGCGGCGACACGCTGCAGGCGCTCGTCGGACTGCGCATCGGTGCCGGGTGGAACAGCGAGGTCCGCAAGCGTCTGCCGTCGTGTGACACGTGCATACATCTGAAGGAAATTCTCGGTCCTGTCGCGACCGCGGCCTATCAGACGACGGTCGGCGCGCGCCCGTCGTCGCTGAATTCGCGAGGCGACGACGGGAAACCACTCAAGATCGACAGCTGCCATGCGTATGGCGCTTCACGCGATCTCGTGAAAAGCCTGTGGCCCGAATACCATCGGCCGCCAGTGTCGACAAAGGCTGACTAAGGTATCGACAATCCACGGGTGCAGCTGTCGCAAACGGCAATGCGATTCGCACGAGCGATGTCTCGCGCAAAATGCGCGTTTCGGGAATTCGCTGCAATCGGCGCCAGACGGCAGGCGTCGCGCTCGGGTCGTTGCGCGCTGCCGCAGCTCCGCTTCGGCCGACTTGATCGCCGGCAATCAGAACACGCCGAGTGCAAGACCCGCAGCGAGCCCCGCGCCGATCTCCGCGCAGCGCGCGAGATCCTCGCTGCCAATCGTCTTCGGCGCGAGGATCCGCTCCGGCGTTTGCGCATGGGTGCAGATAATCAGACCCGGCGACACGTTCCTGAGCCGCCATCCGGTTGCGATCCGGTCGATCTGACGCAGCGCGTTCTGTCCGTCACTGCCCGCGCAGATCATCGCCGCATACGGGCGACCGTTCACGCGATCGAGCGCTGCGTAGTAACAGCGATCGAAGAAATCCTTCATCAGCCCGGACATCGCGGCGAGATTTTCCGGCGTCGCGAACAGGTAGGCGTCGGCGGCGAGCACGTCGTCGGCGCTGGTCGCATCCGCACGCTGCAACCTGACGTCGACGCCGGGTTGCGCGCGCGCAGCAGCTGCGGCCGCTTCGGCCATTTGCTGCGTGCCTCCGGTCATCGTGTGGTAGACGATCAACAGCGTCTTCATCGGTTTTCGCTCGCGTTCGGTTTCATTTGCGCCTGCCGCATGCGTCGGTACGGCTCAATCCGGCTACGTCGACGTGTGTAACGGTGCCTGCGTTCGCCGGTTGTCGAATGGCGCTTTCCTCGAGGCGGAGGATGAGGCTCGCGTTGCAGATATCGACGCGACTATTCCGCATCGCGCGACGCGCGGTCAGTCTTGCACTGTACGTGACACACCGGCGTGATCCGCGCGCGCGTAGTACGCAAGAAACATGTCGGCAGCCGTTTCCGCGACCTTCTGTTGTTCCTGCACGCCGAGCGGCGGCTGGCCCATCGTCACTTGCGGCCAGAACGCGAACGCTTTCACGATCCCGTGCAGTTGATGCGCGGCAAATACGGGATCGGTCACCGACAACCGGCCAGCCGCCGCGGCAGCACGAATCCAGACCGTCACGTCTTCTTCGCGCTCGCCCATGCGTTCGACCATGTCGCGCGCGCGCTCCGGCGAATGGATGGCCGCACCGATCGCGACGCGGGCGAGTGCAAGAAACGCTTCGTCGTTCAGCAACCGCAACTTGCGGCCCAGCAGCGCGATCAGTTGATCGCGCAGCGGGACGTCGGCGCAGTAGGCCGGCGCGCCGGCGGTCAGCGTTGCGTCCCACAGCTGATGCAGGATCGCCGCGAACAATGCTTCCTTGCTTGGGAAATGGTTATAGACGGTGCGCTTCGACACGTCTGCGCGAGCAGCGATGCGATCCATGCTGGTCGCGTCGTAGCCGGCCGCGAGGAATTCGTCGATCGCCGCGGCGAGTATTGCCGCACGCTTTCGGTCGGTCAGCCGTTGAGGGGAAGTGCTCGTATTCATTCGAAAAATTTTACACCCCATAGTTTACTTTTTGCAGAGATAAACTACACTGTTCGGTGTACTTTATTTTCCGGACGAATCGACATGGCTTCGCCTCTCGTATTTCTTCATCGCATGTTAGGTTTCGCCGCCGCCAGGCGTGGCCGCACCCTGTCCGGTGAGTCGCCGCAGCACAACGGCGAACGCTTCAGCAACGTTGCACCACGACCGGTCGAAGGCTTCGGTAAAACGCTCGGCATTGCATGGAACATGCTCGTCAACAAACCACGCAACACGGTTCCGACAGGCGCATTGCCCATCGATTCACTGACTCGCGAACAACTCGACGCAGCCCCCGACCGCAGCCTGTATCGGCTAGGGCACTCGACGCTGCTGTTGAAACTGCGCGGCGAATTCTGGCTGACCGATCCCGTATTTGCCGAACGCGCATCGCCGTTCCGGCGCATCGGCCCGAAGCGCTTCCATGCGTCGCCGATCGCGCTCGCGGACCTCCCGCCGTTGCGTGGCGTGCTTCTGTCGCACGATCACTACGATCACCTCGACCGTGACACGGTGCTCGCGCTTGCAGCCGCCACCGGCGTGTTCGTCACGACGTTGGGCGTCGGCGACCGCCTGATCGAATGGGGTATCGACGCAAAAAAGGTACGCCAGCTCGACTGGTGGCAAAGTGTCGAAGTCGATGGCCTGACGCTGACCGCGACACCGGCACAGCACTTCTCCGGGCGCAGCTTGTTTGACGGCAACAGCACGCTATGGGCGTCGTGGGTCATCGTCGACGACGACCTGCGGGTGTTCTTCAGCGGCGATACCGGCTACTTTGACGGTTTCCGGACAATCGGCGAACGGCTTGGGCCCTTCGACGTGACGCTGATCGAGACCGGGGCATACGACCCGCAATGGCCCTACGTGCACATGCAGCCGGAAGAAACCGTGCAAGCGCACATCGACCTGCGCGGGCGCACGCTGATGCCGATTCACAACGGCACGTTCGATCTCGCGATGCACCGTTGGCAGGAGCCGTTCGAGCGCGTCACCGCGTTGGCAATGGTGCGCGGCGTCGAGCTATCGACGCCCAGGATGGGCGAGCGACTCAATCTGGATGCACCGCATCGCGGCGAACGTTGGTGGCGAACGGTCGATGAGCCAGCAAAGGCTTCCGCAACGAAGACGCGCCGGTGGCAGCAGCTGTGCGCATCGCAGGCGACGAAGTAGGTTCGTTGGCCGCGGCGGTTTCTGGACGGGAACGCCGCGGCGGTGAATTTTCGTTGTGGTATGCGACTTAGTAGCGGACTCTTTGGGCGATCGTCGGTGACGATGATTAGTCGCCCCCGCTAGCAGACATCCGGAGAAGTGGGAGATACACCACCGGTGGCGATGCGCTTCATCCTCTTGACGCAAAGTCTGTAGATTCTCCTTCAGTGGCATTGTGATGGACACCGGCAAGACGCATAGGAAACGGGCGTCCGAGGCCGTCTACAGAATCCGCCTTCGCTCAACGCCGCCTGCGTGCGCGTCGCAAATGCAATATCGACCAGACGCCCGCTTCAATTTCCCCGATGCCGACAGGCTTGCGATCCGGCACCGTCGCCGCAGCGCGTTGTCACGTGACAACTAGCGATATAGAACTCGCAACACCTAGCAAGTCCCTGCTGGTCGATCCACGCGATGTCTTGGATCGCCAATAGGCCGATCGAACTGCGTGTCGACCCAAGAGATTTGTATCATATACCACAAAACACGTTTTATTTAACACAGCGTTGTGTGGTTCATCATCACCTAGGCACGATAACGCACGTCAAATTCATGCGCCCCTATTTCACCCGTCGCGCGCGCTCGTTTGGCGTGAAACAACGTGAAGAAAGTGGCGCAACCCATTGCTAGACAAGGGTTTCCGAATGCCCACCTTTTTTCGGAATTGTTTCACGCTCTGCTAATTTGCGCCCTCTCTCCTCGCCGACGCCCAGGAATTTGCGCCCCAAAGCCCATCGAGAACGCGTGACGCAATGCTGACGCCCTCGACCGTCGGAGTGGCGGCCAACACAACAAGATGCGATATCTGTCCCGCCCCTACCCTATGTCATCGTCGTTGCCTCTGGATGTCGAATCGCCTCTTTTATTGGGGCCATATCATATCGTCAGAATTAGTGTGCCTCCGCAGGATAGAGACACGCGCGGCGCGGGCATGCCTACCCAAGACATCAACCGGCTCGACCAGCATCGATCGCTGACACATCCCCGGCTAATCCAGCACCTCCTCATAGGGCGACACCGAAGATGCGGCATCAGTGTCGAGACCCCCACTCCGGCATCCATCCATAACGGTTGTCACGTGACAACAACCCGATGGTTTGCGCATAAGTGACCTGGACCCAATCGAACACGACCAACTCATATATTGCACGGATTTCTTCGTACCCGTACCGTCTACAGTGGTTACGCTAAGGCAAGAGATGTGTGCCCAAAAATCAACGCTTGGGTGCGTTGTCACGTAACAACCCGCATCAGTGCCAGTGCCAGTCGTCGTATATGAATGCAGGGCGCCACAACGAGAATCGAGGAAGAAGAAATTGTCGGCATTACCATCGCGCGTCGTGTCTGCATGCTTCCCACCCAGCAGAATTGAGGTTCTAACCCGCCAAATCGGCTGTCACGTGACAACTTTAGATCCCGACGCAGCCCAGAGCGGTTCACAAGCCGATTGCCAACTTGCGCCGGAATTTCCAACGATGGCGAGACCGCATCCGGGATCAGCACTGTGACCCATGGTCACTATCGACGCTGAAGTCATTAGCACCTTACATCTCGAATGGAATGTCATATGTTTTATTTCTCATTCGCGTTCGAATTACAAGTAACTTTCTAGCCATTTGATTAGCTTGTCACGTGACAACAACATCTATCCGAAAATCCTTCTGTCCATCCAATACTTTTCTGGACTTTTTCGTAATATCTGCATATATTACGAAAACTCCTTGGAGGAATTTAATGGCTTTCAAGATCGCCGTCAGTAATCAAAAAGGTGGTACTGGAAAGACCACCATCTCCGTCAATATCGCTGCAGCCTTCGAGGCGGGTGGCAACAAGGTCGCCTTGATCGATGCCGACCCTCAAGGCACATCGGTCAGATGGGTGACGAGCGGCGAAAACACGCTGCCGATGACAGTTCTGTCGTTGGCCCCCGCCGGCCGTGGCATCGGCGGCGAGATCAAGAAGCAGGATGCAAATTTCGATGTGATCGTCGTCGATTGTCCCGGCAACCTCGAAGACCCTCGCATCGCATCCGTGCTCGAAGTCGCCGACTTCTGCCTCGTGCCGCTGTCGCCATCGCCGGCCGACCTGTACAGCACCGTCGCGATGATTCGTATGATCGAATCGATGCGTGCCGTTCGTAACCCGAATTTGTCTTCCGCGCTGATGCTGAATAGCGTCAATGGAAAAACTAAAATGCGAGAAGAAATTTTAAAAATTCTAAAGGCTGAAGAAATAGGGGAGCATCTGCTCGACAGTCAGATTGCGCAGCGCGAGGTCTACCGGCAGACATTTGCCCTCGGCACCACGATCCATCATCACAATCGATACCTGAAGGGACTAAAGGAAGCCCGCGCGGAAATCGAGAGACTGGTCACCGAAATGGCCCAATACATCGCGTCGACGCGCGCTACGGGAGCCGCTCATGGCTAAGGACACATCGAAAGACAAGAAGCCGACTGGCAACCTGCATCTCGCAGCAGGCTTGCTGCGCGGGCTCGCACAGGAAAACGCAGCGCTGGAAACGCGCCTGCCCGAGCCGACGCCCGCGTCGAATCCTCCCGTCGAAGCCACAACCCCCGTCATCTCGACCGCCGTCCCCCCATCCGACGCGCTCGATCTCGGCGCGCCGCAGAAGGTTGCGGTCAAGGACTGCATCCCGAACCCGTTCAACCCGCGCGTGTTCTATTCCGAGTCGAGCCTGCACGAACTCGCACTGACGCTGAAGCGGGAAGGGCAGATCGAGCCGATCAAGGTTACGCGTCTTCCGGAATTTCCCGGCAAGCTCGTCGTGATCGACGGGCAACGCCGCTTGCGCGCGACGAGCATCAACGGCGACGAGACGATCAACGCGACGTTTCGCACGGACCACACGCCCGAGCAGCTCTACACGATCGCGTATCGCGCCAACCACGACCACGAACGCCAGACCATCTTCGACGATGCAGTCGCATGGAAGCGTCTCCTCGACGAAAAGGTATTCCCCGACCAGAACACGCTCGCGGAGAAGATCGGCAAGGACAAGGCATCGATCAGCAAGACACTGTCGCTGAACGCACTGCCGAACACACTGCTCGAACGGATGGCCAGCGCGAACGATGTGGTCGGGCTGCAGGCCGCGTACTTCCTGAAACTAATTTTCGAGCGCCTGGGCGAACCGGCTGCCGACCGTCTGCTCACGGCGGTGATCGACCGGAAAAAGTCCGTGCGCGACCTCGAGAATTTCCTACGCGCACAGAGCGACGGCAACAAGAAGACCGGGCGCACGCGTTACAGCGTTCGCCACGATTTCGCGCTCGAATCCCGCGCGATCGGCCAGTTGAAGACCTATCCGGACGGGCGTCTGGATCTGCAACTGAAGGGAGTCGATGCGTCCCACCAGGAAGCGCTCGCCGACCGGCTCAAGAGCGTGATCGACGCATACGTCGCTGATCTGGCGGTAGCCGCGCAAAAATAAGAGAAGGCGTCCAAAGCAAAGGCCTCGCACCTGCATGGCACCGCGCGGCCGGATGAAGTCCGGTGCACGGCGCATGCCAGGCTGCGAGGCCTTGATCAGTTGGTCGCGAGGCTGCTTTTCAGCAGGAATTCCAGCAAGTCGTCCGAGGTCGGTTCGCCCCAGGTATCGAGCGCCAACCATCGGAAGAAGCTGGTTTGCGCCAGCTTACTCGCCTTCTTCTTCGGCGACAGCGTGAGATCCTTCGAACCGGCCACCGTTTCGTTGTAGCGCTCGATCAGCTTGGTCTGGTCGTCGATCTCCAGCTCGCGGAAATACGCGCCGGCTTCATCGACCTTCGCCGCCAGGTATTTGTCGCGAATCTGTTCCTGCTTGCTCTGCCCGGATTCCTTTGTCGGCGCGGCCGTTTCGGTCCCCTGACCGTCGGCCAACGTATAGCCGTGCGTCAGCGCCTTGCGGAAATACGCGGCCACGTTGTCGACCGGCGCTGCGTTCTTCTTCGTAGTCCGATTGAGCGTATAGGCGATCGCCGCCTTGATGCGCTGCACACCGTACTGCGTGATCAACCGGCGCGCTTCCGAACGCGGGATGCCGAACTTGGCGACCTCGTCAACGAGTGCTTCGTTCTTGACATCGCCTTCCTCGACCGTATCCGCGCTCTGCTTGCGCGTCACCTTGAACTGTACGGCCTCCACACTGCGACCTGACTTGTGTTCGATCAGCTCGAGCGTATGGTCGGAAACTTCGTTCACCTCCTGAATGCATGGCACCAGGACCTTGCTCTTGAAGAGCTTGTACTCCTTGTACGACTGCGACGCCTTGTCCTGACCGAGAATGAGGTCGCGGAATTTCGGCAGCGGGATCTTTGCCGTGATGCCGATCCCCTCGTAGCGCACCGTGTTTTCCCAAAGGGCAAGCGAGTGCGAACGCCGAAACTCGCGCGCGATCCGCATATCGATGAGCGCGTAGATTTCCGGATTGAGTAGCTCGCTGCGAATCTGGTCGGAGAAGCTGTACTTCAGCACCGATTGCTCGAGCTCGGCGCCGGCGAGCAGGCCCGACGCCTTCCACACCGTCGAGCGATCCGCGGCAAGGTAGTCCCAGTTGACGACGGTACTGATCAGCGAGTTGACCGTATCCTTCACATACTTCGTGTTGTTGCTGTTCAACCCGCTCTCATGCGACAGCGCGGCGATCGAGATCGAGAAGCTGGTCCGGCCGGGTTCGAACGCTTCCTGACGAAGGGCGTTCTTGATCAGCGAGCTGAACATCTTGCGCTGCTGCAGGCCGATCTTTCCGGACTTCGGAGCGATATGAATTGCCTGGACCGCCTTGCGCAGCAGATCGGGGGGCTCGGGCGTCTGAAATAGCGAAACCTGCTTGTCGGAGCCTTTGATTGCGGGCTTGCGCGGCATCGTGATGTCCGGAGAAGGTGACCGTATTGATGGCGGACTTTATACCTTTTCGAGTTATCGGGCAATGCCTTCTTCTCCAGTATCACTTCCAATATCGCCGATAACACCGCGTCTTAAAAGGAAAAATTCCATTTTTACGATTTGTGCGGAACCCCATATCCATATACCTTTCCGCCAAAATCAGCTCCCAAAACCTGCTACCTGTGTGGTCTGTAGCCAGAATCCGGCACGGGACTTGCCCAATTGAAGGTAGCCATTCATGGGAAATAATCCGGAAGAACGGGATCGGTGAACCCGATTCGTGGTGCCCTGCAACACGGTCTGCATTCCCCCATAACACACTACCTTTAGCACATCCCATGAATGGTTACCTATCCCGATCCTCCAACTCGGCGTTTTGCCTTCATCTGCGCTCGGCAGCCGAAAATACCTCCCATGAATGACTACCTTGGGATTTCCCCACAGAAGGTTACCTTTCCGCCGGCCTGATACTGTTTATGGGACCCCAGTTCCGAGGGGACAAGCAGGACTAGATCATTCTGTCCGCGACGGCACCCATAAACGACTACCTGGAATCCATCCCATAACCGGCAACCCCACATGAAATGCTGTGCCCGCCACCGTAGACGAATCAGCAAGGACGCACCATAAATGGGTACCAATAGATTCCCCCCATAAAAGGTTACCTGAGGCGTTTTTGGGCCAAAATCCCATAGCAGGCTACGCGTGCCCCATATCCACAACCCCCATTTCCCACAGCGCGGTACCCGATTCCCCAAATCCACAGACCTGAAACCCCATACCCTTCCGCCTGTGCCCCCATAAATGGGTACCGAACACCTGTCAAACCCTTGCCAGACAAGGCTGTGAGCCGTCTAAAAGTAGTTAAAGAAGTAAACGTGGTTTACCAAAGATGTAAACACACGTGTGCCTGTGCAGAAAAAGCAACCCCATAAACCGCTACCAAAGCGAACCTGTGAGGCTCGACGAGCACAGCAATTCTGGGCCTAAGGCCTGTGGAACCCTCGATCTCGGCCTTATTTTGCAAGCGTCCCAGGCCTGGCAAGGCTCCCCATGAAGGTGAGTACCTACTAACAAACACTCAAACGTAGAAACTTATGGGAGGAAATCCCCGCTTTCAGTCCCCAGGTTCCCATCTATGGGATCGAAAAATGGCCCCCAGCGGTATGTTTCCCATCCAGGATTACCCGCAGACTACGGCCGCTGCGGCCAACAAGGGAGTGCCGCCGGTTCTCGTCATGGCAGTGAGAAATCATCGGAATTCATTCTCAAGCGGTTTTTTTAGCGTTCGAGTCGGTGCTTCCGTGGAAAAGTCTTCGACTGTCACGTGTTGGTCTGTCTGGGGCTTTCTGCTCGATGACCCGTGCACAGACGAAATGGGCTGGCTCTTGCACCGGTCACTCTCCGTCGCGGTTTTCTACCTTTGAACCGGCATCGGAATTGCCACTGTGTCTCGACCGGCGCGACGAAAACCCATCGCTGTGCCGAGCGAGACGCCAACCGCGCCGCTAGATAACAACAATCCTGGCAACTGCCTCGAACGTGAAGCTGGCGCCATCAATATGGCTCACCCTCATCGATCCCGTGCTCGAATCCCGAAAATTCTCACCGCCCGAAGTTACCGCCTCCTGTAAAAGCTCACCTACAAGGCGTCTGTCGGACGAACAAACCATGCACGCGACGCCCCCGTACCAGATGCGATCACCCGATGAAAAAGCTGTGAGGCACGCGCGCAGCGCCTGATGTGTCGCCGTCGTTGCCGCATAGACTCGAGACTCTTCGCGACGTCGGTACGATGACTAGCGTCGCGCATTCGCTCATACGACCATTAGCGTGGTGCTCGTGCCAATCGTGAACGAATGCCTATCGAAGCGTTCACCTTGAGCGGCGGAGGTCGTCTCAACCCGCAAACGTCATCTCCCACATCTGGCGACGAATAGAACCGAACAGGTAGCCACGCGTGCGACGATCGGTTACCCGATCGTTCGCATCGTGTCGACGTGCGGGGAATGCGGCAGGCTCGGTACAGAATGAAGCGTGGTCGTTTATGGGAGGAACCGTCGTTCGCGCGACAGCGAATCACAACATGGCGCACAGGTTCGCGATTCCGTCTCGTATCCCGCTCGTGAGGCGACGATCGCGTTGCGCGAGCAGTAGATTCCACGGGTGAAACAGTCGGCGTCGCGCGAGTGCGTAAAGCACCGAAATCGATCTCATCCTCATCGGCAATCTGCACCGTATCGGTGGAACGATCCGCTTCGTTACACGGTTGCCGCGGTCGTGCACGTTGCGTGATTCCCGAGCACGATGCATCACCTGGCCCCTGCGAAACGCGGGGCGGACGCGCGCGGAACACATGACGATACGACGCCCCATACGCGTATTCCCAACAATGTACGCATGATGGCGCCACATTTTTTTCAACGCGGTTATGATGCAAAGGCCCTGACCGCGACATGAAGACCGACCAGGGGCAGGGGCGGTATCTCGATGTGCTTTCACTCCGTGACCAATCAGAAAAGAGAGTTCAGCGATGCGAATCCAGATCAAAAAACTGACGCTGGCTGCGACGGCAGCCGCGTTCCTCTTCGGCTCCGCCGCTCCGGTGTTCGCGCAGACCGACGCCAGCGCACCGGCCGCATCCGCCGCATCGGATGCGAAAGCCGCGAAACGTGAAGCACGCAAGGCAGCACGGGCAAAACGCAAAGCCGAACACAAGGCAGCGCGTGCGAAGAACAACGCCGAACTGAAGAAACTCGAAGACGCTGGTTACAAGCCGGCGGCCAACGATCCGAACTATCCGCAGAATCTGCAGAACGCTCAGAAGAAGGCGGGCGAAGCCGCTGGCGCAAGCCAATAAGCGTTCCCCCACGAGACAAACCCCGGCGCGAGCCGGGGTTTGTCTTTTCTGCTGCCGAAACGCGATGCGCGACCGGTCACCATGGAGGCGTGGTATCCGAGTAAATTGATTCGATATCCTTTTTTTCTTGGTGAGGTGAATGCCAACTCGATGCGTTTAGTTTTCCTGCGCTCCTTGAGCGACACGCCCCATTCTGCTTGTTCAGTCTCAGAGGAATCCTACGGATTACAACAGATCGTAAGATGGCGGCCTCAAATCTGAAGTGCAACACTCTCGCCATCCGGTAATGTCCGCGAATGGCAAAGAGAACGTACCAACAACTTCAACCTGAAGAACGTATGCGAATCGATTTCTGGCGTGACGAGGGCT
>NZ_CADFEC010000030.1:0-70456 GCF_902833195.1 Burkholderia sp. BCC1638
ACGCCCTTCACGGCTTCCCCTTCGCAACCGAGACTCCCCGTACCCTAAAATGCAGCTTCCTTTAACGACCATCCAGCTCCAAGTACTCCGCTCCCGCCAGGCTCCTTTTGGTTTTGGAAAGTACTTCGAAGCGGCACGGCACGCATACTGGTTCGGGCTTCTGTTCGGGTCGCCCTCGAATTTGCGGTGATGTCGCTCGTCATGGCACCCGGCATGACCGCGATCGACGCATTGGCGTTCAGTCCGGGGCTGCGTTGGGACAGCTTTTTTCTCGTCAACAACCACAAAAAACATCATTTCGCCCACGCGGGCCTGTCAGCAGAATGTCTCCATTCCCACTCGCGCAACGACACGAGCGTCGCAGCGAGCCGCACTTCAAGGAGACAGCCGTGGCAGTGGAAACAACCTCAATCGATACGCTGGTCGTCGGAGCCGGCCAGGCCGGCGTGGCCATGAGCGAGCACCTGGACAAGCTCGGCGTGCCGCATCTCGTGCTGGAGCGCGACCGCATCGCCGAGCGCTGGCGCACCGGCCGCTGGGATTCGCTGGTCGCGAACGGCCCCGCGTGGCACGACCGTTTTCCGGGGCTCGAATTCGACGGCCTCGATCCCGATGCGTTCGCATCGAAGGACCAGGTCGCCGATTATTTCGAAGCCTATGCGCGCAAGTTCAATGCGCCGATCCGCACCGGCGTCGAAGTGAAGAACGTCGTGCGCAACACGGGCAAGCCGGGTTTCATCGTCGACACCTCGGACGGCACGATCGAGGCGAACCGCGTGGTCGTCGCGACGGGCCCGTTCCAGCGCCCGGTCATCCCGCCGATCGCGCCGGACGATGGCGGCCTCATGCAAATCCACTCGGCCGATTATCGCAACCCGGCGCAATTGCCCGATGGCGCGGTGCTGGTGGTCGGCGCGGGTTCGTCGGGCGTGCAGATCGCCGACGAGCTGCAGCGCGCGGGCCGGCAGGTCTATCTGTCGGTCGGCCCGCATGACCGCCCGCCGCGCGCGTATCGCGGCCGTGACTTCTGCTGGTGGCTCGGCGTGCTCGGCGAATGGGACAAGGAAGTCGCGACGCCCGGACGCGAACACGTGACGATCGCGGTGAGCGGCGCGCGCGGAGGCCACACGGTCGATTTCCGCGCCCTCGCGCACCAGGGCGTGACGCTCGTGGGGCTGACGAAGGCGTTCGACGGCGGCGTCGCGGTGTTCGAGCGCGATCTCGCGACCAATCTCGCCCGCGGCGACGAGAACTACCTGGCGCTGCTCGATGCGGCCGACGCGTACGCGGCGCGCAACGGCCTCGACCTGCCCGAAGAACCTGAAGCCCGCCGCATCCTGCCGAATCCGGATTGCGTCACGCAGCCGATCCTCGCGCTCGACCTGGCCGGCGCCGGCGTCACGTCGATCGTCTGGGCGACAGGCTACGCGGTCGACTACGGCTGGCTGAACGTCGACGCGTTCGCCGCGAACGGCAAGCCGCAGCATCAGCGCGGCGTGTCGAAGGAGCCGGGCATCTATTTTCTTGGTCTGCCGTGGCTGTCGCGGCGCGGCTCCAGCTTCATCTGGGGCGTGTGGCACGACGCGAAACACATCGCCGACCACATCGTCACGCAGCGCAAGTACCTCGACTATCACGACGCGTCGCAACGCCGCGCGCAAACGCGCACCGGGCACGACGACACGTCGCACGCGGGGCAGGCCGATGCGCGCCCGCTGGTCGACGCGATCGGCTGATACGCGCTCGCGCCACGTGCCGCGCCCGGCAAGGCGCCCGGACGCGGCGACCCCGCTACAACCGGAACCCCGCCGCGACCGCGCCCGGCGCGGCGGGTGAACCCACCGTCAATCGAAGGACCTCGATGAGCCAGCCTACCCACACCCGTATCCGCATGTTCAATACGAAGGATACCTACCCGAACCAGACGCTCGACAACGACCTGTGCCAGGCCGTGCGCGCCGGCAACACCGTCTACGTGCGCGGCCAGGTCGGCACCGATTTCGACGGCAACCTGATCGGCCTCGGCGATCCGCGCGCGCAGGCCGAGCAGGCGATGAAGAACGTGAAGCAGTTGCTCGAGGAAGCCGGCAGCGACATCACGCACATCGTGAAGACGACGACCTACCTGATCGACCCGCGCTATCGCGAGCCCGTGTATCAGGAAGTCGGCAAGTGGCTGAAAGGCGTCTACCCGATTTCGACGGGGCTCGTCGTTTCGGCGCTCGGCCAGCCGCAGTGGCTGATGGAGATCGACGTGATCGCGGTGATCCCGGACAACTGGCAGCCGAACCGCGCATAGGAGGCGACATGACTTTCTCCATCGTCGGGCGCTGCCCGGAAACGGGCCAGCTCGGGATCGCGATCAGCTCGTCGAGCATTGCGGTCGGCGCGCGTTGTCCGTGGGTGCGCGCGGGCGTCGGCGCGGTCGCGACACAGAACGTCACGCTGCCGGCGCTTGGCCCGCAAATCCTCGATCTGATCGAGCACCAGCAGCTCGCACCGGCTGCCGCGCTCGACCGCGCGGTCAGCGCGAACGGCTGGAGCCAGTACCGGCAGGTCACGGTGATCGACGGGCAGGGACAGACCGCGTGCTTCACCGGGAAGGAAGCGCTCGGCACGCACCATGCGGTGCAGGGCGAGCAATGCGTGGCGGCCGGCAACCTGCTGGCCGCGCAGGCCGTGATCGACGCGATGGCGCGCGCGTTCGAGCAGGCGCCCGGGCTGCTGGCCGACCGCCTGCTGGCCGCGATGCATGCGGCGATCGCGGCGGGCGGCGAGGCAGGGCCGGTGCATTCGGCCGCGCTGAAGGTGGCCGGCGATGTGACCTGGCCGATCGTCGATCTGCGCGTCGACTGGGCCGATGCCGATCCGATCGGGCAGCTCGATGCGCTGTGGCGCGCGTATCGCCCGCAGATGCAGGATTACCAGACACGCGCGCTGAACCCGACTGCCGCGCCGAGCTACGGAGTGCCGGGTGATGAGTGACACGTCGAGCCGCGCATTGCTCGAACGGTTGATCGGCTTCGCGACGGTCAGCCGCGATTCGAATCTCGCGATGATCGAATTCATCGGCAATTACCTCGACGGCCTCGGCGTCTCGAGCGAGCTGTTCTACAACGCGGAACGCACGAAGGCGAGCCTGTACGCGACAATCGGGCCGCGCGATCGCGGCGGCATCGCGCTGTCGGGCCATACCGACGTGGTGCCGGTCGACGGCCAGGCGTGGACGGTCGAGCCGTTCCGGCTGACCGAGCGCGACGGCCGGCTGTACGGGCGCGGCACGGCCGACATGAAGGGCTTCATCGCGTCGGTGCTCGCGGCCGTGCCGGCGTTCGTCGCGCGGCCGCTGCGCCTGCCGGTGCATCTCGCGTTTTCGTATGACGAGGAAGTCGGCTGTCTCGGTGTGCGGCCGATGCTCGATGCGCTGGCCGCGCGCGAGCACCGGCCGCGTCTGTGCCTGATCGGTGAGCCGACCGAACTGAAGCCGGTGATCGGTCACAAGGGCAAGCTCGCGATGCGCTGCCACGTGAAGGGCGCCGCGTGTCACTCGGCATACGCGCCGCTCGGCGTCAACGCGATCGATTACGCGGCGAAGCTGATCGGCCGGCTCGGCGAGATCGGCGCGGCGCTCGCGCGGCCCGAGCATCACGACAGCCGCTTCGATCCGCCGTTCTCGACCGTGCAGGCCGGGCTGATCAAGGGCGGCCGTGCGCTGAACATCGTGCCGGCCGAATGCGAATTCGACTTCGAGGTGCGGGCGCTGCCGGCGTTCGACGCATATGACGTGCCGAGAAAGCTGCAGGATTATGCGGAATCCGAACTGTTGCCGAAGATGCGCGCGGTGCAACCCGATACCGATATCCGGCTGCAACCGCTCGGTGCGTATCCGGGGCTCGCGACGTCGCCGGACAGCGAAGCCGCGCGGCTGCTCGCGATGCTGAGCGGCTCCGACACGTTCGGCACGGTCGCGTTCGGCACAGAGGGCGGGCTGTTCGGGCAGGCCGGCATTCAGACCGTGGTGTGCGGGCCGGGCAGCATGGACCAGGGACACAAGCCCGACGAGTTCGTCGCGGTCGAGCAGCTGCACGGATGCGACGCGATGCTGGGCCGTCTCGCGGCGTATCTCGCTTCGGATGACTGATCAGGCCGCGGAGCCGCATGCCGCATCTCGCACGCTGCCGCTCCGCGGCGCGTGCGGTTTCTTTGTTGCTATCGCGCCGATTCCGCGACGATCTGCGCCAGCCGCTCGCGGCAGAACTCGACGAACGACTGCGCCTGCTTCGTCAGCTGACCGCGCTTCAGCCGCGCGCTCACGAGTCCCGACGGACTCACCGTTTCGCTGAGGGCGATCGTCACGACGCGCCGGCCATCGTACGTGTATTCGGAGTGCGGCCGCGTGACGAGCAGCGAGAAGCCGAATCCCTGGCCGACCATGCCGCGCACCATTTCGATCGACGGCGAAGCGAACACGATGTTCGGCGTGAGCCCGAGCTCGCGAAACAGGCTGACGAAGTATGTGCGGCTCGGCAGCACGTCGAGGAGAATCATCGGCTCGACGCTGAGGTCGTGCAGCGACACGTGCGACTGGCCCGCGAACCGGTGGTTTTCCGGCAGCAGCACGTATGGCTGCTGCGGCGGCATCAGCGGCTCGGTTTCGATCGTACCGTCGAGATCGTGGTCGTAAAGGAACGCGAGATCGAAGGTGCCGGCCGTCAGGCCCTGCACGAGCTCCTGCTGGTCGCCGTCGCGCAGCCGGATGTTGACGCCCGGATAGCGCTCCCGAAAACCCGCGATCAGTTGCGGCAGATAGAGCGGCGCGACGGTCTCGAAGCAGCCGATGTCGATCTGCCCGGTGATCACGTCGTTGTCGGCGAGCGCGTTCTGTTCGAATTCGTGCGCGATGCGCAGCAGTTCCTGCGCCTTCCGGTAGAAACGCGTGCCGGATGGCGTCAGCGACACGCCCTGCGCGTGATGGCGGATAAACAGCTTCACGCCGAAGCTTTCCTCGAGCCCCTTGATCGCGCTGGAGATCGACGGCTGCGCGATGAAGAGCTGGCGCGACGCCTCGGCGACGCTGCCGGATTCCACCGCCGTCACGAAATATTTCAGTTGCCGCAAAGTGTAGTGAGCCACAGGCACCTCTGATGCTCGGCACCGCGCACATGCGTCGCCGGAGCGCGTAATCGGTCCATCGTTTCGGGTAGCACCTTACCTGAAGAAAATCGGCGCCGACGTTTCCGCTGCAGAGCTTTTTCGTATGTCTCGGAAATATTTTTAGTATTTTCCGGGCGCCGCATGCGTGGCGCACCGTCGTCTCCAATCCGGATCGCGACAAAAGCGCGCATGCGCGCGGCGAACCGCCGCCAGCATATCCGGACCCGATTGCAGGCGCACGCTTCGGCGCGCGCCGGCTGACACGGCACGCGCGCATCGCCGCGCAGGACAGGAGACTTCGCCATGACGACCGCGGACCGCAACGCGTCCCCCATGATAGAGAAACACACGATCGGCTACGTGCCGCCCGCAGAACGCCACGGCAAGGTGCGCGACCTGTTCACGCTCTGGTTCGGCGGCAACATCGCGCCGCTGCCGATCGTGACCGGCGCGCTCGGCGTGCAGCTCTTTCACCTGAACCTGATGTGGGCGATCGTCGCGATCGTCGTCGGCCAGGCGGTCGGCGGCGTGCTGATGGCGCTGCATTCTGCGCAGGGGCCGCAGATGGGCATCCCGCAGATGATCCAGAGCCGCGCGCAGTTCGGCTCGTGGGGCGCGCTGCTGGTCACGGTGATCGCGGCGGTGATGTACGTCGGCTTCTTCGCATCGAACATCGTGCTGGCCGGCAAGTCGGTGCACGGCATCGCGTCGTCGGTGCCGGTGCCCGTCGGCATCGTGATCGGCGCGGTGGGATCCGGGCTGATCGGAATCGTCGGTTACCGGTTCATCCATATCCTGAACCGGATCGGCACGTGGGTGCTCGGCATCGGCATCGTGGTCGGCTTCTGGATGATCCTGTCGCACGTGAGCACCGCCGATTTCCTCACGCGCGGCGGCTTCGATTTCGCCGGGTGGCTGGCGACGGTGTCGCTGTCCGCGTTGTGGCAGATCGCGTTCGCGCCGTACGTATCTGACTATTCGCGTTACCTGCCGGAGGACGTCGGCGTCGCGTCGACGTTCTGGGCGACCTATCTCGGCTGCACGATCGGCTCGACGCTCGCGTTCATCTTCGGCGCGGTCGCGGTGCTCGCGGTGCCGGCCGGCGCGGACACGATGGATGCGGTCAAGCAGGCGACCGGCCCGCTCGGCCCGCTGATGCTGGTGCTGTTCCTGCTGAGCGTGATCAGCCACAACGCGCTGAACCTGTACGGCGCGGTGCTCGCCGTCATCACGTCGGTGCAGACCTTCGCGTACAAGTGGATTCCGACCGCGAAGACGCGCGCGGTGGTGTCGGTGGTGATCTTCATCGCATGCTGCTACGCGGCGATCGGCGCGTCGACGAACTTCGTCGGCAATCTCGTCGATCTCGTGCTCGCGCTGCTCGTCGTGCTGGTGCCGTGGACGGCGATCAACCTGATCGACTTCTACGTGATCCACAAGGGCAAGTACGACATTCAGTCGATCTTCATGGCGGACGGCGGCGTGTACGGCCGCTTCAATCCGCAGGCGCTGCTCGCGTATGCGATCGGGATCGCCGTGCAGATTCCGTTCATGAACACGCCGATGTATGCGGGCCCGATTCCCGCGCATCTCGGCGGCGCAGACCTGTCGTGGCTCGTCGGGCTGGCGCTGACGTCGCCGCTGTACTACTGGCTCGCGACGCGCGACAGCGCGTACCGGCGCCGGCAGACGGGCGCGCAGCTGCCGTCGTCGGCGGCGCGATAAGCGGATCGTCTCTCGACGTGACGAAAGGAAGCGGCCGCCGCATCGGATGCGACGCGGCGGCCGGGAGACGGGGAAGAGGGGCGGCGAGCAGGTTCAGGCGCGCGGCATGTCGTACCGGACATTGCAAACTCGCCCGCTCCGCGAATCACACGCCCGCGGAACGCGCGACCCGCACCGGCACCGACTTGTACGACGGCGTGCCGCTTTCCTTGTCGATGTAGTCGAGCGGCACGAGCACGTTCGCTTCCGGGTAATACGCGCCGACCGACCCCGGCGCGATGTCGTATTCGATCGCGGTGATCTTCTCGAGACGCAGCGTGCGGCCGGATGCGGTGATCGTCTCGACGTCGACGAGGTCGCCATGTTCGAGCCCGTACTTCGCGAGATCGGCCGCGTTCATGAACAGCACGTCGCGCCGCCCGAACACGCCGCGATAGCGGTCGTCGAGCCCGTAGATCGTCGTGTTGTACTGATCGTGGCTGCGCAGCGTGATCAGCCGCAGCACCTGCTCTGCGCCGAGCACGTCGGCGTCTTCCTTCACGCCCTTGTAGACCGAGAAAGTCGCCTTGCCGGTCGGCGTGGGCCACACGCGCTCGGTGGGCGGCAGCGGCAGGCGGAAGCCGCCCGGCCTGCGGATCCGTTCGTTGAACGACTCGAAGCCGGGCACCGTGCGATCGATCAGGTCGCGGATGCGGTCGTAGTCGGCGATCAGGTCGAGCCATGCGACCTTGCTGTTCGGCAGCGTCGCATGCGCGATTCCGGCGACGATCGCGGGCTCCGAGCGCAACTGGTCGGACGCCGGCTTGAGCTTGCCGGCCGATGCATGGACCATCGACATCGAATCCTCGACGGTGATCGACTGCCGGCCGCTCGCCTGCATGTCGAGCTCGGTGCGGCCGAGCACGGGCAGGACGTAGGTTTCCTTTGCCACCAGCAGATGCGAGCGGTTCAGCTTCGTGCCGAGATGCACGCTCAGATCGAGCTTCGCCATCGCGGGGAACGACAGCTCGGGATCGGGCAGCGCGACCGCGAAGTTGCCGCCGAGGCACAGCAGCGCCTTGGCCTGGCCGTCGATCATGGCCTGCATCGCCTGCACCGCGTCGTGCCCGTGATGCACGGGCGGCTTGAAGCCGCACACGTCCTCGATCTTCTGCAGGAATTCGGCCGACGGCTTCTCGGTGATGCCGACGGTGCGGTTGCCCTGCACGTTGGAGTGGCCGCGCAGCGGGCATATGCCTGCACCGGGCTTGCCGAAGTTGCCGCACATCAGCAGCAGGTCGGCGATCAGGCGCACGGTCGCGGTGCCCTTGTTGTGCTGCGTGACGCCCATCCCATACGTGACGATCGTCGCGTTCGACTTCGCGTAGGCGAGCGCGACCTGTTCGAGCTGCGCCTGGCTCAGGCCGCTCGCGCGCTCGATGTCGTTCCACGACGTCGCCTGGAGGTCGGCGGAGAACGCGTCGAAGCCGTCGGTGTGCTGCGCGATGAAGTCACGGTCGAGCACGTCGCCGCGCTCGGCCTCGAGCCGCAGCAGCGCCTTCATGATGCCTTTCAGCGCGGCGGCGTCGCCGCCCGCGTCGACCTGATAGTACGTCGAAGCGATACGTGTCGAGCCGAACGACGCCATCTCGATCATGTCCTGCGGATCCGCGAAGCGTTCGAGCGCGCGCTCGCGCAGCGGGTTGAACACGATGATCGGCACGTTGCGGCGCGAGCACTCGTGCAGCGTGCCCATCATTCGCGGGTGGTTCGTGCCGGGGTTGTGGCCGATGGAGATGATCAGTTCGCAGTGGTCGAAATCCTCCAGCGACACCGTGCCCTTGCCGATTCCGATCGACTGCGGCAGGCCGACGCTGGTCGGCTCGTGGCACATGTTCGAGCAGTCGGGGAAATTGTTGGTGCCGAGCTCGCGCGCGAAGAGCTGATACAGGTATGCGGCTTCGTTCGACGCGCGGCCCGACGTATAGAACTCGACCTGCTCGGGCGGCAGCGCGCGCAGCACCTCGCCGATGCGCGCGAATGCGTCGTCCCATTCGACTGCGCGGAACGTGTCGGTCGCGCGATCGTAGACGAGCGGATGCGTGAGCCGGCCCATGTTCTCCAGCTCGTAGTCGGACAGCCGCAGCAGCGACGACACCGTGTTCGCCGCGAAGAACTCGGGCGTCACGCGCTTGGTCGTCGCTTCCCACGTGACGGCCTTCGCGCCGTTCTCGCAGAACTGGAACGTCGACTTGTGTTCCTTGTCGGGCCAAGCGCAGCCGGGGCAGTCGAAACCGTCGGGCTGATTCGTCCGCATCAGCACGATCGGCGCCTCGATGGTTTCCATTTGCGTGCGCACGGCCTCGGCTGTCGCGCGAAGCGCGCCCCAACCGCCGGCGGGCCCATCGTACTTCCTGATGCCTGGCACTTCGCGTCGATTTGTCATGTGAATCTCCATGAGCCGGACCCGCTGCGGGGTGGCTCGGGTTGCGCCGCGTCGCGGCGTGGGGCGGTTCCGGCCCGCGGACGGAGCCGGTCATGCGGGCCCGTGCATCCGGGCCCGTCGGGTTTCAGTGCGCGTCCATCCTCGCACCGGACGACGTCTTGCCGAATGCCTTCGCGACCGGTTGCGCGCATGCCGAGGCCGTGCCCTCGCGCAGCACGCACCGGTACGGCGACCGGTCGCGTTCGACGCCAGCAACGCCGGCGCTTCGCGGAGCCCGCCGCATTACTTCGACTGCGTTCAAAATAGCGAATCGGGCCGGGGCCTACAAGACACAGTTCCGCATCGGCCCGGCCGTGAATTGCACCCTCACATGCATGTGCTGGGGAGACGCAAGGAGTACAGACGAGCGCGCATGCGGGTGCGGCGTGCGGGATACGAAAAGTTGGCGGCGTGCAATGCGCGCGCGTGGGCGCGCATCGCGGCGAAGCGGCATCAGTCGGAGAGCGTCATCGCAAGTCGCTGTCGTGCGATCTGCTTCACGGCGGATGACAGGGCTGCATCCTGCAGATCATTGGCCCAGACGGAGAATGAATCCTCGATCAGGTTGCGGGTGTCGGGCGGCAGCTCGGCCAGCATTAGCGCTACCACGGTGAAGAGCACGGCGGTGTCGCCGGCGTGGCGGCTCGCGTTCGCGTCGACGGCCTGCTTCAGGCTGTCGACCGACGCTTGCAGCGCCTGTAATGCGTCATTCGATTCGCTCATTTCACGCCTCCATTCAGGATGGTTCGGCGACGACGAACGTGCGGCCGGCAACGCGGCCGGTGCACGCGATGCCCGGCAGGCATCGCGCGCGGGCGGGACGTCAGGTCGCCGCGGTGGCCTGCGGCGCCACGGCCACCGATGCCTCGCTCGTCAGCATCAGGAACGTGAACGTTTCGCGCAGGTACAGGCGAACGACCTTGTCGGTGTGACTCGTGTAGCCGATCGACACGTCTTCGCCGAGGTGAAGTTCATAGTCGCCGCCGCGGGTGGACAGCACGCAGCCGCCGCTGATCGCCGGCGCCCAGATGATCTCGCCGCTGACGATGCGCTTGATGTGGCCGAGGACCGGGTAGCCCTGGTCGCGCGCTTCGCTCAGCGCCGTGTAGGCATCCGAACCGAGCACGACCGAGTACGGGCCGTCGACGCCGGCGAGCCGCAGTGCTTCCAGCGCGTCGCTGATCGCGTCCGGGTACGCGCCGACGTCGGCCGGCAGCGTGAGCTTGCGGTTCGACGTGCCTTCGCGGATGCCGACGATGTCCGCGGCCAGGTAGCCGTCGAAGATTGCGCCGTCTTCCGCGAATGCGAGCCGTTGCGCGGCGTCCTTCGCCGGCTGCCAGTCGGCGTCGCGCGCGCCGCGCTCGACGCTGTCGATCGCATCGCGACTCAATTCGAACGGCACCGTGAGCTCGACGATCGTACGCACTTCGCGCAACCGTGCGCTCACCTGCTCGCGCGGCGCGGCGACCTCGCGCAGATGCCCGGTGCCGACGGCCGACAGCGCGGGGCCGGCCGGGCCCTCGACGTCGACCACGCGGCGCCCGGCCACCGAGCGCTTGAAGGTTCGCGCCACTTCCTCCTCGATCTGTTCCCAGGCGGCGGAGGAAACGGGCGCGAGTTCGCGGTGCAGGTTATTCATGGGCTTTGGCTCCTTTCAGCGATCCGATGTTCAGCGAGCCGTCACGGCGCGACTCGGGCGAGGTGGGTGCCGGCTGCGAGGCGATGGCGTCCGCGGCCGGTGCGGCGCGATCGGCGAGCGCTTCGAGCAGGTCGGCCGACGGCACGAAGAACAGCGAGCCGGTGACCGCGCGGCTGTAGTCGAGCAGCCGGTCGTAGTTGCCGGGCGGGCGGCCGACGAACATGTTCTCGAGCATCTGTTCGATCGGCGCCGGCGAGCGCGCGTAGCCGATGAAATAGGTGCCGAATTCGCCGTAGCCGGGGCGCCCGAACGGCATGTTGTCGCGCAGGATCTTCACTTCCTTGCCGTCTTCGTCGAGCGTGGTCAGCGAGCTGTGCGAGCACGACGGTTTCACGTCCGGCGCGAGCTCGATGTCGGACAGCTTGGTGCGCCCGATGATGCGCTCCTGCGTCTCGACCGCGAGCGCGTTCCAGCCGGCCATGTCGTGCAGGTACTTCTGCACGATCACGTAGCTGCCGCCCGCGAATGCCGAATCCTCGTCGCCGATCACCGTGAAGTCGACCGCCTCGCGGCCTTCCGGGTTCTCGGTGCCGTCGACGAAACCGATCATCGCGCGCTGGTCGAAGTTGCGGAAGCCGTGCACCTCGTCGACGACCGTGACCGCGTCGCCGAGCGCGCCGAGCAGTTGGGTGGCGAGTTCGAAGCACAGATCCATCGCCTCGGCGCGGATGTGCAGCAGGATGTCGCCCGGCGTCGCGACCGCGACACGCTGGCCGGCGCCGAATTCACGGAACGGATGCAGCGACGCGGGGCGCGGATTGCCGAACAGCGCATCCCATGCGTCGGCGCCGAAGCCGCACACGCAGGACAGGTTGCCGCCCGGCACGCGCTTGCCGACCGAGCGCACGAGCGCGGCGATATCGCCGCACCACGCGCGGATCGTGTCGGCGCGGTCGGCGCCCGAGTTGACGGTTGCGACGAGGAAGATCGCGCTGCGCGTGATCGGACTGTGAACGGCCTGGGAGAGCGGGGGAAGGGTTTGCATCGCGGCCTGCCGGTCAGTCATGTCGGGACGGACGGGCCGCGAATGCCGCGGCGCGCGAAGACGAACGGTTGGACTGTGTCATGCGACTGTTCTCTTTGTGACATGCGGATGAAGGACGTTCGTTGCGCATGCGTCGCGCAACGGGCCACGGCGGCGGCCTGCCGCCCGGGCGCAAGCGGTGGCAGGGGTGGCCGCGCATTCGCCCGGCGCGTGACCTCGCCGCACCGCGTGACGGCGTCGAGCATGCAATCTAGCAGCTTCGGCGGGTCTTTGGAACACGTATCGGCGAACTGTCATTCGAATGGATTGATCGGGGTCCGATTTCGCGCAGCGGGCGTGCAGCTGTACTCCTGAAGCGCGCGGCGCTGTGCTCTTGAGCGGGCGTGGCGCGTGCAGTAGATTGGATTCGCTCCGCCCGCCGACGAGAACCATCATGATGAACCTTCTGGGAGAGACGCGTATTTTCGGTGCAGTGATCGAGCATGGCGGGGTGTCCGGCGCGGCGTCCAGCCTGATGCTGGGCAACGCGCAGGTGAACGCGCGGCTCGATTGCCTCGAACGGTATCCCGGCTGCCGGTTGTTGCCGGACCGCATGGGCGACGAGATGCCGGCGTCGCGTTCCATGAGTGCTACCGCCCGGATAGATGCGTGCGCAACCGTTCATCCTCGCGAAACCATCCGCCGTGGCGATGGAGTATCGACCGCGGCATCCAAGCCATTGCACGGGCCGTCGTTTTGAATACGTCCACTGTTTCTGCCGATACGGCCGCCGAGCGCATCCGCCGCCGCTTCGGACACTTCCTCCATGCGGCCGAGCTGGCCGGGCTGATCGTGATCGGTCTCGCGACCGCGTTCGCGATGTCGCAGGAAGCGTGGAAGGTCGTGCTCGCGGGCGAGGTGTCGCTGACCGACCTGCTGCTGATGTTTCTGTATCTCGAAGTGCTCGCGATGGACGTGCGCTACCTGCGGCTCGGCCGGCTGCCGGTGCGCTTTCCGCTGTTCATCGCGATGACGTCGCTTGCGCGCGACCTGATCCTGCGCGGCGCCACCGACAGCCCCGAGCGAATGCTGATGACCACGTTCGGGATCGTGCTGCTCGCGGTGGGCGTACTGATCCTCAGTTTCGGTCAGCATCGTTTTCCGGCGGAAGTCGACGATGTCGAGGAAGATGCGCACCCGCGTCGGTAACGCCGCCCGCGCGGGTCTCGCCGGCGCTGTCGGCGAAGAACGAAGGATTCCACATCGATAGCGGCGTCATCGTTGAAATGGGGGCAACCGGCAAGCTCGCCGTGTCCGGCACGGATTGGCCGTTCAAGAGCGGCCCGCCAGGCCGCACGCCGTGCACGGCATGCGGATTGCTTCGCATACCTGACACCCGCGCACGCGTATCCAGCGTGTTGCGCCGCAACGTCGATGACGTTCCGCGCCGGTTGCGGATCGCGTACGAGCCATGGTTCGCGTTTGCGTGCGCCGCGGGGTCGTTCATCCCGGCTCTTTTCAGGAAGGACGCCGATAATGGGATCGTTACCTCAGCCGGGAGCCGCGCCATGTCCGGAAGCGACGCATCGTCTTCACGCCCCGATCTTGCGCAGGGCATTTCGCTCGATGACATCGCCGACGGCGCGATGATCGAGGGCCAGGTCGGCGACGACACGGTGCTGCTGGTGCGCCGCGCCGACGCCCTGTTTGCCGTGGGCGCGCAATGCCCTCACTACGGCGCACCGCTGGCCGACGGGCTGCTGGTCGGCGACACGATTCGCTGCCCGTGGCATCACGCGGCGTTCTGCTTGCGCACCGGCGAACGGCTGCGTGCGCCGGCGCTCGACGGCCTGACGTGCTGGCGCGTCGAACGTCGAGACGGCCGCGCGGTCGTGCTCGGCGCGCAGCCTGCCGCGTCGCCGCCCGTGTCGAATGCCCCCGGATTGCCCGAATCGGTGGTGATCGTCGGCGGTGGCGCGGCCGCGATCTCGGCGGCCGTGACGCTGCGGCAGGAAGGCTACCCGCACGCGATCACGCTGCTGAGCGCGGACAGCGAGCCGCCGTACGATCGACCGAACCTGTCGAAGGACTATCTGGCCGGCACGGCCGAAGCCGACTGGCTGCCGCTGCGCGGCGCGTCGTTCTATACCGACCAGCGCATCGACGTGCGCTGCGGCACGCGCGTCGCGCGGATCGACCCCGCGCAACACGCGGTCGAGCTCGCGGACGGCAGCCGCGTCGGCTACGGCGCGCTGCTGCTCGCCACTGGTGCCGAGCCGAACCGCCTGACCGTACCGGGCGCCGATCTTCCACACGTGTGCGTGCTGCGTTCGCGTGCCGATTGCGATGCGCTGATCGGCAAGCTGAAGACCGCGCGGCGCTGCGTCGTGGTCGGCGCGAGCTTCATCGGCCTCGAAGCGGCCGCCGCGCTGCGCACGCGCGGGCTCGACGTAGATGTGGTCGCGCCCGACGCGCGGCCGATGGCGCGCGTGCTCGGCGACGCGCTCGGCGATACGATCCGCGCGCTGCACGAGTCGCACGGCGTGGCTTTCCATCTCGGCGTGACGCCCGCGCAGATCGCGCCGGATCGCGTCACGCTGTCGAACGGCGACGTGCTGCCGGCGGATGTCGTGCTGGTCGGCATCGGCGTGCATCCGAACGTCGCGCTTGCGCAGGACGCGGGGCTGGCCGTCGATCGCGGCGTGACGGTCGACCGTTTCCTGAAGACGAGCGCGCCGGACATCTACGCGGCCGGCGACATCGCGCGCTGGCCGGATCTGCTGACGGGTGAACGCATTCGCGTCGAGCACTGGGTCGTCGCGGAGCGGCAGGGGATCGCCGCGGCGCGCAACATGCTCGGCCGGCAGCAACCGTTCGACGCCGTGCCGTTCTTCTGGAGCCAGCACTACGACCTGACGGTGCGCTATGTCGGACACGCGGAGCAATGGGACCGCGTCGAGATCGACGGCGACCTGCGCGCGCACGACGGTTCGGTGACGTACTGGCGCGGCAATGCAAGGCTCGCGGTCGCGACGATCGGCCGCGATCTCGACTGCCTGCGCGCGGAAGCGGCGCTCGAGCAGCAGGGCGCGACGCACGCGTGAGCGGGCTGGCGACCGTGCGTTGAGGGATGCACGCTATGGTCAACGCGTTGCGTATGCAACGGTCGTTGCAGCGTCGCGACAAGCGCGGAGGCCGGTGTACCGCGACTCCGGTTGCGCCGTCGATGCGTTTGCGACGCTGTTCGCGACGACGAACCCGAACGCGAACCGCCCAGTGTTCCCCTCGCCGACGGGCGTGCGCCTTGCTCGAACAGCACGACGGTATCCATACCGTTTCCGCTTTCGACAAGGAGGGCCTGACATGAAAGCAGTCGTATTTCACGGCATCGGCGATATTCGCATCGATACGGTACCCGACCCGGAAGTCGCCGACGTGACCGACGCGGTCGTGCGCCTCACGGCCAGCGCGATCTGCGGCACCGACCTGCACATGGTGCGCGGCACGCTCGGCGGGATGAAGCCGGGCACGATCCTCGGCCATGAGGGCGTCGGCATCGTCGAGACGGTCGGGCGCGACGTGCGCAACCTGAAGCGCGGCGATCGCGGGCTGATTCCGTCGACGATCGCGTGCGGCAGCTGCGTGTACTGCCGCGCGGGCTACACCGCGCAATGCGACGTCGCGAACCCGGGCGGGCCGCGCGCGTCTCGTGCTATGCAACGACACGGGCGTGTCGCATGTCGCGGCGGCGTTCGGCACGCCGAGCATTGTCGTCGCCTGCGGCAGCGATCGGCGTCGACGACGTGATGGAAAGTGCGGGCGAACTGCTCGCGGAGGAGAGACGTCATGTCACGTAAGCCGTTGCGTGTGCTCACCTGGCACGTGCACGGCAATTATCTGAATTACCTGTCGCAGGCACCGCACGATTTCTACATCGTGACGAAGCCGCAGCATCCGCCCGGTTACGCGGGGCGGGTCGGGCACCTGCCGTGGGGCGACAACGTGTATGAGGTGCCCGTCGAGTGCGTGCGCGACACCGAGTTCGACTGCGTGCTGTACCAGCACACAATCACTACGCGCACGACCGGTTGCGGCTCCTGAGCGACGCGCAGCGGGCGTTGCCGGCGCTGTTCGTCGAACACGATCCGCCGCGCGAGCATCCGACCGACACGCTGCACCCGGTGCAGGACCCGAACGTGTTGCTGGTGCACGTGACGCCGTTCAACGCGCTGATGTGGGACAGCGGCGTCACGCCGACGCGCGTGATCGTGTTCGACTCGAGCGTGCGCAGCAATTTCACCTGCAATCCCGCCGGCATTTCCGCGATTTCGTCGAGAAACAGCGTCCCGCCGCGCGCGGCTTCGAACATGCCCACATGTTGTGGAACGGCGCCGGTGAAGCTGCCTTTTTCGTGTCCGAACAAATGGGATTCCGCGATGTCCTTCGGAATCGCGCCGCAATTGACGGGTACGAACGGCCCGCGCCGGCGCGGGCTCATGTCGTGGATGAGCCGCGCGATACCTCCAGCAGCAGATTCTGAATCGCTTGCGAGCGGCCGAACAATCGCGTGCCGTCATCGTCGGATTTCGACATGAGTGATATCGCGCTGGGAAGTATTGACCGAAATCGTCGAGGGCTGGATGAAAAAATGACCGTCATGCGTCGTTTTTTTTCATGTGGAAATCATACCTTTTATGCTGGAATTGCCGGATTGAATCTGGCAATGCCTCGGCCGCCGGGGGATAGATTTATTCGATGAGCGGCGATCGCGCGACGTGCTTCTTCTATTCTGCTAAGCACTCGTTTGTCATTGCAGGACAGCTAGTCTGCTCATTCGTGTGCAATGCGGACGTGGCGCCAGATGCCGGCGTCGTACCCCGCATCGCATGCCCGCCGCGGTTTCGGCGATCTTGGCGCCCGAGCCGCACCACCAAGGAGCTTCGATGCCTTATGTCCTGATCGTCGAAGACGATGCCGATACGCGCATGATGCTCGCGACGCTCGCACAGGCGCAGCAGCTCGCCTGCGACACGGCCGCGACGCTCGAAGAAGCGCGCACGCTCGTTTCAACGCATACCCCTGATCTCGTGCTGTGCGACCTCGTACTGCCGGACGGCAATGGGATGGATCTCTTTGACGCATTGCCCAAGCGCTCGCATTGCGAAATGGTGTTGACCACCGGTCATGCGAGCCTCGAAACCGCGATCGATGCGTTGCGGCGCGGCGCGAGCGACTATCTGGTTAAACCGCTCAACATGCAGCGGCTGAACAGCATCTTCGCGCGCGTGCCGCGCACCACCGCCCTGCACGAGGAAATCGCCGAACTGCGCTCCGAGCTGAAGCGTCTTGGCCGCTTTGGCCGGATGCTCGGCAGTTCGCCCGCGATGCAGGCCGTCTACGATGCGATCGGTCGCGTCGCGCGTACCGAAGCGTCGGTGCTGCTCACCGGCGAGTCGGGCACGGGCAAGGAACTCGCCGCGCAGACGGTTCACGATTTGAGCCTGCGCCGCCGCGGCCCGTTCCTCGCGGTGAACTGCGGCGCGATCGCGGCGAACCTTGTCGAGAGCGAGATGTTCGGCCACGACCGCGGCAGCTTCACCGGCGCCGAGCGGCAGCACAAGGGCTTCTTCGAGCGCGCGGATGGCGGCACGCTGTTCCTCGACGAAATCACCGAGATGCCGGTCGAATCGCAGGTCAAGCTGCTGCGCGTGCTGGAAACCGGGCGGCTCACGCGGCTCGGCTCGACGCGCGAGATCGATGTCGACGTGCGCATCGTCGCGGCGACCAACCGCGATCCGGAAGGTGCGATGGCGGAAGGCAAGCTGCGGCCCGACCTCTATCACCGGATCAACGTGTTTCCGATTCCGCTGCCGTCGCTGCGCGAGCGCGGCGACGACATCCCGATGCTCGCCGATGCATTCCTGCAGCGCTACAACGAGGAAAGCGGCCGCAACCTGCGCTTCGCGCCGGCCGCGCGCGAAGCGCTGAAGACTTACGCGTGGCCCGGCAACGTGCGCGAGCTGCGCAACTTCGTGCAGCGCGCGAGCATCTTCAGCGACGCTGATGTGATCGATACGCTGCCGCCGCCGATCATGGAAGAACTGTCGAACATGGTCGACTCGAACGAGGAGCGCGTGACGGTGCCGTTCGGCACGCCGCTCGAGGAAGTCGACCGCAAGCTGATTCTCGGCACGATCGCGCGATGCGGCGGCGTGAAGGCGCAGGCGGCGGAGGTGCTCGACGTCAGCCTGAAGACGATCTACAACCGGCTCGCGCAACTGGAAGACGAAGTGGAGAAACCGGATTCCTGATGTCGTGCAGGACATGCTCATGCGCGTGCGCCCGCAACCGAAGACGGCGTCGTCGAGATGAGGCGAGATGTCGAGCCGGCCCGTCGGAGCAGTCATGGCGTGAAGGTCTCCCGGCTCACCACACGCGGCCGAGCATGTAACGTGCTCGTTCGTTCGCGCATGGCCGTTCTCCGCCGGTTCGCCGGCAGGAGCGTGTCCGATGATTGATTTTGCACGGCCGCAGGCCGGAAATTACGCCACCGTCGTGATGCTCGTCGCGATCGCGACCGTGCTGCAGGCGCTGGCGATCCGCTTCGGCGGCGTCAACCTGTCGCTCGTCCTGTACTACTCGATGCTGGCCGGCGCCGCGTGGGCGACGTCGTTCCTGTTCGGGATCCTGTCGACCGCGGCGAGCGGGCTGCTGGTCTGGACGCTGTTCCTGTCCGATCCCGGCGCCTATACGGAACCGTTGCCGGCCCGCCTCGTGCGGCTCGGCACCTTCTTGCTGGTCGGGGCGCTGGTGTGCGCGGTGACGGCGATGCTTCGCCACGCGCGCCTCACGAACGAGCTCGCGCGCCAGCGGGAAGCCGACGCGCGGCGGCAGCTCGATGCCGTGCTGCAGGCGCTGCCGCACGGCGTGATCGCGACCGATGCGAAAGGCCAGGTGACTTACCTGAATGAGGCGGCGGCCGAACTGGCCGGTTGCGGCCTGGACGAGGCGGCAGGTCGACCCGTGCGCGACGTGCTGCGCGAGTTCGATCACGACGGCCGGCGCGTGCAGACGACGCCGCTCGACCGTGCGCTCGGCGGCGCGCATGCGTTGTCCGACCGGTACTGGCTGCACGGCGCCGACGACAGCCGGCCAGTGCCGATCGTCGAGGCGGCGTCGCCGATCGCCGATGCGGACGGCAACATCGACGGCGCGGTGCTGCTGTTGCGCGATGGCGGCATGGCGCGCGTGCTCACCGACAAGTCGCGGTTGCAGCTCGCGGTCGTCGAGGCATCGCCGGACGCGATCATCGGGGTCGACAGCCACGGCCGGATCGTGAGCTGGAACCCGGCCGCGCAGCGGATCTTCGGGTACGGCGAGGACGACGCGTGCGGGCGGCCGCTCGAAACGCTGGTCGCGATGCGCTGGCTGGCGCGCAACCCGCTGGCCGAGACGTTCGACGCGTTGCGCGAACCGGTCGGCCCGCTCGAGCTGCTGTGCGTGCGCCGCGACGGCCGGCGCTTTCGCGCGACGGTATCCGCATGCCCGGTGAAAGGCGACGCGCGCCGCTGCGTCGCGCTGTCGCTGACGCTGCGCGAGACCGGCACACAGCGCCGCCGCGACCTGCGCGCGCACCGTTCGCTGCAAGGCGCGCGCGACGCGCGCGACCAGGCCGACACGTCGAACCGTCTGAAGGACGAACTGCTCGCGACCGTATCGCACGAACTGCGCACGCCACTGAACGTGATCTACGGCTGGGTCGAGGTGCTGCGCAATTCGCGCGACGACGCATTGCAGCAGCAGGCGATCGACGCGATCGACCGCAGCGCGCGTTCGCTCACGCGCATGGTCGGCGACATCCTCGACGCATCGTCGCTCGCGACCGGCAAGCTGCGGATCGAGGCGATGCCGGTGGACGTGGTGCGGCTGTTCGCCGATGCGACGAACGCACTCCAGACGGCCGCGTCGTCGGCCGGCATCGCGCTCGGATTCGACTGCGCCGCGCCGGCATGCGTGGTGTCGGGCGACGCGGAGCGCTTGCGGCAAATGCTGTCGAATCTCGTGTCGAACGCGCTGAAGTTCACGCCGGCGGGCGGTACGGTGACGGTCACGCTGTCGCGCGACGCCGCGCACGCGACGCTGACCGTCTCCGACGATGGGCAAGGCATCGCGCCGGAGTTCATCCCGTACGTGTTCGACATGTTCCGCCGCGCGGACGATTCGCCCGCGTCGTCGCGGCGCGGGCTCGGTCTTGGTCTTTCGATCGTGAGGCATATCGCCGAACTGCACGGCGGCACGGTCCGCGTCGAAAGCGCGGGCCGCGATCGCGGCGCCACGTTCACCGTGACGTTGCCGGCAGGCTGGCAGCCGGTGGGGGCAATGGCGTGGGGCATCGCGCAGCACGACGGGTTGCTCGATCCGCTGATGCTCGACTCGCAGCGCATCCTGATCGTCGACGACGACGCCACCACACGCGCGAGCCTGACCGCCGCACTGGGCACGCTCGGCGCGACCGTCGCCATCGCGTCGTCGGGCCGCGACGCGCTTGCGATCGTCGCGGACGTGAAGCCGACCGTCGTGCTGTCCGATCTCGCGATGTCCGACGGTGACGGCTTCTGGCTGCTCGACGCGTTGCGCAGCGGCGCCGCGAACGGCGGCACCCCGCCCGATATGCGAGTGCTCGCCGTGACCGCACACGCCGGCCTCGCCGACGAGCGCCGCGCGCTCGAAGCGGGTTTCGACGGCTATCTGTGCAAGCCGGTCGACGTTCGCGAGCTGGCGCACAAGATCGCGAGCATGACGACGCGCGACCGCTGACGTGCGACGGGTACGGGCCGTCGCGCGTCACGCCGTCCTGCTCAGGTCGCCGCCGGCCGGTTTCGTGTGCTGATCTGCGCGAGCATGTGCGATGCGATCTGCGTGCTGCGCACGAGGTCGCCCGGCGTGTGATGCACGACCTGCCGATGGATGAAATCCCGCGCGGTATGCGCGAGCCCACTCGCGAGCGGTGTCGTCGCGCGCCAGCCGAGGCGCCGGTGCGCGGCGTCGAGATCGGGCCGCCGCTGGCGCGGATCGTCGGACGGCAGCGGACAGAATTCGATCGCGACCGTCGTGTCGACGATCCTCACGACCTCGCACGCGATGTCGATCATCGCGATCTCGTCGTCGCTGCCGAGGTTCACGGGCTCGCATGCGTCGCCCGGTTCGTCCATCAACCGGACCAGCGCATCGACCATGTCGTCGACATTGCAGAACGAGCGCGTCTGCTTGCCGTCGCCGTAGACGGTCAGCGGCTTGCCGGCCAGCGCCTGCGTGATGAAGTTGGAGACGACGCGCCCGTCGGCCGGATGCATGCGCGGGCCATATGTGTTGAAGATCCGCGCGATCCGGACATCGACACCGTACTGGCGGTGATAATCCATGAACAGCGTTTCCACGCAGCGCTTGCGTTCGTCGTAGCACGCGCCGCGCCTGTTCGATCACGTCGCGGCCACGCTGTTCTCGCGCGGCCAGCGCACGGTGCGCCGCGCGCGCGTCGACGTGCGCACGACGGTGGATGGCAAGCGGGGGGAAGATCCGGGCGAGTCGGAACATCGGCGGTGTGCACATCGGCGGCTCCCAGATCGATGCTGTGCAGTTCGTGCAGCAACCGGCATGCTGCATGCAGTCGACATGCGGCGTAGTTCGCGTCGGGACAGCATCCGGCGACAGGCGAGAGCCGCCGCGAGCGATCGAGTGTGGCCGATCTGGGGCCGTACACGGCGCTTGTAAAACGGTATCGGGCGTCGTCCTGCCGCGCGCATTCGCCCGCCGCACGCGGCATGCCGGCGCGCCCGGAGCGTCGCGGTTGGGCATGTCCCGGCTGGGTGTGCTTCTCCGAATCGTGCACAATACGCGGCATTCGAGATGCGGAGACCAGACCCGTGGGAATCAACTTCGATTTGACCGACTTGCAGGCGTTTCGCGCGGTGGTGGAGCTGGGAAGCTTCCGCAAGGCCGCCGAGGCGATCAGCATTTCGCAGCCCGCGTTGAGTCGCCGGATCGACAAACTGGAGGAAGCGCTCGGCGTGCGTCTGTTCGAGCGCACGACGCGCAGCGTCACGCTGACGACGGTCGGCCGCGTGTTCGCGCCGAGCGCCGAGCAACTGCTGGACGATCTCGACGCGGCGCTGCTCGGCATCCGCGACGTTTCGTCGAGCCGCCTCGGTCACGTGACGATCGCGTGCGTGCCGTCGGTGGCCTACTATTTCCTGCCGAACGTGATCGCGAGCTATCATCGCCGCTTTCCGCGCATCAGGGTCAAGCTGCTGGATGCGAGCGCGAACGAGGTGCTGAGCGCCGTCATCAGCGGAGAGGCCGATTTCGGCGTGAGCTTCATGGGCAGCCAGGAGTCCGAGGTCGAGTTCAAGCTGCTGCTGCAGGAGCGATTCGTTGCCGCGTGCCGGCGCGATCATCCGCTCGCGCGCAAGAAGCGCGTGACCTGGAACGAACTTTACGAATACGAGTACGTGTCCGTGGACAAGACGTCCGGCAACCGTCTGTTGCTCGACCAGGCACTGACGAGCGTCGCGCCGCGCGCGCCGAGCGTGTGCGAGACGCGCCACGTGACGACCATGCTCGGGCTGGTCGAAGCGGGGCTCGGCGTCGCCGCGGTGCCGTCGATGGCGATGCCCGGACACGACCATCCGCTGCTCACGAGCGTGCCCCTCGTCGAACCTTCGGTCAAGCGCCGGGTGGGCATCGTGAAACGGCGCGGACGCCCGCTGACGCCCGCCGCGGAGGAGTTTCACCGGGCGGTCATCGACGCCAGGCGCGGCGGTGCGACGCGCAGCGATGCATCGAAGTAATGCACGTGACGAATACGACCGGAACATCGAGGAAGACCGCAGCATGAGGCTGGCAAGACCGCTTCGTTCGCTTTACGTGCAGGTTCTGCTGGCGATGGCGCTCGGCGTGAGCGTCGGCCACTTCTGGCCGTCGGCCGGCGCGGCGCTCAAACCGCTCAGCGATGCATTCGTCGCTCTCGTGCGGATGATGATCGCGCCGATCGTGTTCTGCACGATCGTCTCCGGCATCACGTCGCTCGCGAACGGGCAGGCCATCGGACGCACGATCGTCCGCGCGCTGGTGCTGTTCTATCTGCTGACCGCCGCCGCGCTCGCATTCGGGCTCGTCACCGCGTTCGTGCTGCGCCCCGGCGCCGGCATGCACGTCGACGTGCGCCATCTCGACGCGAGCGTCCTGGCGCAATACGCGCAGCATGCGCAACCGCGCGGCCTCGTCGAGTTCGCGCTGAGCGTGATCCCGGATACGATGCTCGGCGCGTTCCAGCAGGGCGAGGTGCTGCCCGTGCTGCTGCTGTCGCTGCTGTTCGGTTTTTCGCTGAACGCGTATCCGCAGGCCGGGCGGCCCGTGCTGGCGCTGATCGACGGCGTCGCGCAGATCGTGTTTCTCGTGCTCGCGATGATCATGCGGCTCGCCCCGCTCGGCGCATTCGGCGCGATGGCCTTCACGGTGGGGCGCTTCGGCATCGGCTCGGTCGGCTCGCTCGCGTGGCTGATGGCGTCGTTCTACGTGGCCTGCGCGTTGTTCGTCGCGCTGGTGCTCGCGCCGCTCGCGCGGCTGCACGGTTTCGCGTTGTGGCGGCTGTTGCGCTACATCCGCGAGGAGTTGCTGATCGTCCTCGCGACTTCGTCGACGGAGCCGGTATTGCCGCGGCTGATCGTCAAGCTGGAGTCGCTCGGTTGCGACAAGGGCGTCGTGGGGCTCGTGCTGCCGGCCGGTTACTCGTTCAACCTGGACGGCACCGCGATCTATCTGACGCTCGCCGCGTTGTTCATCGCCCAGGCGTGCGATGTGCCGCTTTCCGCGCCGCAGATCGCCGCGATGCTGGCCGTCATGCTGCTGACGTCGAAGGGCGCGGCCGGCGTGTCCGGCAGCGGGCTCGTCGCGCTCGTCGCGACGCTCGCCGTGATGCCCGACCTGCCGGTTGCCGGCGTCGCGCTTCTGGTCGGCATCGATCGCTTCATGTCCGAGGCGCGGGCGCTGACGAGCGTGATCAGCAACGCGTGCGCGGTGATCTTCGTTTCGATGCGGGAAGGGGCGTGCGATCGCGCGCGTCTCGCGCGGATGCTGAACGGGACCGGGCCGGCTGGCCCGAATGGCGCCGATGGCGCCGATGGTGCGGAGGCCGGCGCCGGGCCCGACGGGAAGGCGGTCTGACGCGCACCTTCCCGTCGGTCGTGCTCAGTGTGCGGAGACGGAATCCAGCCCGGTCGATTTCACTTCGGCCTGCACGTCCGGCGACGCGAGATAGTCGAGAAGTGCCTTCGCTTCCTGCGGGTGCTGCGCGCCGACCGGGATGCCGGCCGCGAAGCGCGTAACCGACTGCAGCGATTCGGGAATCTTCCCGACGAAGGTCGCGCCCTTCACGGGCAGCAGTTCGCTCACCTGCTGAAAGCCGATCTCGTAGTCGCCGTTCGCGACCACGGATGCGACCGGGATCCGCGGGATCATGGCCGCTTTCGATTTCACCTGGTCCTCGATGCCGAGCTTTTTGAACAACTCGCGCTCGATGTAGACACCGCTCGCGCTGTCGGAGTAGGCGATCGACTTCGCATGCAGCAGAACCTGCTTGAGGCCTTCGGCCGTGCTGATGTCGGGTTTCGCCGCGCCGTCGCGCACGACCATGCCGATGCGCGAATCGGCCAGCTCGACGCGCGATCCGGCTTTGACCTTGCCTTGCTTGATCAGATCGTCGAGCGCATAGCCGACCATGATCACGACGTCCGCCGGCTCGCCGCGCGCGAGCCGGTTCGGAATCGCTTCAGGCGACTTGCCCATCGACGGGCCGAGTGCGGTTTCGAGCGTGTTGCCCGAGCGGGACGCGAACTGCGGGCCGAGCAGCTTATAGGCGGCGGTGAAGCCGCCCGAGCTCATCACGTGCAGGTCGGCGGCCTGCACGTTCGCGGCGACCGCCGAGGTGGCGACGAGCGCGGTCGCGCAGAGTTTCAGGAGCAGGTTCTTCATGGTCGTGGTCTTGGACATGTGGAGTCGGGACGGGTCGTTCTGCGTGAGGCTTCAGTGCGCCGGCGTCAGCGTGGCCGTCTGCCGGCGATACAGGGCAAACGTCGCGAGCAGCGCGCACACCGCGGCGAGGCTCATCCAGTAACCGGGCGCGGCCTTGTCGCCGGTCATGTGAATGAGCGCCGTCGAGATGGCCGGCGTAAAGCCGCCGAACACGGCCGTGGCGAGGCTGTACGCGAGCGAGAAACCCGCCACGCGCACCTCGACGGGCATCACTTCGGTCAGGGCGACGACCATCGCACCGTTGTAGATCCCGTACATGAACGACAGCCAAAGCAGCACGAGCAGCATGTTGACGAACGACGGCGCATGCGCGAGCAGGGACAGCGCCGGGTAGGCGGTGGCGATCGCGAGCAGCGTCATGCCGACGAGCAGCGGCCGGCGGCCGATGCGATCGGACAGGGCGCCGCCGATCGGCAGCCACACGAAGTTCGACACGCCGACGCACAGCGTGACGAGCAGGCTGTCGGCCGTGCTCAGGTGCAGGACCGTCTTGCCGAAGGTCGGCGCGTAGACCGTGATGAGGTAGAAGCTCGTGGTGGTCATCGCGACCAGCATCATGCCGGCGATCACGACGCCCCAGTTCCGCGCCAGCGTCCCGAACACTTCCTTCATGCCCGGACGATGCTTGCGGGCCTTGAACGCCTGCGTTTCCTCGAGATTGCGGCGCAGCATGAAGATGAACGGCACGATCATGCAGCCGACGAAGAACGGCACGCGCCAGCCCCACGAGGCGATGGCCGACGTGCTCAGCCATTGATTGAGCGCGAAGCCGAGGCCGGCCGCGACGACGATCGCGACCTGCTGGCTGGCGGACTGCCAGCTCGTGTAGAAGCCCTTGCGGCCGGGCGTGGCCATCTCGGCGAGATAGACCGACACGCCGCCGAGTTCTGCACCCGCCGAAAAGCCCTGCAGCAGGCGCCCGACCAGCACGAGCACGGGCGCGAGCAGGCCGATCGTCGCGTAGCCCGGCACGAACGCGATCAGGATCGTGCCGCTCGCCATGATCGCCAGCGTGACGATCAGGCCCTTGCGGCGGCCCACGTCGTCGATGTACGCACCCAGCACGATCGCGCCCAGCGGCCGCATCAGGAAGCCGGCGCCGAAGACGGCGAAGGTCATCATCAGCGACGCAAACTCGCTTGCGGCGGGAAAGAATACGGCGGAAATCTGGGTTGCGTAGAAGCCGAACAGGAAGAAGTCGAACTGCTCGAGGAAGTTGCCGGCCGTCACGCGGAATACCGCGGCGGCCTTCGACCGTGCGGTCGGAAGGCTGGGCGAGGGGTGCATCAGAGTGTCTCCAGGAAATCGGGAAGAATGCGCCGGGGGAGCGGTCGATTGTCGTTTCGGCAATATTCGCCCGGAGACGGACAAACGATAAGTGCGATTTTTGGAAGGATTGATGTCGTATGGTTATCAATCAGGCGGCGCGGCGCGCCGGACGCATGCACGGACGGCGGCCGGCGACGCCGGCCTCAGTGGATTGGGCCGGCTCCGGGATCCGTCGAAAAGCCAAAAAAAGCCCCGCATTCGCGGGGCCTGTCGCCTGAACCACCGGCAAATCACGAACGGTCAGTGCCGCCCGCGCGTGCGAGGATCGTTCAGTTCCTCGGTCGGATCGGTGAGCCCGAGCTCGTCGCCCGCGCTCCAGTACGGCGCGCTGCCGTAGAACTCGTGCAGCGGCTCGGCCCATTGCGGGTCGGCCATTGCCGGCCAGTGATCCTTGTCGAAGCCCGGCGCGTTGCGGATCCGCTCCGACGACACCGACAGCAAGAAACATTTGCGTTCGGTATCGAGCGTGAGCGCGCTCCACGGGATCGCGAGCAGCTTGTCGCCGATGCCGAGCACGCCGCCGCTCGACAGCACGGCGTACGCGACGCGGCCCGAGCGCACGTCGAGCATGATGTCCTTGATCTTGCCGACGTCGTCGCCGTCGGTCGTGTAGACCTTGTCGCCTTCCAGCGTGTCGGCCGCCATCACGTCGGGACCCGGGCCGGCCGCCGTCGCGGCGCCCTTGCCGATGATGCGCGTCTGTCCTCGATCGGAAGTCTGCATGGTTGTCCTCCTGGTTGCGTGGAGCGCGACCGTGCCCGGGATGGGCCCTGCGGGTCGCGCGGGGTTGTCGGGCGGGGCGAGGATCGCCCCGTCACGTACGCTTCGGTTGCGACACGCCTTCGAGCGTGTTCGCGACGTCGTCGCGCGCGGGGCCGGCCGTGCGTGTCGCGATGTCCGCGAGCGACAGCATGCCGACGAGGCGCTTGTCGTGATCGACGACGGGCAGGCGGCGCAGTTGCGCGTCGGCCATGTAGTGCTGGATCTCGTCCAGCGAATCGTCCTCGAAACACCATTCGATCGGGCCCGACGCAACTTCGTGGATCCGCGTCTCCGGCGGCTTGCCGGCCGAGATCGCGCGCACCGCGAGGTCGCGGTCCGTGACCATGCCGATCAGCCGGTTGTTGTCGCACACGGGCAGCGCGCCGATGTCGTAGCGCTCCATCAGTTGCGCCGCATGACGGATCGAGTCGGTCGGCGCGATGCGCACGACGTCCTGCGACATGATTTCGTTGACGCGATGCATGAAGTCCTCCTTGCAGGTTTGAGTCCGGGCCGTACGAGTCAGCAAGCGGCGTGCCGTTCGGCACGCGTGTTCGTCGAATCGCCGACGGTCATTCGTCGCGGCGCTTGGCCGGGTTCTGCCACGGGCCGTCGTCGTGCGTGCCCGGCGGCGTGTCGGGCTCGATGCGCGTGACGCCGCCGGTCGCCGGCGGATCGCTCGCGGGGAACGTGTCCTCCAGCTGCTTGTCGATATGCCGCTCGGAGTGGCGCGTTTTCGTGTGGTCCTGGTCCTTCAGCGGCGGCGACGGATCGGGATGCGGTTCGTGCGTCGGCGCGTCGCGGCCGGAACGGGTCGAATCCTTCATGGCATGCCTCCGTGTCGGTGACGTTGAGGCGCTCATCGCGCAACGGCCGTGCCCGCTGCATGGCGGCGGCACGCGACTTGCCATGTCGGTAGCAACGACGACAACACGCGGCGCCACGCGCCGCATGCACACGCACATCGAACGGGAGGGCACGATGAAGATTCCGAAACGGCGGCCGGGAGTGCGCTATGAAGTCAACGTCTGCGGCGGAGGGTTCGAGTCGGTGAAGAGTCACTTCATCACATGGAAACAGGAGCCGCTGATTTACCGGCCCGATCGCCGCATGTTCGAAGGCAAGGCCGACGTGCGGCCGCTCGACGAGACCTTCGGCTCGACCGAGCCGGCGCGCTTCGCGCTGCAGCGCGCGTGCGAGCCGGCCGATTCGTATGCGCTCGCCGCGCGGGTGCGCGACGACGACCACGAGTTGTGGCTCGTGATGGCCGCGTACGACGGGTAACGCGATGGCCTTGAAAGAATTGCAGCGCGCGGTGTAGCGAATGCACGTCGCGCCGCGTGGCGGGTTGCATGTCAGCTTGCGGGGCGGCGCGTCGACAAGCGAAATGCGGCACGAATGACCGGCACGCGGCTTGCGGCCACCGAGTGCGTAGCGCATCGAGCGGCGAACGTGCCGCAATCCGATGCCGTCACGACAGCACAACGAACGCATGCCCATGAACCGAGATGTCGTCCGAAATCCCGCTCAGTCGCTGCATCGGCCCGAGCCGGTGATTCCCGACGTCGAGCCCGACCCCGAACCGCCCCCGCCGGACGACCTGCCGCCCGGCACGCCCGAGCCGTATCACGATCCGGAAGGCGATCCGCCGGAGCAGCCGCCACCGGAACGCGAGCCGCCGACGCGTGAGCCGCCGATCCACGTGCCGCCGACGGGCGTGCCGCCGGTGGCGTTCATCCGATTCAAGGAGGGGCCACGATGAGCATTCGCGTGAAACCCGGCATGCTGCGCGACGTGGCCGAGACGCTCGGCCGCCATTTCGAGGCGCGCGCGATGCCGTTCCATGTCGAGGAGCAGCCGGCCGGCGCATTGCATTTCGGCTTTCGTGTCGATGGCCATCCGGCGTCGTTGACCGTCACCTTCGACGCCGACGCATTCACGGCGCTCGAGCAGGCCGGTACCGAGCGGCAACGCGGTGCGCTGGCCCGTGTCGCCGCCGAATTCGACATGATGATGGCGCGCCGCGCGCCCACCGCATATGCCGGCGATTTCCATTTCAACCGGCTCTGAGCCGTGTCGCCACGGCCGGCCCCTGCCGCCGACTCAACGGAGGATTCCGATGAAACCGATCCAGACGATGCGTATCGGCGCCTGTGCGTTCGCCGCCGCGTGTGCGCTGGGCGCGTGCACGCAACCGCAGGGTCCCTACGGCGCGCACGGCGCGCCGCCGGCGCCGCCGGACGGCCATGGTGCGTCGCCGACCACGACGATGCCGGACGCGAATACGCGCTACGACACGCGTCCGTCGCCGTACAACACGCTGCCGGCGGGCGCGGCGGGCGGTGAACCGGCCGACGTGCCGCCGCCGGGGCCGAACGGTGTGCAGGGCGACCGGACGATGCCGGGCACGCCGCCGCCGATGCAGTACTGACGCGCGGAACGGCGCGCGGCGGCCGCACGCGGATAAGCCGGCGCGCTGCCGGTGCGTCCGCCCGGCGCGAATTCCGTGCCCCTAACTTGCCGGCGCTTGTAAAAAAGTCGGCACCCGGAGCCGCCGCGGGCGGGGTGCGAACCCGCGAGAGCCGCGCCGGACGGTGCTTCGCCGCCTTGGCATGGAAGCTGCGTGAATGCGTGTGAACGCAATTCCGCACACCGTCAGGAGGGCATCGATGTCCGTCACGCTTGCGCTCCAGATGCGACAGCATCTGGCACTCACGCCGAGGCTTCAGCAGTCGCTTCGCCTGCTGCAGTTGTCTTCGCTCGAATTCCAGCAGGAATTGCGGCAGGCGCTCGACTCGAATCCGTTTCTCGAAGATGGCCAGGGCGACGACGAAGCCGCCGCCGACGCGCCCGAACCCACCGCGGAAGCCGCGCCGCCCAAGCCGCCGCCCGAGCGCGAGGACGTGCGTCCGCCTGACGGCGAGGTGTCGTATACGGCCGCTCCGGCGCCGCGCGGCACGAGCCGCCAGGCCGACGACGCGAGCGACCTGTCGCCCGGCGAGTGGATGGCGGCCGAGCCGTCGCTGCACCAGCAATTGCACGATGCACTGCGCCTTTATCCGCTGAACAAGCGCGACCGCGAGGCCGCGCGCATCGTGATCGATGCGCTCGACGAGGACGGCTACCTGCGTCAGGAACTGGCCGAGCTGCTGGTCGCGGCCGATCCGGCGTTGCTGCTGTCGGAACAGGATCTCGCGGTCGCGCTGCGGCTCGTGCAGATGCTGGACCGCCCCGGCATCGCCGCGCGTTCGGTGTCCGAATGCCTGGTGCTGCAACTCGATGCGATTCCGGCCGGCACGCCGGCGCTCGCGGAGGCGAAGGCGATCGCGCGCGAGCACCTCGAACGGCTCGCGCGGCGCGAGACGGCGGAAATCCAGCGACGCCTGGGCTGCAGCCAGCCGACGATGCAGGCCGCGTGCGCGCTGGTGCGCACGCTCGATCCGCGTCCCGGCAATCACTACGGCAGCACGCGCGGCGACTACGTGATACCCGACGTGATCGTGCGCCAGGTGCGCGACGAATGGATCGTGACGATCAACCCGGCCGTGCTGCCGCGCGCGCGATTGCACGAGCGCTACGCGACCTTGTTCGCGCAGTCGAGCGGCGAGCGCGATTCGCCGCTCGGCCAGCAGTTGCAGGAAGCGCGCTGGCTGATTCGCAACGTGCAGAAGCGCTTCGACACGATCCAGCGCGTCGGCGAATGCATCGTCGCGCGGCAGCGCGATTTCTTCCGCTACGGCGAGATCGCGATGAAGCCGCTCGTGCTGCGCGACATCGCCGAGGAACTCGACCTGCACGAATCGACCGTGTCGCGCGCGACGGGCAACAAATACATGGCCACGCCGCACGGCACGTTCGAGTTCAAGCATTTCTTCCCGCGCAAGCTGGAAGCAGCCGGCAAGGGCGTGTGCTCGGCGTCGGCCGCGAAGGTGCTGATCCGCGACATGATCGCGGCCGAGCGCCATACCGATCCGCTGTCGGACGTCGCGCTCGCGCAGAATCTCGCGGGGCGCGGCATCCTTCTTGCGCGTCGCACGGTGACCAAGTATCGCCAGGCGATGAAGATTCCGCCCGCTGAACTGCGCCGGCGCGACGCCGCGTGACGATACCGTCCGAACCGCGCGCGGCCCGCGACCCGCGACCCGCGACCCGCGACCCGCGATCTGCGATCTGCGATCTGCGATCTGCGGTGTCCGCGCGCATCACCGAGAGGAGGGAAACCATGCCAGCCAAGTCCCAGGCCCAGCAGCGCGCCGCGGGAGCCGCCCTGTCGGCCAAGCGCGGTGACACCAAGATGAAGGACCTGAAGCCGCCTGCGAAGTCGATGGCCAAGTCGATGAGCGAGAAGGAACTCGAAAAAATGGCTTCGACGCCGGCCCACGGCAAACCCCGGCACAAGCACGATTCTTGATCGGCGGCGACACGCGTCGACGATCGTCGTTATTCAGGACCGCAGGAGGCATTCATGCTTCGATACGCCATCATCTTCTTCATCATCGCGCTCGTCGCCGCCTTGTTCGGCTTCGGCGGCATCGCGGCCGGCGCGGCCGAGATCGCGAAGATCCTGTTCTACATCTTCGTCGTGATCTTCCTGGTCACGCTGCTGTTGGGAGTCGTGCGCCGATGACGATCGCCCCCGACCATTCGCAGCGCATCGCGGAACTCGAGCATGCTCTCGCGAACGGCTTTCCGTCGCAGTCGACCGTCGTCGTGCATGCGGACGACGCGTCGGGGCGGCTGACGATCCAGGTGTCGTGGGTGCGCGTGCCGTCCGAGGACGATGCACGTCAATGGCGCTGCGCGGTCGACCTGCGTTTCGATCCCGACGTGCTCACGCGCTATGCATCGCTCGGCACGGCCGACCGGTTGCGCGTCCGGACGCATGTGTGCGACATGGCGCGGCGCGCGGTGGACGAACAGAAACCGCGCGTCGAGGACGCCGAGATCGAATGCAGCGTCGCGCTCGACGTGACGCGCGACGAACTGGATCGCGCGCTGCGCGCGCCCTGACGGCGCGGCAGCCGCCCGTCGCGACACCGTAGCGGGCCGCCGCGGCACGCGCCGCGCGGCGCGTCCGTTTCCCGTGACGGCTGCGTGTGCGCCGCGACACGGCCACGCACGCCGCCGTCCATCACCGAACCGATGCGAGGATGCGCGCATGACGAATCTCCCCGATCCGGCAATCGACCGCAATCCAACGGCGCGCAATCGCACCAGCTCGCGGAACGTCGCCCGGCGGAGCGGGTCCGCCGGGCGGGCGTGCAAGCGGCAAGGAGGATAGGCATGGCACCGCGGATGATCTGGAAAGGCGCGATCAGCTTCGGGCTCGTTCACGTGCCCGTGCAGCTGTTTCCCGCGACGCGCACCGTGAAGCCGTCGTTCCGGCTGCTCGACAAGCGCTCGATGGATCCGGTCGGCTACCGGCAGATCAACAAGCGCACCGGCAAGGAAGTCACGCGCGAGGACATCGTGCGCGGCTACGAATACGAGAAGGAACGCTACGTCGTGCTGACCGACGACGAAATCCGCGCGGCGAACCCCGAATCGACGCAGACCGTCGACATCCTGACCTTCGTCGACGAGGACGCGGTGTCGTTCCTCTATCTCGACACGCCATACTACCTCGTGCCGGACCGCAAGGGCGAGAAGGTCTATGCGCTGCTGCGCGATGCATTGAAGGACAGCGGCAAGATCGGCATCGCGCTGGTCGTGATGCGCGACCGACAGCATCTCGGCGCGCTGATTCCGGTCGGGCCGCTGCTCGCGCTCGATACGCTGCGCTGGCAGGAGGAGTTGCGGCCGCTCGACGAACTGTCGGTGCCGGCCGACGACGCGAAGGGCGCGGGCGTGACCGCGCGCGAGCTCGCCATGGCGAAGAAGCTGATCGACGACATGGCCGGCAAGTGGACGCCCGACGAGTATCACGACACGTTCCGCGACGACATCCTCGAGCTGGTCGAGCGCAAGGTGCGCGCGGGCAAGATCGAGGAGATCGAGGAACGGCCGGCGCAGACGAGCCGCGCGGCGACCAACGTGGTCGATTTGACCGAGTTGCTGAAGCGCAGCCTGAAGGGCGGCGGCGGGGCGCGTGCGGCGGATCTGCGCGATGGGGGCGACGACGAGGATGCGAATACGGAGGGGGCGTCTTCGTCGTCGCGCGGCGGCGGCGGGCGCCGCAAGCCGGCTTCAAAAACCGCAGTGAAGGGCGCGGCCACGAAAACCGCGGCGGCGAAACGGCCGGCCGCGAAACGTGCCGCGCACGGCGAGCATGCGGTGAAGAAGGCCACCGCGCGCCGCAAGCACGCCGCATGACGCCGCGCGAAGCGAGGTGATGCGATGCCCGGCAAGCTCGATCCCTATCGCCGCAAACGCCACTTCGGCGCGACGCCGGAACCGGAAGGCGCGCACGGGCGTCGGCGTGCGAAGGCGGATGCGGCACCTGCCCGGCGCGCGCGCGCGGGCACCGGCCATCCGCTGCGCTTCGTAATCCAGGAGCATCATGCGCGGCGATTGCACTACGACTTCCGACTCGAACTCGACGGCACGCTGAAGTCGTGGGCCGTGCCGAAGGGGCCGAGCTTCGATCCGTCGGTGAAGCGTCTCGCCGTGCATGTCGAGGACCATCCGCTCGAATATGCGTCGTTCGAAGGCGAGATTCCGGCCGGGCATTACGGCGCGGGGTCGGTCGTCGTATGGGACGAAGGCACGTGGACGCCCGACGGCGGTCTCGCGCAGGCACGCGACGGCTATCGCGCGGGCAAGCTCACGTTCCGGCTCGACGGCGAAAAACTGCGCGGCGGCTGGGCGCTCGTGCGCAGCGGGCGCCAGCAGGGGCGACAGGAGCAGTGGCTGCTGATCAAGGAGCGCGACGACGACGCGCGCGACGCGGACGAATTCGACGTCGTCGGCGAGCGGCCGGGGAGTGTGCATGATGGCGCGGCGTCTGCGACGCGCGCGGATTCGGCCGACGGATCGAAGCATGCGCGCCGGACGCCGCGCGGCCGCGGCGACAAGGCCGCGAAACGCGATGCACGTGGCGCGCGGCACGACGAACACGACGATCGTGAACGCCCGCCGGCCGATCCGTCCGGGATCGAAGGCGCGGTGCGCGCGCCGTTGCCGGAGCGCGTCGCGCCGCAACTCGCGATGCTGGTCGACGGCCCGCCCGCGCAAGGCGACTGGCGCTACGAACTGAAGTTCGACGGCTACCGGATCCTCGCGCGTATCGCGGGCAAAGGCACACGCCGGCATGTGAAGCTGATGACGCGCGAAGGCCGCGACTGGACCGCGAAGCTGCGCGCGCAACGCGATGCGCTCGCCGCGCTCGACGTCGACGACGCATGGCTCGACGGCGAGGCCGTCGTGCTCGGCTCGCACGGCCTCCCCGATTTCCAGGCGCTGCAGAACGCCCTCGGTGCGGGGCGCTCGGATGCGGTCACGCTGTTCGTATTCGATTTGCCCTTCCTTGACGGTTACGACCTGCGCGACGCGCCGCTCACCGCACGCCGCGGGCTGCTCGAACCGCTGCTGGCCGACAGCGACCCCGCGCGACTGCGCTTTTCGCCCGATCTCGGCGACGACGTCGCGTCGCTGATCGCGAGCGCATGCGATACGGGCCTGGAAGGGCTGATCGGCAAGCGCGCGGACTCGCGCTACCGGGCCGGACGTTCGCCTGTGTGGATCAAGCTCAAATGCCGGCGCCGGCAGGAGTTCGTGATCGGCGGCTATACCGAGCCGTCGGGCAGCCGCCACGGCTTCGGCGCACTGCTGCTCGGCGTGCACGAACCGGCGCCGGCCGGCAAGCGGCGGCGCGGGCCGACACCGCTGCGCTATGTCGGCCGGGTCGGCACAGGCTTCGACGCGCGCATGCTCGACCGGCTTGCCGCGATCGTGCGCAAGCACGAGCGCGACACGCCGCCGTTCGATCCGCCGCCGCGCGAACGCACGCGCACGCGCGTGCACTGGATCGAACCGACGCTCGTCGCCGAATGCGAATTCGCGGAGTGGACCGGCGACGGCATCGTGCGGCAGGCCGCGTTCATCGCGCTGCGCGAAGACAAGCCGGCCACGCAGATCGTCCGCGAAGTGCCGAAACAGACGGAAAATGCGGAAACGGAGATGACGATGGATCGACAGCGAACCACGCACGACGACAAACATCCCCGCAAGCACGCGTCGCACGCGGCTCATGAAGCGAATGGCCGCGAACACCACGCGCGTTCACGGTCATCCACCCGCACGGCCGGCAACGATGCAGGCCCGGATCAGCTCGGCCGCGTGCGCATCACCCATCCCGACCGTGTGCTCGACCCGCAAAGCGGCACGCGCAAGATCGATCTCGCGCGCTACTGGCAATGGGTCGCGCCGTGGCTGCTGCCGGACCTGAAGGGGCGACCCGTGTCGCTCGTGCGCGCGCCCGGCGACATCGCCGGCGAGCTGTTCTTCCAGAAGCACGCGGAACGCCGCGAGATTCCGTTCGTCACGCAACATGCCGGGCTCGATCCGGGGCACGGTCCGCTGCTGTCGCTCGATAGCGTCGACGCGCTGCTCGGCGCCGCGCAGATGGGCACGATCGAACTGCATACGTGGAACGCGCACGCGTCGAACATCGAGCGGCCCGACCGGATCGTGTTCGACCTCGATCCGGATCCCGCGCTGCCGTGGAGCGCGATGATCGAGGCCGCGCAACTGGTGCGCGGGCTGCTCGACGAACTGGGGCTCGCGTCGTTCTGCAAGACCAGCGGCGGCAAGGGGCTGCATGTGGTCGTGCCGATCACGCGGCACCTCGGATGGGACGACGTGAAGGACTTCTCGCGCGCCGTCGCGCAACACGTCGCGAGCGCGCTGCCCGACCGTTTCACCGCGACGATGGGCCCGCGTCATCGTCGCGGCAAGATCTTCATCGATTACCTGCGCAACGGCCGCGGCGCGAGCACGATCGCGGCGTACTCGGCGCGTGCGCGGCCCGGGATGGGCGTGTCGGTGCCGCTGCGCTGGGACGAGGTGCCCGACACGACGGGCGGCGCGCAATGGACGATCGACACGCTGCACGAACGGCTCGACCGGCTCGCGCGCGATCCGTGGGAAGGCTACGACGAGACGCGGCAGCGCATCTCCGCGCAGATGCGCGCGCGGCTCGATGGGTCGTGACGTCGCCGGCGCGGTCAGCGCCGGCGCTGCTGCAGGCGGTAATACCAGTCCATCAGCGGCGTCGCGGAGATGCCGTGCGCGATCACCGACGCCGACACGACGACCAGCACCGGCGCCGCGAGCGGGCGCACCGCGCTGGACGGCCCGTGTTCGAGCGCGAACAGCAGGTAATAGAACGAGCCGATTCCGCGTATCCCGAACCACGCCATCAGCCGCCGCTGCGCGTGCGTCGCGTGCGAGCCGGTCAGCGACAGCAGCACGGCGAAGGGCCGCACGGCCACGAACAGCACGAGGGCAAGACCGATTGCGCCCCACGTCACGAGCGGCGCCGACAGCGTCGCGAGCACGCTGCCGATCATCGTCATGATGAGTGCCTCGGCGATCCGTTCGAGCTCGATCGTGAAGTCCAGCACCGATTCGGTCATGAACGCGTGCACCTTCTCCGGATGCTTCTCGGTCGCGACCACGTCTTCCGAATCGATCCGGCCGATCACTTCGCGCGGGCGCCGGTCGCCGCTCGCGCGATGCTCGACGCGGCGCATCGCGACGCCCGCGGCGAACGTCGCGATGAAGCCGAAGGTATTCGCGAGCTGCGCGGCGCCGAACGACAGCACGATCAGCGCGAGCGCGAAGAAGCCTTCGAAGCCGAGCGCCTGCGCGTGGCGGGTGCGCAGCCAGCCGATCGCCTTGGTGGCGGCCGCGCCGAGCACGCCGCCGATCGCGGCCGCGCCCGCGATGCCCCACAGCGCGGCCAGCGCGAACGCGCCCGTCAGCGCCGACCGCGCGTGCGGCGTGTCGGACGCGCCGCACAGCGCGAGGCCCGCGAGCGCGAACGGCAGCGCGATGCCGTCGTTCAGCCCGCCTTCGCCGGACAGCGCGAAGCGCACCAGGTCGCGGTCGCCGGGATCGTGCACCTGCACGTCGTGCGCGAGCACCGGGTCGGTCGGTGCGAGGATCGCCGCGAGCAGCAGCGCGGGGCCCCAGCCGAGCCCGAGCGTCAGCACCGCGCAGCCGGCGAGCAGCGGCACGGTGACGATCATCGCGAGCAGGCCGAGCCGGCACGGCACGAGCCACAACGTGTCGGACAGCGGCACGCGCAGCCGCAGCCCGATCGCGAACAGCGACACCAGCAGCGCGACTTCGACGATCTCGCGCAACAGCGACGCGTCGCGTTCGATGTCGAGATGCAGGAGCCCGGCGCCGGACGGGCCGAGCGCGACGCCGAGCGCGAGATAGATCATCGCGCTGCTGCAGGGCAGGTGACGCAGCGCCGATGTCGCGACGCCCATGCCCATCAGCACCGCGCCGACGATCAGATACCACAGCGTTTCATGCATGCGTGCAGGCCGGGCAGGTCGATACGGAGCGGGTGGGGGACGTCAGGGCTTGCGGCCGAACGCCTCGCGCAGTTTCCGCTTCGCGCGTTCGAGCGTCGCGCGGCGTGTTTTCGGCAGGTTGCGGCCCGCGCGGTTCAGATAGAAGTTGAGCATCGACATCGCCGACTGGAACGGCGGCGCCTTGCGGCGGCGGCTGTGTTCGGCCGAGCGCTTGAGCGACGCCGCGATCTCGCCCGGGTCGTCGGACTTGAAGATCGCGGGTTCGATGTCCAGCGCATCGCTCTTTTTCATGACGTCGGCGGACCAGCGCTTGCGATGATGCGGATCGTTGCTGCGCGCGCGGCCGCGGCGGCGCGTCACGCGTTTGCCGTGCGGATGGGAAGCGGAAGCTGAAGCTGAAGGCATGACAGGGCTCCGTACGGGATCGGGATGGGTTGGTCGTGGAACGCGCAAATCGCGTGCCGCGCGTCGCCGACGGCACGTGCCTTGCTGAACCAGGGACGCGGGAAATTCCACGACAGCGATTCCATTGAGGGAGAACGTTCCATGAAGCCAGTATTCGAATCGAAATCTGCCGCGCGCCGGATCCTTGCGTGCGCGGCCGTCGCACTCGTCGCGGCCGCACCGGTCGCATGGGCGCAGAATTCGCAGCGTTCCGACGAGGGCACCGGCGCGCCGATCCTGTCGCCGCCGGACACATCGGCACAAGGCGCCGGCGACAGCATGTCGAACGGCAATACGGCGGCGCCGCCGCCCGCGACCCGCATGCAGGAGCCGCGCGCCATGCGTTCGCACGCGCGCCCGCATGTGCGCACCAAGCCGGGCGGCCCGAGCGGCGCCGGCACCGGCGGCAGCGGCAGCACGGGCGGCTCCAATGGCGGCGGCAGCGCGGGAGCGGGCGCGGGCGGCGGCGCAGGCGGTACGGGCGGCGCGGGTTCCAGCGGCTATTGACGATCACGGTGTCGCGCCGGCGCGACCGGCGCGGCGCGATGGCTGGCGTCGGCCGCGGGGCCGGCACACCGCCACCACGCAGGAGGACATCATGCAATCGAATTCACGGATCTCGCTCGACGACGACGACCTGGACACCGACGCGGTCGAGACCGACGATCTCGATACGACGGTGCATCTCGACGTCGAGACCGGCAGGATCACGTTTCATGCGGCCTGGGCCTTGGCGCCCGATGCACCGCCCGATACCGCGCGGCACGCCGTGGTGCTCGCACTCGACTGCGACACGATGGAGCGCTATGCGGATCTCGACGACGGCGCGCGGATGCGCGTGCACGCAATGCTGCACGATGCCGTGCAGGCCACGCTCGACACGCTGCCCGACGTCACCGAGGACCTGACGCTGACGGTCGAGCTGACCGACGCGATGCTCGATGCGGCGCGTCACTTGCAGTGAGCGTGTCGGGCCGATAGCGACCCGCGCACGGGCGCGGCCTTGCATGACGGCGCCGGGCGGCAGTCGCCGGCAGTCGCCGGCAGTCGCATTACATCCTGTTGAAATCTTTGCAGAGGCCGCGCGGGGCGGCGTGACGCCGGCCCGCACGCGTCACGCCGCGGCGCGCGTGCGCGAGGCCGCCCGGCCATTGCGGGTCGCGCCCCATCGACGCGATCGTACGCGCGGCACGCAAATTGCTGCGCGATGAGAACGGCACGACGGGTGCCGCAACATCAACAGGGAGTGCTCCATGATCGGCAAGCTGGACCATTGCAAGGTGGCGATACTCGCGGTCGACGGCTTCGAGGAAGTAGAACTCGTCGAGCCGCAGCGCGCGCTGGAGGCCGAAGGCGCGCAGGTCGACGTGATTTCGCAGAAGCGCGGCGAGATCCAGGGGCTCAGGCACGTCGACAAGGGCGATCGCGTGAAGGTCGACCGGACGTTCGACGATGCGCGCGAAGGCGACTACGACGCGGTCGTGCTGCCGGGCGGCGTCGTCAACGGCGACGCGATCCGGATGCTGCCGGCCGCGCGCGAATTCGTGACGGCGGCGGGCGGTGCGGGCAAGCCGATCGCCGCGATCTGTCACGGCGGCTGGCTGCTCGTATCGTCCGGGCTGGTGGACGGCCGCACGATGACGAGCTGGCCGAGCCTGCAGGACGATATCCGCAACGCGGGCGGCAAGTGGGTCGACCAGGAGGTCGTGCGGGACGGCAACCTGATCACGAGCCGCAAGCCCGACGATCTGCCCGCATTCAACGGCGCGCTGGTGCAGTGTCTCGCGTCGCGGGGAGGCTGAGCGATGCCGGCCGATTCGGTCCATCACGTGACGCTGACCGACGCGCCGCCCGAGTTCGACGGTGCGGCGCTGCAGATGCGCTTCGTCGTCGAGTTCGACGGGAAGCCGCTCACGTGCGCGATCACGGTTGAAGCGCTCGAGGACCATTTCGGCGCGCGCTCCGCGCTCGAAGCCGACCTGCGCGACGCGTTCGAGCATGGCCGTGCGCGCATCGAGGCCGCGTGCGCGGAAGTGCTCGCGGACGGCGAGGGCGGCGTCGAACTGCACAGCGGCTATTTCCGCGTGCGCGACAAGGCGGCGGGCAAAACGGCTCGGGCCGGGCTGTTTCGTTCGAGGAAGTCGTGATCCGCGCGGCTGCGGAATGCCGGCGCTGGCCGGCCGGCGCACCGTGCGCATGCTCGCTTACACACCATTGAAAACTTTGCAGCGGCCATCACGCGGTTTGCGGTGACACATCGCGCCGCGCGCCAGTCGCGCACGGGGGCGGCCGCGTCCCACAATCTGGCACGCTCCCTGCATGCTTCTGTCGTCGCCGGCGCACGTTTCGCGCCGTGCGTCGCCGCGATGCCGCCGCTGCATCGTGCGAAGCCGTCAACGGGGAAACAAGCATGCTGACCGCCCATGAATTTGCCGCGCTGTTCCTGGTGCATCGCGCACCGGAACAGATCCAGACCGACCGTGAGGACATCGTCGCGCTGGTCGAACGACAGTTGATCGTGATGTGCCCGGACGCATCGGGCACGACTCGCCCGGCTTTGACCGCTGACGGGTTGACCGTCGTCCGGTGCGTGCAGCGGCACGACGGCCGCGACGCCGGCGATCTCGACGCGTGACACGCGATGCGTGACGCCCGCACGCGTGGCCGGCGCGCGGTTCAGCGTGCGATCGCGACCGGCGCGTTGACCTGTACGACCGGTGTATCGCCGTCGAACGGCGGCGCGAACGGGAAGCGGTCGATCACGCCGGTTTCGAACAGCAGGCAGCAGGTCGAGCCGCCGTACTGGAAATAGCCGATCTCGTCGCCCTTGTCGACGCGCTGCCCCGGCACGACTTCGACGATGCAGGACGAGACGTCGCCCATTCCGACGAACACGGCCGCGACGGTTCCGATCCCGGGATCGTCGCAGTCGATCGCGACGATCGCACGCGCGGCGACGGCCGTCATGTAGCCCTGCGAATCGTTGAGGCCGGCCGGGTCCGGGCCTTCCGCCTCGGCGACCGAATAGTAGGTGCCATCGACCCGGTACGCATGCGTGACGGTGCCGCGCACGGGCGCGTGCCAGCGATGATAGTTGTACGCGCTCAGATACGCCTGGTACAGATCGCCGCCGACGAACCGTTCGGCGAGCGGCAGCCGCGCGGGCGTGAAGATGTCGCGCAGCGAGTAGGGCTGGCCCTTGATCCAGAACGTGTCGCGGATCTTCACGTTCGATGCGGTGTGATACGGCGCGACTTCGCACGCGCTGACGATCACGTGCGCATCGTCCGGCGCCGCGACCGGCCGCGCGCCCGCGCGAAAGCGTCGCGTGAAGAAGTCGTTCCACGAGTCGAAGCCCCAGTGCGGCTGGTCCTCGCGATACTGGAACTGCGACAGGCCGAGGCGCTTGCGCGCTTCGTCGCAGAACCAGCCGTCGGGCGGCGACGTGTCGAGATGCGCGCGCGAATGCGGGCCGCCGAGGAAATCGCACCACACGTTCAGAACCTGCTTCAGGTGCGCGTTGACCGCCGCGTCGCGAAACACCGCGTGGCCCGACGGCATGCGCATCGGCCAGTCGAGGAACGCGTTCAGCGGGCACACGATCAGGCTCGTTTCGCTGAATGGCGGCGTGTAGGTCATCAGGTGATCGATCACCGTCATCAGTTCGCCGATCGATGCGTAGCCGAGCGTGCGGCCCGCTTCGCGTGCCTCGTCGATCGCGCGGGTCAGGCTCATGCGCAGCACCGCGTCGTCGTCGAACAGCCGCGCGAGTTCCTGCACGGCCGGCGTGCGCAGCCGTTCGCCTGCACGCGCGCGTGCGTCGTTCGCGATGCCCTCGCGGTATGCGGCCATGTGCGATTCCTCGCGGGCCATCCATTCGCCGAGGCGATGGCGCGTGGCGGGCGACGTGCTGGGATCGGTCGGCATGCTCACCTCCGGCAAGGATTGCGATACGAACGAAGGTAGCAAAGCGCTTGCCCGGTGCGCGGCACCGAAATTGCTGCGCTCGGGCGACGGATGCTTTCACTGACACAGGAGAGGACACATGAGCGCAGCTTCGAATGTGCGACAGACGAACGATGCGGCGTCGACCGACGAGCGCCGCAGCGGCGAACAGCGGACCGTGGCGCCGACCCGCACGCGGGCACGGGTGCGCGCGTCGACGTCACGTAGCGATGCGCGGCGGGTCGAACGCGGCGGCGGGAACGGCCCCGTGGCGCCGAGCCGCGATCGCGAGACCGGCGAGCCGCATTGGGAGGATGATGGCGGCGCGATGCCGCCGGAAGAGTGGTCGTGATGACGTGACGAGGGCCGGAAGCGACACAGCCGCGTCCGGTCACTTCTGACCGACGAGCTTCAGCGTACCGGACATATGCAGGAACTGCCCGTCTTTCAGCGCGATGTTCGTGTTCACGGTACCGTGCTCGAAATCCTCCACGTGCACGACGTTCGAACCGGTGCCGGGCTCATGCCAATACACCATGTACACCTGCGGACGAATCTCGCGCGCGGTGTATTGCACCGTATCCGTCACGCCCTTGAACTGGCCGGCCGTGCCGACGAACGACATCGTCTTTTCGTCCTTGAAGCGCAGGTCGAATGCGGTATCGCCGAATTGCACGCGCACGGTCTTGCCTGCCGCGGGAAACGGTGCTGGCGCGGGCCACTGCATTTCACCCTTCGCGACCTTCGCGCTCAGCTCGAGCGATGGCTTTGCGCCAAGACCCGGATAGCGCGCGTCCATCGCGGCGATCAGCGCGGCCGAATCCGTCGCGCGCGTCGTTTCCTGGTCGAATGCCGTCAGATAGCCCCGCGTGAACGCGACGCCGGTCGTGAACGGCCGGCTGCCATCCCGATTCGCCAGGAAGTGGCCGGGCACGACCCGCGCCGGCTTCAGCGCGTCGATCCGGTCGAGTGTCGCGAGCCAGTTCGCGTGCGACAGCGGCGTCTGCGTGTCGGCCATCCACACATGGATGTTCGCGGCAACGGGGATGCCGCCCACCACGGTCCGTTCGGAAGGAATCCAGACGAATGTGCGATCGGGCGAGGGGCCGTCGAGCCCGACGATTCGCAGCGGCTGTCCGTCGACGCGCAACGTATCGCCGTCGAGCGGCTGCGGCACGATCACCGAACCAGGCGCATTGTCCTTGAGGATGGGGCCCCAGTACGCGAGCTTGCCGTCCTTGCTGGCCTCGATCGCGGCGACGGTCTGCGGCGTCGCGACGATCTTCGCGTCCGGGAATGCCGCGTGGATGGTGTCCAGTCCGAAGTAATAATCGGGATCGCCGTGGCTCACGTAGATCGCCTTGAGCGTCTTGCCGCTCGCCTTGATCCGGTTCACGAGCGCCTGCGCATCGTTGCGCTGGAATTGCGCGTCGATCAGGATGGCCTCGGTCTTGCCCGAGACGATCTCGGACGACACCGGGAAGATTCCCTTGGCGCCGGGATTGTAGACATCGATGGCCAGCGGCCCGGCGAAGCTGGCGGACGCGGCCCCGAACATCGCAGCGGCGGCGAACAGGGAAGAAATCAGACGACGGATCGACATGGAGAGGCACCTGACGGAAGTTGAGTGCGCACAGATTAAATGAAACATCGGCGGTTACAAATGGCCTGCCTGTTGATCGCCTATTTCTTGTTCGGCACGAATCGGCCGATGAGGAAACAAGAACTCGCCTCATCGTTTCCATATTTCGAGTATTATCGAAAAATGGAAACGAACCAGACCATCGCCGCCCTGTCGGCCCTCGCGCACGAGTCGCGCCTTGCCGTATTCCGCGCGCTCGTACAGGCCGGCCCGTCGGGCTTGCCTGCCGGGCAAATCGCGACGCTGCTCGACGTGCCGCCGTCGTCGCTGTCGTTTCATCTGAAGGAACTGGCCCACGCGCAGCTCGTCACGAGCCGCCAGGAAGGCCGCTTCGTGTTCTATTGCGCGAACTTCGCGACGATGAACGGGCTGATCGGCTACCTGACCGAGAACTGCTGCGGCGGCAATCCGTGCGCGCCGGCCCCCGCCTGTTCGACCTCCTGCTCCGACCCAACGTAAGCACACGTCCACGCACCCGCCGATGACCACCAACGTCCTGATCCTCTGCACCCACAACTCCGCCCGCAGCGTGCTCGCGGAGGGCATGCTCAATCACTGGGCCGCGAAACTCGGCCGCGACGTGCGCGCCTACAGCGCCGGCAGCGCGCCGAGCGGTCGGCTCAATCCGTTCGCGCTCGACGCGCTGACGCGCGCGGGCGTCGACGTCACCGGATACCGCAGCAAGAGCTGGGACGAATTCGTCGGCGACGGCGCGCCGCGGATGCGCGTCGTCATCACGGTATGCGACAGCGCGGCCGCGGAGGCTTGCCCGTACTGGCCCGGCAGCCCGGTGAAAGTGCACTGGGGCTACGCCGATCCGTCGAACGCCGAGGGCGGCGATGCAGGCAAGCGGCTCGCGTTCGAACTGACGCGCGAGGCGATCGGTTACCGGATGCTGCAACTGCTGGCGTTGCCGCTCGACCGGTTGAGCGACGCCGAACTCCAGGCGGCGTTGACCGACATCTCGCGGAACTGAGCGCCCGCACGGGGCACGCGCGAACTCGTGTGCCCCGTGCGTTTTTCCAGCATCGAATCCTGTCCGATGAATACGTCCAACACCCTCCCGCCTTGCGACGCCGCCGCGAAGCCGGCGATCAATTTCTTCGAACGCTACCTGACGGTCTGGGTCGCGCTGTGCATCGTCGCCGGCATCGCGCTCGGCCAGATGCTGCCCGGCCTGTTTCAGCGCATCGGCCGCATCGAGTACGCGCAGGTGAACCTGCCGGTCGGGGTGCTGATCTGGGTGATGATTATCCCGATGCTGGTGAAGGTCGACTTCGGCGCACTGCATGAAGTGCGGCAGCACGTGAAGGGGATCGGCGTCACGCTCGCCGTGAACTGGCTCGTCAAGCCGTTCTCGATGGCCTTCCTCGGCTGGCTGTTCATCCGCCAGCTGTTCGCGCCGATGCTGCCGGCGGACCAGATCGACAGCTACGTCGCCGGCCTGATCCTGCTGGCCGCCGCGCCGTGCACGGCGATGGTGTTCGTGTGGAGCCGGCTGACGGGCGGCGATCCGCTGTTCACGCTGTCGCAGGTCGCGCTGAACGACAGCATCATGGTGATCGCGTTCGCGCCGCTGGTCGGGCTGCTGCTGGGGATGTCCGCGATTACCGTGCCGTGGGCGACGCTGCTCACGTCGGTGCTGCTCTACATCGTGATTCCGGTGATCCTCGCGCAGCTCTGGCGCAAGCGGCTGATGCGGAGCGGGCAGGCGGCGTTCGATGCCGCGATGGCGAGGATCGGCCCGTGGTCGATCGCCGCACTGCTCGCGACGCTCGTGCTCCTGTTCGCGTTCCAGGGTGAGGCGATCCTCAAGCAGCCGCTGGTGATCGCGCTGCTCGCGGTGCCGATCCTGATCCAGGTGTTCTTCAACGCGGCGCTCGCGTACTGGCTCAACCGCGCGGTGGGCGAGAAGCACAACGTCGCGTGCCCGTCCGCGCTGATCGGCGCATCCAATTTCTTCGAGCTCGCCGTCGCGGCCGCGATCAGCCTGTTCGGTTTTCACTCCGGCGCGGCGCTTGCGACCGTCGTCGGCGTGCTGATCGAGGTGCCGATCATGCTGCTGGTGGTGCGCATCGTGAACCGGTCGAAGGGCTGGTACGAGCGCGCTTGAGCCAACCACGGAATCCATCCATGACCGACCGACTGACCGACCTGCCGCAACTCGACCCCGAACTCTTCCGCGTCCCGGACGCGAGCCGCTTGCGGCCGGCGTCGCCGTCCACGCATCCGCCGCGTTTCCTGCTGCTGTACGGTTCGCTGCGCGAGCGTTCGTTCAGCCGCCTGCTGGTCGAGGAGGCCGAGCGTCTGCTCACGGCGATGGGTGCCGAGGTGCGCGTGTTCAATCCGAGCGGCCTGCCGTTGCCCGACGATGCGCCGGAGAGCCACCCGAAGGTCGTCGAGCTGCGCGAACTGGTGCTGTGGTCGGAAGGGATGGTGTGGTGCTCGCCGGAACGACACGGCGCGATGACCGGCATCATGAAGTCGCAGATTGACTGGATTCCGCTGTCGGTCGGCGCCGTGCGGCCGACGCAGGGCAAGACGCTCGCGGTGATGCAGGTCAGCGGCGGCTCGCAGTCGTTCAACGCGGTGAACCAGATGCGCGTGCTCGGGCGCTGGATGCGCATGCTGACGATCCCGAATCAGTCGTCGGTGGCGAAGGCGTTCATGGAATTCGACGAAGCGGGGCGGATGAAGCCGTCGGCCTATTTCGATCGCGTGGTCGACGTGATGGAGGAACTGGTGAAGTTCACGCTGCTGACGCGCGATATCGGTCCGTATCTGGTCGACCGGTACAGCGAGCGCAAGGAGAGCGCGGAGGCATTGTCGAAGCGGGTGAATCAGCGGGCGATTTGAAGTCGCGGTGTGTACGTCGTCTCGCGAGTCGCAATCGATACCGGCAGCGCCGCAAGCACGATCCACGCCGATCCGGACCGACTCAATCCCGAACGCGTGCCGCGACGAGCACCGCAACCGGCAATGCGGCCAGACAGCGATCGAGCCGAATCACGCCGCCCGGCGCCGCGACTTCGCTTCCGTCGTTCAGCCAGTCGATCCACCGCTCGCCGGCGGCGCGCGGCACGACCACGGCCGTATCGTCCCATTCCCGTGGTTCCACGCGCGGCAGCGCCGGCGCTTCGCCGAGCAGCCGGCACGCGAGCCGCGTCACCGCGACCACGACCGTCGCCGCTTCGTCGCAGCGCGCGAACGCCACCGCATGCCGCCCGAGTTTTCCGCGCACGCGCAGCGGCACGTACGCGCCGTCTGTAAACGTCGCCGGCCAGCGCGTGCGCAACGCGAGCATCCGCTCGACGAGCGCGCGCTTCACCCGCGCGTCGGGCCAGTCGCGCAGGTACGCGGCGACCGGCTCGTCGACCCGCTCGGCCGCCAGCTTCGCAAACGGCACGTCGCGCCGGTTGTCCGGGTCGACGAGCGAGTGATCCCATGACTCGGTACCTTGATACAGATCGGGCACACCCGGCACCGCCATCCGCAACGCCGCCTGCGCGAGACTGTTGACGACGCCGGCCGGCGCGAGCAGCGCGACGAACGCATGCAGTCGATGCACGAAATCGCCCGTGCCGTGCGGCGTCAGGATCGCGCGGACGAACGCCTCGCAAGCGCGCTCGTAGTCCGCGTCTGGCGCGAGCCAGTCCGTGTGCCGTTTCGCCTCGCGCCGCGAGTCCGGCCGTATCGTCCGGCGCGAGCCCGGGCGGCCAGCAGCCGACGAGCGTCTGGTACAGCATCGCCTCCGCGGAAGGCCCCGGCGTCCAGGCAAGATCGCGATGTGCGCCGCCGCGCCGAGGCAGGTTCAACGCGGACCAGCCGCGCGACACCGTGCGCCACAGGTCCGGCACTTCGCTCAACACCGCGAGCCGCGCGCGCGCATCCTCGCCGATCGCGGCGGCCGCGTCGCCGTCGAACATCGCCTGCACGTCGTGAAACGGGCCGTACGGCATCCCGCGTGCATCGCGACGGCGCGGGTCGTCGGCCGCGTGCGCGGGCGTATCCCAGCGTTCGCGCGTCAGGTCGAGCCCGCCGACGAACGCGAGCCTGTCGTCGATCACGACGAGCTTCTGGTGATGCGACGCGCCGCGCGGATGCGTGTCGTCGAGCCGGAAGCGGATGCCGCGGTGCGCACGCCACGCGGCGCGATAGACGGGGGGCCAGTCGCGCTCCAGCGCGTAGATCATCGCGAAGTCCCACGCGAGCACGTAGATGCGCAGGTTGTGCCGCGCGGCCGCGAGCGCGCGCAGGAATGCGGCGAGCGTGTCGGGCAGGCCGTCGCCGGCGTCGGCGGGCGACAGATGCATCTGGCTGTCGACGTCCCAGCCGACGATGAAGACGGTGTGGCGCGCTCGCCGCAGCGCGGCGCGCAGCGTCGCGAAATATGCGTCGCCGTCCACCAGCATCGCGAAGCGGTCCGCATCGCGGATCGTGTCGCAGTTGCGACCGCATTCGAGCAGCCCGTGTCTTGCCGGCTCGTCCGTGTGCGAGGGGGCGGCAACCGCGTCGTCGGGGCCTGCCGTCGCGAATGCGGTGCGCGGCATGCGGTCCGGCACGATCATCGGGCATCGACGTCCGGGTCGCCGTCGATGCGTTGCAGCAGCGCATCGCAACGCGCGCGCAGCGCCAGCAGTGCCGGCGAATCGGCGTCGATCCGGATGCGTTCGCCGCTGTCGGGATCGCCGTAAGCGGCCGCGATCTCGTAGATGCCTTGCGCGATCGTGGTGGATGCGTTCGCGATCCGGATCCGGTCGAGCCAGCCGCATTCGGCGTGACGGCACGCGAGCCATGCGCGCAGCGCGCCGACCACCTGGCTGGTCGTGAGCCATGTGCCGCTGCGCATGCGCGCGGCCAGCTGACTCGTCACGAGGTAGGAGAGCAGTTCGGTCTGGGTCACGCGAAACTCCTTGACGAGGTGTCGGGACTGCAGGTCCGCACGCCGGCGATGCCTTGCAGCGCTTCGCAGATCGCCGCAAATTCCGCGCCGCTCGTGCGCGAGAACGACACCGAGATGTCGTCGGTATCCGGATCGTCGTCGGACTGCTGGACGATGAACCGCTTCACGCGCACGCGGCCGGTGCCGAGCGTGTCGTGCAGCGTGCCGAGCGTCAGGCCGCCGCGCTCGACGACGAGCCGCAGCGTGCGCTGCTGCCGCTGCGCGATGAAGCGGCGCTCGATCGGCTTCACGCCCGCGAGGATCGCGAGCACGATCGCCGTCGCGCCGATCGACCCGACGTACATGCCGCCACCCGCCGCGAGGCCGACGCCGGCCACCGCCCAGAGGCTCGCGGCCGTCGTCAGTCCGCGCACGACTTCACCGCGCAGCAGGATCGAGCCGGCGCCGAGAAAGCCGATGCCCGAGACCACCTGCGCCGCCACCCGCGACGGATCGAGCACGACGCCGTTTTGCCCGCGCACGTCTTCGAAGCCGAAGGTGGAGACGAGCATCACGAGCGCCGAGCCGACGCACACCAGCATGTGCGTGCGCAGGCCGGCGGCCCAGTTGAGCCGTTCGCGTTCGAGCCCGACCACGCTGCCGAGCAGCGCGGCGAGCAGCAGGCGTCCGAGGAGTTCCAAATGGCCGATCATCGTGGCCTCCCTTTTTGTCTGGCGTTCCGGAGGGGTCCGTGCGCAAAAGGGACGCAAGGTGCGTGCCGGGCGGCCGGACAGCGGGCACGGCTTGTGCGCGGGGGGCCGACGGCGCGCGCGGCGATCGTGCGGCGCGCATTTTTTGCATCGCCATCGCAGATAAGCACAGGGGGCCAGCATGCAGCATCAACAGGACGCACAGGTGCGCGACCCGTATCGCGGCCACGAGATTCGCGTCTGGGCGCGGCGCAACGCGCGCGGCGCGTGGGATGACGAAGTGCAGGTGTATGTCGACGGCGCGCGCATCGAGCTCTACGTGCCGGGGCCGGACGGCCTGGAATGGAAGACGGAGGACGAGGCGCTGCGCGCGGGCGTCGAGCGCGGGCGTTATCTGGTCGACAAGCGCGTCGACGACGATTGATCCGACCCGACCGGCGCGGCCGGATGCGTGCACGCGGCGCGACGCGCCGACGAAGGTGGCGCCGGAAGGCCGGCGCCGCGGGTCAGGCGGACGATTCGGGCATCACGGCCGCGCCGCGATCTCGTCGAGGTGCCACAGCAAATCCGCCGGATCGTCGTACACGCGCAGCGCGCCCGCGCGTTCCAGCTCGTCGCTGCCGTAACCGCCCGACAGCAGCCCGACGCCCAGCGCGCGGCAGCGGCTCGCGGCGAGCATGTCCCAGATGCTGTCGCCGACCACCACCGTATGCTCGATCGGCACGTTCAGCTTCGCGGCGGCCGTCAGGAACAGATCGGGATCCGGCTTCGCATACTTGACCTGATCGCGCGTGACGACCACGTTCTTCGCCGGATCGACGCCGAGCGCCTCGAGGTTGATGGCGGCCGTTTCCATCCGCCCGCTGGTCGCGATCGCCCAGCGGATGCCCGCGTTCGACAGCGCGGCCAGCAGCTCGCGCGCGCCTGGCAGCGGCCGGACCTGCGCGCGCAGCCGCTGGTACGCGGCCGCATGCAGCCGCGCGAGCCGTTCGACGCGCTCGGCGTCGATGTCGCCGGCCGTCTCGCGCAGCAACTGGTTCAGGAACAGGCCGCCGCTCATCCCGATTTTGCGATGGATGCGCCACACCGACAGCTCGATGCCCTCGGCATCGAGCGCTTCCTTCCACGCGAGCACGTGCTGGTAGACACTGTCGACGAGCGTGCCGTCGAGATCGAACAGAAACGACGTTTCAATGCGCATGTGAATCTCCTGGCCCGATGATATTCGGGCGAATCGTCCGCGAAAAGGCCTTCGACGCATTATCGGCGCGCGGCCGTGTCATCGCCATGTCCCGGCGGCGACGTGTCATTTGCCGCTGGTACAATCGCGCCGATGCGCCGGGCCGGCTGCCCGCGCCGCACGCGCCCCCAACCCTCGTCGAATTCCCGTATGGCAACTCCGGACGCCGTCAGTTCCGAACAGTCGTGGTGGGGCGTCCTGGCCCTGGCACTCACTGCCTTCATCTTCAACACCACCGAATTCGTGCCCGTCGCGCTGCTGAGCGCGATCGGCGACAGCCTGCGGATGCAGCCGACCGACGTCGGCCTGATGCTGACGATCTACGCGTGGGCCGTCGCGGTCGTGTCGCTGCCGTTGACGTTCGTCACGCGCCACGTCGAGCGGCGCAAGCTGCTGAGCTGCGCGCTGCTGGTGTTCATCGGCAGCCATGTCGTCACCGGCGTCGCGTGGAATTTCACGGTGCTGATGATCGGCCGGCTCGGCATCGCGTGCGCGCATGCGGTGTTCTGGTCGATTTCCGTCCCGCTGGCCGTGCGGCTCGCGCCGAGCGACCGCAAAAGCCGCGCATTGAGCCTGCTCGCGATGGGCACGGCGATCGCGATGGTTGCCGGCATTCCGCTCGGGCGCGTGATCGGCGAGGCGCTCGGCTGGCGCGTGACGTTCCTCGTGATCGGCGGCGCGGCGGCCGTCGCGCTGCTGATGCTGCGCATGACGTTGCCGGCGCTGCCGAGCCAGGGCGCCGGATCGCTGTCCAGCATCGGCATGTTTCTCAGGAAGCCGGCGCTGGTATCGCTGTATGCGATCACCGTGCTGGTCGTGTCCGCGCATTTCACGTCGTACACGTACATCGAGCCGTTCGTGCAGAGCGTCAATCATGCGAGCAGCAGCCGGATTACCTACGTGCTGATCCTGTTCGGCGTCGCCGGCATGCCGGCCGCGGTCTGCTTCAACCGCGTGTTTCCGGAACGGCCGGCCGATTTCCTGCTCGCGTCGATCATCGCGCTGTCGGCGTGTCTGCTGATCCTGTTCCCGAGCGCGCTGAACATCGTCACGCTGTCGGTTCACACGCTGGTGTGGGGCGGCGCGATCGTCTGCTTCGGGCTCGCGATGCAGGCGTGGGTGCTGAAGCTCGCGCCCGAGGCGACCGATCTCGCGGTGTCGATCTTTTCCGGGCTGTACAACGTCGGCATCGGTGCCGGCGCGCTGCTCGGCAACCATATCGCCGGGGATTTCGGCCTGCCGTGGATCGGCACGTTCGGCGGGGTGGTCGGGATCGTCTCTGCCGGGATCGCGTGGGCCGCGTTGCGGCTGCATGAGCGGCGGGCGATGGCGTAATCCGCCGTCGGTGGGGCCCGTCGCGCCGGATCCCCGTCGCATCGCGCTGCCTGAGTTTCGCGTACAGCGTCGTGCGTGACATGCCGAGTTGCCGCGCGGGAATGTTGCCGTTTGCCTGGAACGGTTGCGACGTGCGTCTCCGGGCTCTTCGTAATGACCATTCCCGAAGCGCGCACGTGCCCTCCGGCGCGGCCAATCGGGTGTAGCCTGACGCGCTGACCGCGCTCCAGGACGACCTGGGATGGCGCAATGATGCCGTCGTCGCGGAGCAGCTTCTGAAGGCGCTGCCTCGCACGGCGCCCGCCGCCGCACTGATCCGGCCGCACCGTATTCCCATCAGGAAAACCCTGATCCCGTCAGCCCGGACCTCGATTTCCGTCGATGTCGCCCGGCGCCCGCCTCGCGCATTTCATCGTTCCCCAGGCGACGCCCCAGAAACCTGTTTCGCGCCTCCCATCAAGCCTTTCCGCCACGCCAACCAGACAAAAATGGTATGGCGCAGTGCAATATTTCGCGAATCGCGCCGAATTACGATACCTCCCAGGTATCAAAAAGCGAGACCAAAAGTATTGGACGGTCCATTTCGCCGCCGCGTATAAATCCGTTCCATGAACTCCCCACACGCAGCGTGCCCCATGTCTCCCGTCACCATCGAACGCATTGAAACCCGCCTCGTCGACCTGCCGACGATCCGTCCGCACAAGCTGTCGGTCGCCACGATGCACGGCCAGACGCTGATGCTGGTGAAGGTGACCTGCAGCGACGGCGTGACGGGCATCGGCGAAGGCACGACGATCGCCGGAATGGCCTACGGCCCGGAAAGCCCGGAAGCGATGAAACTCGCGATCGACGCATACCTCGCGCCGGCCATCATCGGCAAGGACGCGACGCGCATCCAGACGCTGATGGCGTTCCTCGGCAAGCTCGCGAAGGTCAATCACTTCGCGAAGAGCGCGCTCGAAACCGCGCTGCTCGACGCGCACGGCAAGCGCCTCGGCGTGCCGGTCAGCGAGATGCTCGGCGGCCGCCGGCGGGATCGCCTGCCGGTCGCGTGGACGCTCGCATCAGGCAACACGGCGACCGATATCGCCGAAGCCGAGCGGATGCTCGACCTGCGCCGCCACAACGTGTTCAAGCTGAAGATCGGCGCGAAGGCGCTCGACGCGGACATCCGGCACGTGGCCGAGATCAAGCGGGCGGTCGGCGAGCGCGCATCGGTGCGCGTCGACGTGAACATGGCGTGGAGCGAAACGCAGGCCGCGCGCGCGATTCCGGCGCTCGCCGATGCCGGCTGCGAACTGGTCGAGCAGCCGGTCGCGTCGGCCGCGGCGCTCGCACGGCTGATGCGCCGCTTCCCGGTCGCGCTGATGGCCGATGAAATCCTGCAGGGCCCGGACAGCGCGTTCGAGATCGCGAAGCATCACGGCGCGGACGTGTTCGCGATCAAGATCGAGCAGAGCGGCGGCCTCTTCGCGGCGCAGCGCGTCGCGGCGATCGCGGACGCGGCCGGCATCGAGCTGTACGGCGGCACGATGCTCGAAGGCGCGTTTAGCACGGTCGCGTCCGCGCATCTGTTCGCGAGCTTCGCGAACCTGCAGTGGGGCACCGAACTGTTCGGACCGCTACTGATTACCGAAGAGATTCTCACGACCCCGCTTGACTACAGCGATTTCGAACTGACCGTGCCGAGCGGCCCGGGCCTCGGCATCGAGCTCGACGAAGCGAAGGTCGCGCGTTTCACCCGCGACGGGCTGACGAAAGTCTCCCGCTGACCCGCGACAACCCGCGACAACCCGATCACGCACCAGGACATCACGATGCTTTTCCACGTACGCATGGACGTCAACCTCCCGGCCGACATGCCGGCCAGCGTGGCCGACGAGATCAAGACCCGCGAGAAGGCGTATTCGCAGGACCTGCAGCGCAGCGGCAAGTGGCGCCACATCTGGCGCATCGCCGGCGAATACGCGAACTACAGCGTGTTCGACGTATCCGGCAACGCCGAGCTGCACGAGATCCTGACCGGGTTGCCGCTGTTCCCGTACATGAAGATTTCGGTGACGCCGTTGTGTCGCCACCCGTCGTCGGTACACGACGGCGACGTTTGAGCCACGGAGCCGCCTCTTCCGCAACGGCGGGCACCGGGTCACCTTTCCCCAAAATACACGTGGAGACACCATCATGAGCGTCAAAGTATTCGAAACCAAGGAAGTGCAGGATCTGCTGAAGGCCGCGTCGAACGCGGGCGGCAACGGCACCAACGGCGGCGACGCGCGCACGCGGCAGGTCGTGCTGCGGCTGCTCGGCGACCTGTTCAAGGCGATCGACGATCTCGACATCACGCCCGACGAAGTGTGGGCCGGCGTGAACTATCTGAACAAGCTCGGTCAGGACGGCGAGGCGGCGCTGCTCGCGGCCGGCCTTGGTCTCGAGAAGTATCTCGACATCCGGATGGACGCGGAGGACGAGGCGATCGGGCTCGACGGCGGCACGCCGCGTACGATCGAAGGCCCGCTGTACGTCGGCGGCGCGCCGGTGCGCGACGGCGTCGCGAAGATCGACATCGACGCCGACGAAGGCGCGGGCCCGCTCGTGATCCACGGCACGGTCACGGGGCTCGACGGCAAGCCGGTGGCCGGCGCGCTGGTCGAGTGCTGGCACGCGAACTCGCACGGCTTCTACTCGCACTTCGACCCGACCGGCGCGCAGAGCGATTTCAACCTGCGCGGCGCGGTGAAGACGGGCGCGGACGGCAAGTACGAATTCCGCACGCTGATGCCGGTCGGCTACGGCTGCCCGCCGCAGGGCGCGACGCAGCAGCTGCTCGACCGCCTCGGCCGTCACGGCAACCGCCCGGCGCACGTGCATTTCTTCGTGACCAGCGACGGCCACCGCAAGCTGACGACGCAGTTCAATATCGACGGCGACCCGCTGATCTGGGACGACTTCGCGTATGCGACGCGCGAGGAGCTGATTCCGCCCGTCACCGGCAAGACCGGCGGCGTCGCGCTCGGGCTGAAGGCCGACGCCTACCAGGACATCGAGTTCAACGTCGTCCTGACGCCGCGTGTCGAGGGCAAGGACAACCAGATCGTCGAACGCCTGCGCGCTTCCGCCACGGCATAACGGCCCGACGGCCCGACGGCACGGCGGCGCGCCTGCGCCGCCGCCGGCCGGGTCCCCGCGAGATTCAATCGATACCGATGCGAGCGTGCTTGCAGGACCCGGCACGCGCACAGGAGGAACCAACATGTCCGCCACGATCGACCACACCACCGAACTGGACCACCTGCTCGCCACCGCCGTGCAGGACGACAAGGAGGCCGGCGTTTTCCGCTGCCGCCGCGACATCTTCACGAACGAGGCGCTGTACGAGCTCGAGATGAAGCACATCTTCGAGGGCAACTGGGTGTACCTCGCGCACGAAAGCCAGATCCCGAACAACAACGATTACTACACGACGTGGATCGGCCGCCAGCCGATCGTCATCACGCGCGACAAGACCGGCGAGCTGCACGCGGTGATCAATGCGTGCGCGCACAAGGGCGCGATGCTGTGCCGCCGCAAGCACGGCAACAAGGGCAGCTTCACGTGCCCGTTCCACGGCTGGACCTTCTCGAACACCGGCAAGCTGCTGAAGGTGAAGGACGAGAAGACGACCGAGTATCCGGTGCAGTTCAACACGCACGGCTCGCACGACCTGAAGAAGGTCGCGCGCTTCCAGAACTATCGCGGCTTCCTGTTCGGCAGCCTCCGCGACGACGTGCTGCCGCTCGAGGACTATCTCGGCGAGGCGCGCGTGATCATCGACCAGATCGTCGACCAGGCGCCGAACGGGCTCGAAGTGCTGCGCGGCAATTCCTCCTACATCTACGAAGGCAACTGGAAGATGCAGATGGAGAACGGCTGCGACGGCTATCACGTGAGCACCGTGCACTGGAACTACGCGGCGACGATGGGCCGCCGCAAGGAAGACGGCACCAAGGCCGTCGACGCGAACAGCTGGAGCAAGTCGGTCGCGGGCGTGTACGGCTTCGACAATGGCCACATCTTGCTGTGGACCAAGACGATGAACCCCGAGGTGCGGCCCGTGTACCAGCACCGCGACGAGATCAAGGCGCGCGTCGGCGACGTGCAGGCCGACTTCATCGTGAACCAGACGCGCAACCTGTGCGTGTACCCGAACGTGTTCCTGATGGACCAGTTCAGCACGCAGATCCGCGTGGTGCGTCCACTCGGCGTCGACAAGACCGAAGTCAGCATCTTCTGTTTCGCGCCGAAGGGCGAGAGCGAAGCCGACCGCACGACGCGCATTCGCCAGTACGAGGACTTCTTCAACGTGACGGGAATGGGCACGGCCGACGACCTCGAGGAGTTCCGCGCATGCCAGGCCGGCTATGCGGGCATCACGGCGATGTGGAACGACCTGTCCCGCGGCGCGCCGCTGTGGATCGACGGGCCGGACGAGAACGCGAAAAGGATGGGGCTGAACCCGCGCATGTCGGGCGAGCGCAGCGAGGACGAAGGGCTGTTCGTGTGCCAGCACGAACACTGGGTGCACGTGATGCGCGATGCACTGAAGAAGGAACGCGGGGAGGTGCAAGCATGAACATCGATTACCGGACCATCTGCGCGGCGCTGTATCGCGAAGCGCGCCTGCTCGACGACCGCGAGTGGGACGAGTGGCTGACCTGCTACACGGAAGACGTCACGTACTGGATGCCCGCGTGGGACGACGACGACCGGCCGACCGACGATCCGCGCAGCCAGATCTCGCTGATGTACTACGCGGATCGCGGCGGCCTCGAGGATCGCGTGTTCCGGATCAAGACCGAGCGCAGCGGCGCGTCGACGCCCGAGCCGCGCACGAGCCACAACGTGACGAACGTCGAGGTGCTGGCCGAGCGCGACGGCGAGGTGGACGTGCGCTACAACTTCCACACGCTGAACCACCGCTACCGCGTGACCGACCACTTCTTCGGCACGATGTTCGTCACGTTGCGCCGCTCGGGCGACGCATGGCTGATCTCGAACAAGAAGATCGTGCTGAAGAACGACTACATCCGGCAGGTGCTCGACGTGTACCACGTCTGACGCCGATCGATTCGACACGTAACACAGGGAGACGATGTCATGTCCACCTACAAGATTGCACTGAACTTCGAGGACGGGGTCACCCGCTTCATCGACTGCAAGGCCGGCGAGAAGGTGCTCGACGCCGCGTTCCGCGCGAAGATCAACCTGCCGATGGACTGTTCCGACGGCGTGTGCGGCACCTGCAAATGCCGCGCGGAAAGCGGCAGCTACGACCTCGGCGACGATTACATCGACGACGCGCTCACCGAAGGCGAGAAGGACGGCGGCCTCGTGCTGACATGCCAGATGGTGCCGCAAAGCGATTGCGTGATCGCGGTGCCGAGCTCGTCGGTTGCATGCAAGACCGGCCATAGCGCGTTCGCCGCGACCGTGACGAAGGTCGAGCCGCACCACGACGCGGCGATCGTGCTCGAACTCGACGTCGATGCGGCCGCTCCCGTGTTCCTTCCCGGCCAGTACGTGAACATCGGCGTGCCGGGCAGCGGCCAGCATCGGTCGTATTCGTTCTCGTCCGCGCCGGGCGACACGAAGATCGGATTCCTGATCAAGAAGATTCCCGGCGGCGTGATGAGCACGTGGCTCGAATCGGCGAAACCCGGCGACACGCTCGAACTGAACGGACCGCTCGGCAGCTTCTACCTGCGCGATGTGGCGCGGCCGCTGCTGTTTCTCGCGGGCGGCACGGGCCTCGCGCCGTTCCTGTCGATGCTCGAGGTGCTCGCACGCAGCGGCTCGCGGCAGAACGTGCACCTGATCTATGGCGTGACGCGCGATCTCGACCTGGTGCTGGTCGATGCGATCGAAGCATATGCGGCGAAGCTGCCGAATTTCAGCTTCTCGACGGTCGTTGCCGACGCGGCGTCGAGCCATCCGCGCAAGGGTTGGGTCACGCAGCACATTCCGGCCGATGCGCTGAACGACGGCGACGTGGACGTCTACCTGTGCGGACCGCCGCCGATGGTCGACGCGGTGCGCCAGTATTTCGACGACGCCGGTGTGAAGCCCAACAGCTTCCACTACGAGAAGTTCACCCCGAACGTGACGGCAAAGGCGGCATGACCATGCAACGATTCTCCGGAAAGGTGGTCGTCGTCAACGGCGCGGCGCAGGGCATCGGCCGCGGCGTCGCGCTGCGCGCGGCGGCAGAGGGCGGCCGCGTGCTGTTCGTCGATCGCGCGGACTTCGTGGCGGAGGTGGCCGCCGAGGCGCCGGGCGGCAACACGGCCGGATTCGTCGCGGATCTCGAAACCTACGACGGCGCGCGCGCGGCGATGGCGTGCGCGGTCGCGACGTTCGGCCGGATCGACGTGCTGATCAACGGCGTCGGCGGTGCGATCCGGATGCGGCCGTTCGCCGAGTTCGAGCCCGAGCAGATCGACGCGGAAATCCGCCGCTCGCTGATGCCGACGCTCTACAGTTGCCACGCCGTGCTGCCGCATTTTCTGGCCGGGGGCGGCGGCACGATCGTGAACGTGTCGTCGAACGCGACGCGCGGCATTCGCCGCGTGCCGTATTCGGCCGCGAAGGGCGGCGTCAACGCGCTGACGGCGGCGCTCGCGATGGAATACGCGGAGCACGGCATCCGCGTGGTCGCGACCGCGCCGGGCGGCACCACGGCGCCGCCGCGCCGCGTGCCGCGCAATGCGGCCGGCGACAACGCGCAGGAACAGGCATGGATGGCCGAAGCGGTGCGGCAGGTGACCGACTCGACGTTCTTCAAGCGTTACGGCACGCTCGATGAACAGATCGCACCGATCCTGTTCCTCGCGTCGGACGAGGCGAGTTACATCACCGGCACGGTGCTGCCGGTCGCGGGCGGCGACACGGGTTGAGCGGCGGGCGGCCTGTTCGCCAGCAGCTTCAGACATGCGTGCGCTCCGGTCAGGCGTGCGCGCGATGACCATCGAACAACCGGCCGGTGCGGAAAGCCCGGCCACGGAGACACTCATGCGCCAACGCGAAGCGATCATCCCCGTCGGAATGGAAGCCGTGTACGAAAAAATCGGCTATGCGCCGGCGATCAAGGTCGGCGATACCGTGTACGTGTCCGGCCAGATCGGCCGCGACGCGGCGATGCAACTGGTGGAAGAACGCGAGGCGCAGATCGTGCAGGCGTTCGAGAATCTCAAGGTCGTGCTCGAGGCGGCCGGCGCATCGCTCGACGACGTGGTCGACCTGACGACCTTCCATACCGACATGCGCGACCTGCCGCTGTTCATGACGGTGCGCGACCGCTATCTCCATGCGCATCCGCGGCCTGCGTGGACCGCGGTCGGCGCGCACATGCTCGGCGGGGCGCCCGGTTATATCGTCGAAATCAAGGCGGTTGCCGTGCTGCAGGGATAGTCGCGGCCGCTGCTGGCGAGACGACACGGTCCGACCGCTCGCGGCAAGCATCGGATGCCAACGTCCGGCCCGTCTACCGCCGGATCGCCGCCCGCAACCGCCTCACGTCCTGCTCCGACACCGGCGCGGCGCGATTTCCCCACGCGCCGCGCACATAGCTGACCACCGCGGCGATCTCGCCGCTCGTCAGCGCGCCGCGCATCGCCGGCATCCGCTGCACCGGCCCGTGCGCGCCGGGCGCCGGCCGAGCGCCTTCGACGACGATCCGGATCGCGCTGGTCGGATCGGCTGCGAGCGCGGCCGAATTGCCGGCGAGCGGCGGCCCGCGATCGGGCACGCCCGCGCCTTCCGCGCCGTGGCAGCGCGCACAGAATCCCGCATATACGCCGGCTCCCGGCGCCTGCTGGCCGCCCTCCGGGCGCGGCCCCGCCGCGGTCAGCCGCGGGACGCCGACGCCGAGCGGATTCGTCGCGGCGGTCGGTTGCGCGGGCAACGATTTCAGGTACACGGCGATCGCGTGACGATCCGCATCCGTCAGCAGCGAGGTGCTTTCGCCGACGACGGGCGCCATCGCGCCGAACACCGCGCCGCGCACCGCGTGGCCGCTGCGCAGGAATGCGGCGAGATCGTTGGCCGTCCAGCGGCCGAGGCCGTCCGCGTCCGCGCCGGTGAGGTTCGGTGCGAACCAGTGATCGTTGATGCCGCCGGTGAGGAACGTCGGGCTGCGTTCGTCGTAGCCGCGCTCGTTGTAAGCCGGGCCGCGCGGCGTGTGGCATGCGCCGCAGTGGCCGAGCCCCTGCACGAGATACGCGCCGCGATTCCATTCCGCCGATCGCGACGACTGCGGCACGAACCGGTCGCGGTTCGCGAACGCCAGGCTCCACAGCCCGAGCGCCCAGCGCTGGTCGAACGGAAACGGCAGCCGCGTGTTTTTTACCGCGTTCGCCGACGGCGCGACACCACGCATGAAATACGCATACAACGCGCGCACGTCGTCGTCGGACAAGCGCGCGAACGACGGGTAGGGCATTGCAGGATACAGCCGGCTGCCGTCCGCGCGCACGCCGCGCCGCAACGCATCGTCGAACTGGCGCAGCGTGTCGTTGCCGATCCCGTGCGCCGTGTCGGGCGTGATGTTCGGCGCATAGATCGGCCCGAACGGCGAATTGACCGGCTGGCCGCCGGCGTATGGCGTGTGGTCGGCGGCATCGTGGCAGGCGGCACAGTCGCCGGCGAGCGCGAGATAGCGGCCGCGCGCGATCGTCGCGGCATCGGCGCTTGCGGCCGCGGCGGCAATCACCGGGCGGCGGGCGGCGGCAGCTGCCGATGCGGGTGAGGTGGACAACGCCGATGCCGGGGGCGAAGCCGATGAAGCGTCCGACGGCGCAGCCGAAGCCTGGGCGGCCGCCGTGTCTCGCCGCTGCGCCAGCCGCGGATCGCGGTTCACCCGGTCCGACATCGACGCGCCGGCATCGGCTGCCGACGCGCGTATCCGCACGAAATGCCAGCCCGACGCGGGCTCGGGCGCCTCCGCCGGAGACGCGGCTTCGGCCGGATCGCCGGCGGGCGCCGCGTGGTCGTCCTGCTGCATGTCGCATGCGCACAGCGCGCACACGACGAGCGCGACGCCCACGCGGCGGCGCCGACCGACGCGCGCGGCACACGAAACGCACGAAGCGAACGAGATCAACGCCATGGACTGCACGGCCCCACGAAAGCGGTGACGATTCCCGTGAACACGAGACCGATCACGAACCCGAGCGCGGCGAGCATCCCGCAGCGCGCGAGGAACCGTGTGCTGTCGTCGCGCGTCGCGGCCTGCACGTTCGCGTCGTGCCGGCGTTGCCACGTGCGCACGAGCCAGGCGGCGATCAGCGCGAGCCACACGCCGACGTGCGCCCAGCGCGGCACGGTCTGCGCGACGCCGAGCGGATAGCACGCGGTCGACGCGAGCGTTTCGGATGCCAGCATCTGCGCGAACCACAGCGCAGGCGCGCCGAGCAGGCCGGCCGCGATCGCGAGCAGGGGTGTCCATGAGCGTCGCGCGCCGTTCATCCCGCGCTCCTGAGCCAGTACGGCGATACGTACAACGCGGTGAAGATGAACAACCAGACGATGTCGACGAAGTGCCAGTAGAGCCCGCCGACCGTCAGCGCGACGCGCCGTTCGCGGCCGAAGAAACCGGCGGCGGTCCACCCGGCGAGCAGCGCGAGGATGACGAGACCGGCCGCCACGTGCGCGAGGTGGAAGCCGGTGATCGTGAAGTACAGGCTGCCGTAAAGGTGCGCGGTCGGTCCGTACGGATGGTCGCGCCACTCGTGCAGCTGGACGAGTGCGAACGCGACGCCGAGCAGCAGCGCGACGGCGAGCGCGGCCGCCGCGCGCAGGCGCCGGTCGGCCCGCACCGCGCGCTCGGCGAGCCACACGAACACGCTGCTCGACAGCAGCACGACGGTGTTGCCGGCCGCGAGCGCGATCTTCGGCATCCCGTCGGGCGGCCATGGCGCGGCCGACTGCGACTGCAGGTAGAAATAGCAGAACAGCAGGTAGCCGAACAGGCCGGCCTCGGTCACGATCAGCGTGATGACGCCCCACCAGCCGCCCGCGCGTTCGCCGCAACTGCCGACCGGCAGCGGTTCGACGCACGCGACCGGCGCACCGGACGGCGCGGTCGCCGAGCGCGGTTCGGCCGGATGCAGGCCGGCCGCTGCAGGCGCCTGGGTGGTGTTGCGGGCCGGAAGGTGCGCACGCTGCCCGAGCGTGCGGCGCGGCCACAGCCACACGGCGGTCCCGATCGCGCAACCGGCGACGGCCGCGCACACGAGCGTTGGCGAGCGCGCCAGCATCGCAGCGAACACGGCGGTCGCGAGCAGCGCGAGCACGAACGGCACGCAGCTGTCCTCGGGCATCTTCAGGATCGCGCTCGGTTTTGCCGCGAGCGGCGTGACCGCGAGCGCCTCGCGCCCGTCGGCGAGCCGGTAGCCGACGCGCATGCTGGTGCGCATCGGATCCTCGCGCGTTTCCCACAGCGGGTGCCGCGACGCGACGAGCGGCAGCACCGCGAAGTTGTAGACGGGCGTCGGCGACGCGACCGACCATTCGAGCCCGGCGGCGCCCCACGGATTCTCAGCGGCGCGCGCGCCGCGCCGCGCGCTGACGAGCGCGTTGACGACGAACATCACGATTCCGATGCCGAACACGAACGAGCCGATCGTCGTCAGCAGGTTCGACGTGTCCCAGCCCATCCCGGACGGGTAGGTGTAGATGCGGCGCGGCATCCCGAGCAGCCCGGAGACGTGCATCGGGAAGAAGCCGAGGTTGAAGCCGACCAGCACGATCCAGAACGTCAGCTTGCCGAAGCGTTCGTTCATCATCCGCCCGGTGAATTTCGGGAACCAGTACGTGAGCCCGCCGAGCACCGGGAACACGTTGATGCCGAGCAGCACGTAGTGCAGGTGCGCGACGACGAAATACGTATCGGTCAGCTGCCAGTCGAGCGGCACCGCGGCCGTCATCACGCCGGATACGCCGCCGATCACGAACATCAGCACGAATCCCGCGAAATACAGGAACGGCGTGCGGAACACCGGACGGCCCGTCCAGATCGTTGCGAGCCACGCGAACACCGCGACCGCGCTCGGGATCGAGATCAGCATGCTCGCCGCGCCGAAGAACGCAAGCGCGAGCGGCGCGATGCCGGTCGCGAACATGTGGTGGACCCACACCTCGAAGCCGATCAGCATCGTCGCGACCGTCGATACCGCGACGGCCTCGTACGCGACGAGCGGCCGTCGGCAGAAAGTCGGCAGCGCGTCCGACACGATTCCCATCGCGGGCAGCACGACCACGTAGACCCACGGGTGCGCGAACATCCAGAACAGGTGCTGCCACAACAGCGGCCGCCCGCCGTTCGCGACGTCGAAGAAGTGCGTGCCGGCATTGCGGTCGAGCCACAGCAGCAGGAACGCGAGGCTGACGGACGGCACCGCGACGAGGTTCGCCACCGATGCGGTGAGCGTGCCCCACACGATGATCGGCAGCCGGTCGATCGACATCCCGTGCGCGCGCATCCGCAGCAGCGTGACGACGAAGTTCGCGGCGCCGCCGGTCGTCGAGATGCCGAGCAGGATCATGCCGAGCGCGTAGATGTCGATGTTCGCACCGGCACTGTAATCGAGCGACGTGAGCGGCACGTAGTTGAACCAGCCGCCGTCCGGCACGGCGCCGAGCGGAAAGCTCGCATACAGGAACAGGCCGGCGAACAGGAACGCCCAGTACGAGAACGCGTTCAGCCTCGGGAACGCCATGTCGCGCGAGCCAAGCATCAGCGGCCACAGATAGTTCGCGAAGCCGGACAGCACCGGCAGCGCGTACAGGAAGATCATCGTGACGCCGTGCATCGTGAACAGCGAGTCGTACTGCGCGGGCGTGAGCACCGTCGCATTCGGCCGCGCGAGCTGGATGCGCATCGCGAGCGCCTCGACGCCGCCGAGCAGCAGGAACGCGAACGCGGTGACGATGTAGCGCAGCCCGATGCGCTTGTGGTCGACCGTGCCGAGCCAGCCGCGCCAGCCGGGATCCGATTCCCACAGCGCGGCCAGTTCGCGCTCGTGCGTGGAGCCCGGCGGCGCTTCGCCGAGGTCGGGCACGCGGCTGAGCGGAGCGGGCGTGTCGCGGGCAACGGCCATCGTCATTCTCCGTTCAGTGCAGCGTTGCGAGATAGGCGGCGAGATCGTCGGCGTCGCGCGGCGCGAGCGCGAACGACGGCATCAGCGTCTGCGGCTTGATCTGCTGCGCATGCGCGATCCAGCGCCGCAGGTTGTCGGGCGTGTTGTCGAGCGTGCCGGCCGCGAGCAGCCGGCGCGACCCGAGATGCGACAGGTCGGGGCCCGCGTCGCCGGCCGCGTCGGTGCCGCGCACCGTGTGGCAACCCGCGCAGCGCGCATCGAACACGTGCCGGCCACGCCGCTCGGCGCCGACGGCGGGTGCGGGCGCCGGCTGCCGCTGCGCGGCGAGCCACGCGCGAAACGCCGCGGGCGGCTCGGCCACGACCTCGAACGCCATGTGCGCGTGCTGCGCACCGCAGTACTGTGAGCACTGTCCGCGGTATACGCCCGGCCGGTCGGCCTGCAGCCACTGATGATTCGTCTGGCCGGGAATCGTCTGCGTCTTGCCGGCCAGTTGCGGGACCCAGAACGCATGGATCACGTCCGCGCTTTTCAGTTCGAGCGCGACGGGTTCGCCGACCGGGATGCGGAGTTCGTTCGCGGTGACGAACGCGGTGCCGCCCGCGTCGTCCGGATAGCGGGCAGCCCACCACCAGTCGTGCGCGGTCACGACGATCGTGAGCGCCGGTGGATGCGGCGGCGACGCCACCGCGCCCAGCACGCGCAGCATGTACACGAGCGCGCCGAACAGCAGCACGATCGAGATCGCGGAGCCGACCGTGACGATCGCCAGCCCGCTGTCGTGGCCGCCGCCTGCATGCGTGCGGCGGCGAAACATCGCGATCAGCAGCAGCACCGCGATCGCGATGCACACGAACGTGCACAGCGCGAGCAGCGCCCAGCCGAGCACGAACACCGGCCGGGCAGCCGGGCCCGCCGCATGCGCGACGTAAGCGAGCGGCAGCGGCCCGGCCGGTGCGTCGGGCTCGCTGGCGGCGCGCACGGCGGCCATGGGGGCGGCGAGGCACGCGGTCGCGGCGAGGCGAACGATACGGGGCGCTTTCTCGGGTGGCGGGACGGGCAACAGGGCTCCTTTTCGGATTCGGCGGCGTGACGACAGCCGTTCGACAACCGTTCGCGGCGGAGCAATTTCTGTGCGTGCGCCGCGTCAGCATCTCGGCCTGGGCATTGCCTATGCAACGGGCTGCGCGTTACAGCCGGCTTGTAAATTTGGCGACGGTTCACGGCGCGCCCGCGGCACGGTGCGCGGCACATCGCTTGCTACCTCGATCGTGTTCTGGCAGGCCGCTCGGGGTAGGTCCCGGCCGCGTGCCGCCCACCGCGAGAAAACCGGAGGAATCGACCGTGAACACCGTCGCGATCACCGGTGCGAGCGCCGGCGTCGGCCGCGCGACCGCCCATGCGTTTGCACGGCGCGGCGCGAACGTCGCGCTGCTCGCGGCGGGTTGAACCGGTGAGCGCGATGAGAATCGAGGATTACGCACTGATCGGCGATGGCCGCAGCGCCGCGCTCGTCGCGCTCGACGGCAGCATCGACTGGCTGTGTTGGCCGGACTTCGACTCGCCGCCATGCTTTGCCGCACTCGTCGGCACGCCCGACAACGGCCGTTTCCGTATCGCGCCGCGCGAGCCGGATGCGCGCGTGACGCGCCGCTACCTGCCCGGCACGGCGGTGCTCGAAACGACGTTCGAGACGTCGTCGGGCTGTGTGATCATGATCGACTGGATGAGCTGGGATGCGCGCGACCCGTGCGTCATCCGCAGCGTGCGCGGCGAGCGCGGCACGGTCGAGCTCGACGTCGATCTCGGCGTGCGCTTCGACTACGGCCACGCGTTGCCGTGGTGCCGCCGTCTCGGCCGGCGCTGGCGAATGATGACGGGCGGCGACGCGATGTGGCTCGATACCGACGTGCACCTCGACGTGCGGGACGACCGGCTCGTCGGCGCGCCGCGAATCGCCGCGGGCGAGCGCGCGGATTTCTGCATCAGCTACGCGCGTTCGTACGACCGGCCGCCGTCGTTGCCGGACCCGTACGCGTCGTTGCGCGACACGCAGGCGTTCTGGCGCGTCTGGTCGAAGTGCAATGCGGCGCAAGGCCCGTATCGCGACGCGATCGAGCGCGCACTGATCACGGTGAAGCTGTTGTCGAGCGTGCGCACCGGCGGCATCGTCGCGGCGCCGACGAGCTCGCTGCCCGAACGCTTCGGCGGCGTGCGCAACTGGGATTACCGGTTCTGCTGGCTGCGCGACGCGAGCTTCACGCTGCGCGCGCTGGTGCGCTGCGGCTATCGCGAGGAGGCCGCGCGCTGGCGAGACTGGCTGGTGCGCGCGATCGCCGATCATCCCGCGCAATTGCAGGTGCTGTACGCGGCCGACGGCGGCCGGCGCGCGGACGAATGGTCGGCCGCTCACCTGGCCGGTTACGAAGGCGCGCGGCCGGTGCGCTTCGGCAACGCGGCGGCCGAACAACTGCAGCTGGACGTCTACGGCGAGGTGCTGGCCGCGCTGTACCAGGCGCGCCGGCACGGGCTGCCGCCCGACGACGATGCGTGGACGCTCGAGCGGCGGCTGCTCGACCATCTCGCGACGATCTGGCGCGAGCCGGACGAGGGGATCTGGGAGGTGCGCAGCGGCCGGCACCCGTTTACGTCGTCGAAGGTGATGGTATGGGCGGCCGTCGAAAGTGCGTATCGTTCCGCGCGCGCGTTCGGCCATCACGCGCCACTCGAGGAGTGGCGGCGCTGGGCCGACACCGTGCACGCGGATGTGCTCGCCCGTGGCTATCACCCGAAACTCGGCCGCTTCGTCGACCGCTACGATGGCGACGGGCTCGACGTGAGCCTGCTGCTGATTCCGCTGACGGGGATGCTCGATGCGTCGGATCCACGCGTCGCGGCGACGGTCGCCGCGATCGAGCGCGAACTGGTCGAGGACGGCCTGCCGTTCCGTTATCGCCCGCCGCGTTTCAAGGATGGTTGCGAAGGCAACGAGGGTGCGTTCGTCGCGGCCGGCTTCTGGCTCGCGCAGGTTTACCAGATGCAGGGCCGCGACGCCGACGCGCACGCGCTGTTCGAGCGGCTGCTGGCCCTGCGCAACGACGTCGGGCTGCTGTCGGAAGAGTACGACGTGAAGGCGCGGCGCATGTGCGGGAATTTTCCGTTCACGCTTGCGCAGGTCGGGCTGGTCAACGCGGCGATCGCGCTGGAGGGCGACTGGCGAGACGACGTCGATACCGGCTGACGTGCAGCACCGCGCCGCACGCGACGGGGCAGCACGGCACGACGCACGCTTCGTGTCGTCCCGCCCGTCAAGTGCTACGACTCGTGCTTGCCTCCCTTGCCGCCGCGCTCGCCGTTGCCCGGCAGCACGGCCGATAGCACCTGCCGCGCGGTCTCGACGATCACGTTCGCTTCGCGCGGGTCGCCCTTCACCAACGTTTCGGCAAAATGCTTCGCCTGCTGCAGCGTCACGTGCGGCGGCAGCGGCGGCACTTCCGGATCGCTCTTGACCTCGAGCACGACCGGACGGTCCGACGCGAGCGCTTCGTCCCATGCAGCGCCGAGCTGTTCCGGATCGTCGACGTAGATGCCCTTCAGCCCGAGCAGCGTCGCGAAGCGGTAGTACGGCACGTTCGGAATTTGCTGCGAAGCGTCGAGCTTCGGATCGCCTTCCATCACGCGCTGTTCCCACGTCACCTGGTTCAGATCCTCGTTGTTGAGCACCATGCAGATCCAGCGCGGGTCGGGCCATTGCCGCCAGTACTTCGCGACCGTGATCAGCTCGGCCATGTTGTTCATCTGCATCGCGCCGTCGCCGACCATTGCGATCACCGGGCGCACCGGGTACGCGAACTTCGCGGCGATCGCATACGGCACGGCCGCGCCCATCGACGCGAGCCCGCCCGACAGCGAACCCATCATCCCGCGTCGCATCATCAGGTCGCGCGCATACCAGTTCGCGCAGGAGCCCGAATCGCTCGTCAGGATCACGTCGTCGGGCAACCGTGGCGACAGCTCGGTGAATGCGCGCTGCGGATTCACGCCGCGCCCGGCGCTCGCCTTTGCGGCCGCGCGCGCGGCCAGCGTCTCGTGCCAGTCCGCGTTCCATTTCGCGATCTGGTCGCGCCAACTCGTGTCGTGCCGTTCCTTCAACAGCGGCAGCAGCGCGCGCAACGTCTCGGCGCTGTCGCCGACGAGATTGACCTCCATCGGGTAGCGCAGGCTCAGCATGTCTGCCTTCAGGTCGATCTGCACGCCGCGCGCCTGGCCTTCCTTCGGCAGGAATTCCGAGTATGGGAAGCCCGAGCCGACGACGAGCAGCGTGTCGCATTCGGTCATCAGTTCGTAGCTCGGCTTCGTGCCGAGCAGCCCGATGGAGCCCGTGACCCACGGCAGGTCGTCCGGCAGCGCGGCCTTGCCGAGCAACGCCTTCGCTGCGCCCGCGCCGACCAGCATCGCGACCTTCTTGCCGGCATTGAGCACGTCGGCCGCGCGCTGCAGGTCGTCGGCATACGGCACCACCTTCGGCGCCGTGTAGCCGACCCCGGAGTGCACGGTGCCGTGCGCGCGCTTCGGCGGCGCGTAGTCGAGTTCCTGCAGGTCGTTCGGCAGCACCAGCGCGGTCACCGTGCGCGTGCCGAGCGCGATGCGCACCGCGCGGTCGACCAGATGGCGCACCTGGCCCGGCACGACGGCAAGCTGGACGAATGCGCCCGCAACGTCCTTGAACAGCGCCGGCAGGTCGACTTCCTGCTGATAGTGGCCGCCGAGCGCGGCGCGCGCCTGCTGGCCGACGATCGCGAGCACCGGCATGTGGTCGAGCCGCGCGTCGTACAGGCCGGTCACGAGGTGCGAGGCGCCGGGGCCCGAGATCGCGACGCATACGCCGAGCTCGCCTGTAAATTTTGCATGTGCCGACGCCATGAAGGCCGCCATCTCCTCGTGGCGCGCCTGGATGAATTCGATCTTGCCCTCCGCCCGGCCGAGCGCGCCGAAGAAGCCGTTGATGCCGTCGCCCCGGTAGCCGTACACGCGGCGCACGCCCCAGTAGTACAACCGTTCGACGATGAAATCCGCCACTGTCGCCATGCCGTTTCTCCTTGGTTCGGGAAGAGCCGATGAGCCGCGAAGGCGATCGTTGTGCGCGGCGCTGCCGGGCGTCGCGCAAGGCATGTGCCGCGCGGCCGCATCAGGCACGGGTGGTGAAGGCAGGCGCTGCGGGCAATGGCAGGTAATCCGGCGCGCAACGATGGCGCTTTTCGCGGCACCGACGATCGACGACGTGCGAGACCCGGACGCGCGATCTCTAGATCGCAACTAACGGTCAATCGCGCTCGCGCCCGCGACGCGACGGCGCCGTGTTGCCCGACGCTCATGCATCAACTGCGCTTGCAGGGGACGGCCGGGCCCCGTACCGCGTCGTTCCGGGCACGTCAACGACGCTCGCACCGGCTTTCACGCCCGGCGTCCCCGTTGCCGACGGTGCTCGCCGAACACGGAATTTTCAAGCGCTTGTCATTTCGATCGCACGGCTGCAGAGGGGCACGCGCTCCGGATGCCGCGCGGGCGGGCGCGCACCGCCGCGGCGGCACTGTCGCGGTAAGGAACGGCACATGCTGCCCGTGTCGACGAAGCCCGGCGGTTCCGGGTATCGACTACGGTGCTCCCATGACTTCCAGAACTCGCTCGATCAATCCGTTGTTGAATCTCGCGGTGGCCGTCGCGTGCGGCGCGGCGGCGATGTACTTCCTCGATCCGGCATCGGGCCGGCGGCGGCGCGCGTACGTGCGGGACAAGGCCGCTGCGGGCCGGCACGGCGTGGTCGACTACGCAAATACGCAGGCGAAGCGCGCGGCCGACCATGCGCGCGGCGCGATCGCGGGACTGCGCGCCGACTGGCTCGCGGGCGACGCGAACGACGCCCAGGTCACCGAACGCGTACGTGCCGCGCTGGGTCATCTGGCCGGGCATCCGCGCGACGTCGACGTGACCGTCGAGCACGGGCACGTGCGCCTGAGCGGGCAGGTGGAAGAAGCGGAACGGCACGCCGTCGTCGACGGTGTGGCCGCGCTGCGCGGCGTGCAGACCGTCGAGGACGCGATGGGCGCGCGTAGCGAATACAAGGCGCCGTCCGGCGGCCCGATGCACTGATGTCGGCATCGGCCGCGCGCGGGCGAGCGCGGCGGCTGCGCAGGGCTTGCCCAACGTGCGCGCGAGCGCGAGCTACCAGCGCGAGCAGTTGGGCCTGAAAGGCATCGTTGAGGAACAGGGCATCGACCAGCGTCGTCGACCGCCTCGGCGCGCCGGGTTCGCCACGCTGGTCGGGGGGTGCCCCTATGTGTTTCGTCAAGCGGTAGGGGCTGACTTGGGTTGGTAAATGGTGCCGTCGCGCAGCATGGCGAACAGGACGTCACAGCGTCGCCGTGCGAGCGCGATGAGCGCTTGGTTGTGGCGC